>CANIVF010000124.1 GCA_947470895.1 Bacteroidota bacterium
ACTTTAAGCACATTAAGATTTAAATGCTTTGCATTAGGAAGTTGGATAACAAAACATGCAGGAAAAACAACACTCAATATCTCCGCCATTGGTGAAAAACGAATATGGTTAGACGGATTATTTGATATCGTCAGGCAAAAAGATCAATGACTAGCATTTTCTAATGCATAATCTGGGTTAAAATTATTTGAATAAAAACATTAGTCAACTTACATGGAACTTTGTGAATCAAAAATTCGGAAACTGGAATGAAGTGATGGTCAGAACCAATTCCATTCCGCACCGGATACTTGTCGATAATCAACAGTTTAGTCTCGAGTTCAATACGGTTGGAGTTCAAGCGAGGAAATTAGATCCTAAGTTATTTAATTGCCGGCTGGCAATAAGTTTGAAAATTCACCGTACCAATTTGAATCTTCAATAAGCACGGCATTCCATTCCGCCAGTATGCGAGAATTTTGATATCGCTAATCATTTCACCAACTCGAAATTATCAAGTACTAATGCACCCTTTTTCTTCATCAAATGATCTCCTGCGGGGTAGACTTCGGTACATCTAATTCAAGTGTTGCTATTTCAAAGGCAGGCGCAGTCAGTCTTGTGCCAGTGGAAGGGCAGGAATCTATTATTCCCAGTGCCTTATTCTATCAACGAAAAATAAGCGCACCTTTTTTTGGCAGACATGCAGTTGATCTTTTCTTTGAGCGCAAAGAAGGCCGATTCATGCGTAGCCTTAAGCGGGTGCTCGGCACATCGCTGATGGACCACGGCACATCCGTCAATGGAAAGCCGATGAAGTTTGATGTGATCATCGCTTTATTTCTTAAAAACCTGAAGGAGAAAGCCGATGCATTTGCCGGTGAAGAGTTGCGCCATGTGGTGATGGGCCGCCCCGTACACTTCATCGATGATGATATCCCGGGTGACAGCCGTGCACAACAAGAGTTAACGAATATCGCTCAGCGTGTAGGTTTTAAACACATCGCGTTTCAGTTCGAGCCTATTGCCGCGGCCTTTGCTCACGAAGTGCATTTGAATTCTGAGAAGCTTGCCATTGTAGCCGATCTCGGTGGCGGTACTTCCGACTTCACAGTCATCCGTTTATCCAATCAATACATTAAAAAATATGATCGCACTTCTGATATCCTCGCCAACACGGGTGTGCGTGTTGGTGGCAATGACTTTGATAAGGATTTAAGTCTTGCCGCCATCATGCCCGAGATTGGTTACAAGACCACTTATGGTGATAAGCGTTTGGAGGTACCTATAAAGCCATATCACGATCTGGCAGAGTGGAGCAAAGTGAATTTACTTTACACCGTGAAGATACGATCGCAGATACAGCAGATCTTATATGAAGCGCATGATAAAGTCACGTATAAGCGTTTACTCAAAGTCATGGAGCAGGAAACAGGTCATGCTTTGCTCGCTGCCACGGAAGAGACCAAGATTGCACTGACTTCGATGAACGAGTATTGGGCTCCACTGGATTTCATCGAACAAGGATTACGAGTGTCAATAAAGCGCACACGTTTTGATGAAGCGATACAGGGACAGGTCCAAAGGATTTCTGATTCAGCAAAGCAATGTCTGCAACTCGCACAAATTAAAGCCAGTGATATCGATCTGGTTATCCTTACGGGCGGATCCACGGAAGTGCCAGTAGTGCAAGCTGAATTTAAAAAGCTCTTTCCCACGGCTGCTGTAGCTGATGCGAATAAACTCAGTAGCGTAGGGTTGGGGCTGGCGCATGATAGTCAGTATAAATTTGGTACTTGATAAGGATTAAACTCACCCGTTAATCTTCCCGTCATGTAATAATCTATGCATGAATTAGAAAAGAAATTAAACATTCGTATTTTTCAATACCTGTTCATGAAAAAAATATCCAACCTGTTTGCGTTAGCTCAGCTTTGTATTGGCATGCAGTCAGCCATCCGATAAGAAAACATCTTCAGTGCTTCCTCGAATTGCCATTGCTGGTATCGCCATAGAGTCAAGTACGTTCTCTCCTGCACGCACTGATGAAGAGGCATTCCATGCAAAAACGGGTGATACATTTTTAGCACCTATCCATTTTTATTCCTAGATTCTTTGGATCGCAAACGCACATATTGGATTCCGACATTACGAGGCGTTGTACTCCCAGATGGCACCGTTACCCGCGAGGCATATGAATCATTGGTCACAAAGAAACTGGATATGCTGAAGAAGGGCCTTATGATGGTCTCTTTTTCGATATCCATGGTGCCATGAGTGTAGTGGGACTTGATGATCCGGAAGGTGATTTGATTATTCGAATTCGTGAGGTGGTGGGCAAGAAAACAATCATTTCCACTTCGATGGATTTGCATGGCAATGTATCATGGCGCCTGGCGCAAAACTCAGATTTAATCACCTGATTTCGCATGGCTCCGCATGAAGATGTCATGCAATCGAAAAAGCGCGCAGTAGATAATTTATTAACAAGAATAGAAAGAGGTAAAGGCAAACCGGCCTATAAAGCGTGGATTGCTGTGCCGATATTGTTGCCAGGAGAAAAAACAAGTACACGGGTTGAGCCTGGAAAAAGTTTATATGCACAAGTAGCCACTGCGGCTGCCCAAGAGGGCATTGTAGATGCTGCCATTTGGATTGGCTATGCCTGGGCCGATGAACCACGCAATCATGCCGTGGTGATAGTGGCAGGCGATCATCAGCAAAAAGTTACCAATACAGCCGAAGCGCTCGCGAATAGTTTTTGGAAAGCACGATCGCAATTTGAGTTTATTGCACCCACAGCAGCACTTAAAGAAAGTCTCGACAGGGCTATCGCCAGTGATAAGCATCCGTTCTTTATCAGCGACATGGGTGATAACCCCACAGCCGGAGGAGCTGTTGATGTAACATGGACGTTGAATGAAATACTTGCACGTAAGGAATTCAAAACAACAAAAGGACCGTCCCTTATTTATGCATCTATACCAGGCCCTGAGTTTGTCACTAAGGCCATGGAAGCAGGAGTGGGAGGTAAGGTGGATGTCTATGCAGGTGCTGCTATTGACGCACGCTATGCGCCACCAATACGATTATCAGGAACGATAGAATCAATTGTACATGGCGATGAACATGCTGAGACCGAAGTGTTGGTGAAAATGGGAAGTGTACATGTTATCGTTACTAAAAAGCGAAAGCCTTATCACTATGAAGCTGATTTCACACGTTTGGGTCTTGATCCTCGCAACACAGACATTGTTGTTGTAAAGATTGGATACCTGGTGCCCTAACTTTATGATATGCGTGCAGATTGGATCATGGCACTTACTCCTGGTGGCGTAGATCAGGATTTGGAGCGACTTGATTTCAAACGCATCAACCGTCCGATGTTTCCTTTTGATAAAGACATGAAAGCCCCTGACCTTAAAACGAAGCTAGTACCATCCTCGGATGAGTTGTAATCAAGATGAATAATCTGTGTTAACTTTTGTTTCATTACTGGATAAAAAGTGGTTAACGATAACTTTAACTAAACTATAGAAATATGAATCAAAGAGTTGGAGCCCATCAACTTCAATCAGCTATGTACTAAGCCGCATGCTACAATGGGTTCAGTTCGCTGAAATGCATTACCGTCATCATCTGAGAAAAAAGAAACGAATTGGAGAATTCTTCAAGCAGAATAACTAAATGTTCCATCACATGGAAGGGAAATCAGTATGGAATGCAACTAGATTCCTTTTGCCTTGTTGAAGTAAATAGGGTGAAGCAATAGACTGTTTGAGTATTTATCCGAATGATGGTTGTTAGGGCCCTTAACTTATTATGCTTATCTTACTAGAATGGACAATAGTTATAAGACGGGCACTGTAATTTCAGCACAACGTGACCCTAATACCCCTTTAATCATTAATCGTTACCTGGATCGGATTTATTACTGTGAAGCAGTAAATGATCCAACCCACAAATTATTAGCTTATTTTGAACGGGAGCTAATTCCCCTTCCTATACAAAGTTTAAAATCATAGTCAGCGTAATTGCGTACCCGTTGACTTTCTTACCAACCTTGCACGAACTGCACAGGTAAATCAGTAATTTATGCAACACGCTCTGGAAAAGTTGTAATTGTTTGCTAGCCGGTCTCAGGCATCTTAGAGCGTTGAATGGTGATGTGCTATGGTACCCGATTAGGTTGGGATATCTTCCACAATAATGTGGAAAGTTCTTCAACTGTACCACGCTACAGATATGTATGGATTCAGGCAACTATTGCATATCGGCTTTAAAAAGATACCATCAGATATCGTGTTCATATTTGCGAGAACCTGAGTGTAAATTTTTATAAGTTGTCTGGAGTTGGATGTTTCCAACCAGCACGGTAAGTACGTTGCAAGAGTTGTGTAGCTTCCGCATCTCCGATCACTTGTCTTGTCAGTGGATTATAAGATAATGATCTTCCTGTCTTCATGGCTATATTACCAAGAATGCAACTTGCCGTGGAGATATGTCCTTCTTCAATGTCGGCAATCGGTTTTTTATTTTCTTCGATAGCCGCAAGGAAGTTGATCATGTGAAGTCGTGTAGCGGGTGCCGCGTGTATTTCAATATCTTTCTCCTTGGTGTCTTCTGGATATTTTTCTCTTTCGTAAACAGCATCACTATGAATTTTCTTTCCATCACCTATGGGTGTAAAATCATAGCTATAAGGGCTGCCAGCCAATGTTCCCTTATCTCCGTATATCTTAAATCCCCATGGATAATCGGGATCCGTGGAAGCACCCCATGTTCGATGCTGCCATACTGCGGTGAGATTATCAAATTCAAAAATGGCAGTTTGTGTGTCAGCAATATTTGATTTTCCTTCCTTCTGAACATAGATACCTCCTGTAGAAGATATCTTTTTTGGCCAACCGAGATTGAGTTGCCACCGAACGGCATCAAGCATGTGCACACACATATCGCCCATAATACCATTGCCATATTCCATAAATGCACGCCACCAGCCTCGGTGAGGTAATCCGTCATAAGGTCTCAATGGTGCCGGGCCAGTCCACATTTCATAATCGAGACTTTCGGGCACACTTTGTATTGGAGGGTTAATAGTGTTGCGCATGTGATAGTAACAGAACATTTCTACGTGCGAGATTTTTCCGAGTAATCCGGCATCAACAATGTTTTTCTTCGCTTCTATTAAATGTGGCGTGCTTCTGCGTTGCAGACCTACTTGCACCGTACGTTTGTATTTTCTTGCTGCAGCCAACATGGCTTCACCTTCCATCACATCCACACTAATTGGTTTTTGTATATACACATGTGCACCCGATTTTAAGGCATCGATGGTAGTCAGGCAATGCCAATGATCGGGTGTTCCAATCAGCACAATATCCGGTTGATTTTCAGAAAGCATTTTCTGATAGTCGTTATAAAGACGCGGTGTTTTACCTGATTTTTGTTTTTTGGTTACGAGCGCGGCTGCTTCGTTGAGAAGATTTTTGTCAACGTCACATAGCGCAACCACCTCCACGGGTGCTACCTGCATCAATCTGAAAAGATCACTTTTTCCATACCAGCCTGTACCAATCAAACCAACACGCCATGTTTTTTGTTGATTAAGAATATCCATAGCCTGTGCTCCAATAGCGCTGAGTGCCATGGTAGCTGTCGCACCTTTTATAAATTGTCTCCGGTTGATATTAAAGGTATGCATATCCAAAGTTGATTAAGGTTGGATGGTTAAATTTGTAACCAATATACTGGAATACCTACCATCGGTACAAACCACCCGTCAGTTCAATTAACCATTGAAATTTATGAAGCTGTGTCGTCTTTTAAGGTTTCATCTAATTAAGCTTAACAATATGATACAGATCATTTTCGAAGGCCATAGCAGAAGCCAATATTGATGAATGTGATTTTGCTGACTGTTGTTGATTTAAAGGAATCCTGTTTGGTCCAACTAATCACCGGTATTCCCTGGCGGACTTCTGCAAAGAAATGACCGAATGATCTGACACCGCGTAATTGATATTCTATTCCTGCACCTGCACTTAAATGAAGTAATGATACTCTTCCTAAATAGGGTTGTTTTGTCAGACTATAGTTTCGTGGCTGCGTAGTATTCAGGTAGTTTCCATAAAATAAAAGTACATTCATATTTATTCCACCGGTTACGTAGAAATTAATTTTGTGTCTGCGGTGCGGACCAACTAAATTAAATGGATATAAGTTTGTTAAACACTCTGCTTCGATTAAATTGATATCGTATGGCGATTTGCTATTTGAATTGTATAATCCACCACGGAATTTGCTGAGGCACTTATTATTTCCAAATACTCCGCCAAGGCTTATGCCTTCCTCTTGCAAATTAAGTTTATGCAATGCTGTCAGGTTACTCTGTAAAGAAAAGTTATGTACAACAAAGGAGGCATCGAAGCCTTTATAGTAGCTTGGTCCGTAAAAGTCAAGTGGTTTTTGTGCGCTTAGAGAATATACTCCCATCATCAGTAGCATAAAAGCAACTGAGCAAATTCCAGGATTTTTTTTTGCTAATGGGTTTTTCATGCTATGAAAACATGAACGAAGGTATCCTTTAGCAATAGATTTTATACAGTGTGTATGACTAGGAGATTCCCTGAAATTTCAATTCTGTATAAGTAGGGGAATACCTGAGATGAAATACCTTAAGTTGAAAATGAGCCAAATGGTACATCTATTTTATAGCGCATGTCATGGATGAGGTTTTTAAAAAAAGTCCAATGCGATTTTGGGATTGCTCTTAATACCATTTGATCTGGCTCAGTTGTGGAGTTAACTAATGAGAGCATTTTACTAGAAATGGCATTGATTCAGATGCACCTTATAATTTTCCTTTTAATCAGTTCGACTTCTTGAAATGTGGATGTTTTGTTTAGCGCTTTTTCTAAATACACTTTGGCTATCGCTACATTTCCTTGAAGCAGATAGAAATTTCCGATTGCCGTTAAGTATAGATAATGTTCTTGTAAGGTGGTGATTTTTTGCAACTCATGAATTCCGGCTTCAGGTGATCGGGCATAACCAATAGCAATTGTCTTATTAAAACTCACCATTGGGGCCAGGTTTTAATTCGTGAAGTGTTTCATACAAGTTCAATAATTTAATCCATTGAGTTTCTTAAAAACTAGTGGCGAGCGTTTGAATGGATGCTTTTACGTGATATTCACTCAGGGTGTTTCCCATCGAAGCTTTTGTAATAAACCGAGACCTTGTTCAATGAGAGGCATGCTCCATTGACTACGATCCTGGTTTTCCAGTAATATATTTTCGCCTAGTTCTCCGGAGCGGGCAGCAAAACGTGAAGATTGAAGACACATCAAACCCATAAGAGCATTTACTTTCGGTAAACAGGTAGCCTGCTGTTGCGCCAATAAGTAAGTTAGACGCATCGCTTCAGCACATAAATCTTCGCGAATTTGAGTATTACTATGGGTGGAATGATAGCCTTCATTAAACAATAAGTATAACACATGCAGCACGGTGTCCAGGTGATGTGGAAAATCAAGTATTCCCGGTGGTTCAAGTTTAATTTCTTCTTGCTTGATTTTTTCTTTTGCCCGATAGATACGTTTAGCAATTGTTTCTTCTGAAGTAAGAAGTGAGTTAGCGATTTCACTCACGCTTAATCCACCTTATGTTTTTAGCGTTAATGCAAATTTAGATTCAGGAAGAATGCTGGGATGACAACAGGCAAAAATCATTCGCAAAACGATGTCCTGAATTTCGCCTTCGTGGAATATGACTTCACTAGGTGATGATAGATCCCACGCTGACTTTATTTTTTCTTGCTGGGCAACAAGAAGTTTTGATTGTCGTTGGCTTGATCGCACCCAATCAATCGCATTATTGTGAGCAACTTTATATAGCCAGGCCGAAGGGTTGTCTGGCACTCCGCGAAAGCACCATATGTCAATGGCTTTTAGTAATGTGTCTTGAACGAGATCTTCGGCAGTATCCAAGTTCTAGCTGCCTAAGAGTCTTGTAAGCACAGCGGCCATCCTTCCCGCCTCATGACGGAAAAGATGGTCCACAAGCTGCTCTACTTTTTTATCTCGCTGTGTGGCTATTATTAGTCGTCATGTTTTGAAAAAACACCGGGTTACATTTCCGTTTTTTGTATTGGCCTAATCTGCACTTTTCCATTCAAGATAAAGTCGGGGTAATCCTCAGTAAGTACCACGGCCTCATTGATGTCTTTAGCAGTGATGATAAAGTAGCCACCGACCAACTCCTTACTTTCAGCGAAAGGTTTGTCAGTAACAATTTTATTTGGACCACCTACAAGTTTACCGCGCGGTTCCAGCGGTTCACCACCTTGGTAACGTCCTTGCTTTCTTTATTTCTCAACCCAGTCAAACCATTTTTACATGTGTTTTTGTATGGCTTCCAGGTTTTTCATTTCAGGGGCTACATCGCTGTACCGTGAAAAATCAGCCTAAATCTTTCCATAAGATTTTGAGTTTAAGTTATAAAATTTCCTCTAAGACGGATAAGAAAATCGAAACTGGACAGAAACACCTGGTTTTATTTTTGGATAACACCCGGAATCAGACCACCCAAGTGATTCTGTTTTATCCAGCGAACGGATTCATGGAAGGTTTCGTAGGAATCACTTTTGCAGATGATTTTAAATTTTTATAAGAGCCCTATGTGGTCAACCTTCTGTAACTGGGTATGCTATTGAGTTTTCCCAATTTTTAAACGATGCTATTTCATCAGCAGCGGCATGATATACCCAGGTGAGTACAGCGAGATCATCGGCAAGACCAATTCCAAAAAGAAAATCAGGTATTAAATCGATCGGATTGATGAAGTAGATGATTGCTGCCAAAAGAATGATGAACAATCTCATCGATTTTATTTTGTACGAACCGCTTATATGAGCTTTCACCATGCGACTGATAAGAAGAAATTGTTGGCGTAGAGTTTGTATGTTAAGTGACGAACCTTTTGTGTGTTGAATTTTTACCGCCAATTGTGTTAATAAAGCAATAATGCGCCCTGGCTTGCCTGCCAGTTTAGTTGCCCGGTTGAGTGCAAAACGAAAAAATCGGTTTTTGGTAATGTTCACTCTGATATAACGAAATACAATATCGAAAAAGTTCTTTACTTAGTGAATAAGTCATTGATGTATTACTGTTTGAATCCTATCGCAAGACCTATGTTGATCATTTTGTTGTTTTTGAAAGTAGTATTGTTGAATACTTCCTGATTCGAGGATGTTGCCATAGAAAGCCCTTTTTTAATTTCTGCAAACAAGATGATAAATTCACTTTTGTGGCCAATACGATATTCAATACCCGCGCCTCCTAAAATATTCCAACTCGTTATATTTGTTGAGAATGCATCAAAAATGCAAGTAGATGTTTGTCCTTGGGGCACATAGCTTCCGTCTACTTTATATTTTCCTCTGCCCACACCTCCTGTAAGATAGATGTTTGGAAACCGTGCAGCCTTTGGTATAAGAAAACTTAACGGGTATATGTTGAGATGACCTTCTGATTCAATCAGTTTTACACTGGGTTGCGTGTTTGTATTGGAATTATAAAATCCAAGCGGGGTTAAATTTATTCTCCAAAAATCTTTACCGATAGAAAATCCAATACTACCGCCACGCTGATTTAACTGTTGACTGTTGATGGATGCTACGTTGCTTTCAAGCAGAAATGACCTACTTCCGGTTGAAGCTTCAAATCCATAGTCTGTAACTGTCCTGTTTCGTTTGGTCTGTGCATGAGCCAGGTTTGATACTGAGGTTGCCATCACAAAGTTGATAACTGTGAATAGAAGTATATGAGAAATACTAGTTGTTTTCATATTGGTGAAGATTGTTTTTTAAAAATAGATCTTAGTAATGCATCCAATCGTTTGGACCTCTCCTCAGCATCCACAAACCAGTTACGCCTACACTAATGGCTATCCATGTTGTTAGAATTATGATTACGGTGTTCATGACTTTGATTTTTAAGAGTTGATTGAGCTGATCTGCGTTATCTATCGGATAACGTTTTTAAATCCTTTGCTGGTGCTGTTGCTTATACCGAACGCCACCCCGAATGTAACGGCCATTTGATTTTTCATTTGAGTGTTGTTTAAGCCGGGATTTTGCGTGGTGACTCCAATAGGTATACCATATTTAGCTTCGCCAAACAAGGTTAAGAAGCGACCATTCTTAAAGAAGCTGGCTTCGGCACCAAATCCGGTTGTCACTCTGGTGTAGGTCATCTTGGCGGTTTGAGATTCAGGTGCTTCACTGGTATTGGTTGGTTCGTTAGGCACGGGCACCAAAGCGCCACCAAGTGATCCGGGAGTTCCAACAGTACCAGGTGCTCCAGGATCTCCGGGAGGAGTTAGTTGAGTAGCGCAAGTACACAGTTTAGTTACAGGATTAGAAAAGATCAGTGGCATTTTTGGTACAGCAGTGCCAGAGAATTCATAGATGTTAACACCAAGTCCGGTGATGATATAAGGGTGGATAGCTTTCTTACCCTTTCCAAGGATGTCTAACAGATAAACATTGGCCAGGCCAGAGATAACAGATTGTTTGATGGTGTTTGCATCCTTTAGGCTGGATTTAAAAGCTCCGAATCCGGTTCGGAATTTTACGGTGTTCCTCCCTACGATCAGAAAACTTTCCCACCCATCCTGAGTACCTTTTAAGTTGTTGAACTGGGCGATATCGCTTTTGATGGCAAAAGATTGGGTACCTAAAGCGGTTCCAACTCCCACCATTAATTTTGAATTACGGTTAAAGTAATCAAACTTTTGAGCCATTGCGGAAGAGGCAGCTAACTGGGCTATTGCCAATACCAAAACAACAAGAACTATTCCCATCGTTTTTTGTGTGTTTTGTTTTTTCATTTTGTTTCGATTTGATACTCAAAGGTGTTTAAAAAGGGATGGCCATGAATCAGGATAGAACTGATTTCGAATAAATCAGGGAATAGCTTAGAGAGAGGTAGAGAGGCTATAGAATAGCTTGATTTGGGGGATTTTATCCTGATGCA
>CANIVF010000125.1 GCA_947470895.1 Bacteroidota bacterium
ACAGTTGTTTCATTACCAATTTGGATTTACCGTGTGAACAAATCTGGACACTTTATCGACAGCGTGCCGATGCTGAAAACCGGATCAAGGAACTCAAATACGATTTTGGATCCGATAGTTTCAATCAACAAAGCTTCTACGCCACAGAAGCGGCATTGAACTTTGTGATGATGGCCTACAACTTCATTAGTTTATTCAGACAGGTTGTATTAAGCCAGAAAGTTCATCAGCAAATGAAACCCTTGAGATACAATATTTTTGCCATTGGTGGATACATTGTTAAAAATGGCAACCAAAGAATCCTTAAACTATCCTTAGCAATGAAACGAAGGGAATGGTTTAGAGGCCTGTGGATGAATACCAACTCAATCAATACTCCACTAACTTTTACTTTCTAATGACAATTTTGGGATAAAATTCTTTTGGCAAATCCTCATCGGCAAGGGGTAACGAATAGCGAAGCCAACTTTTGTTTGAAAGTTTTCTAATGCAGGAAGAGGCTCGAAGGAGCTTCGTTCTACTTTGCGTTGCCCTTTGGCTTCGCTGATGTATGTCAATGATTTTAAAGGGAATCGCAATCCAATGGGTGAATTGCCCGGCACCAGAAATGAGTTGATTATTTCGGAAGGGCCAGCTGAATGAAATCCACCGGTTGTTCCAATGATTCCATTCCATAAGAGTAGCATAGCCTACCGGATTGCCTAATCCTTTGGTTAGATGTGATTAGCATTTTGGCATTCACCGATTAAGGTATCGTTTATTTCAGAAATGATGAGTAAGAATTTTCACTTTCATTATAGAAAAAACGGAAGGCTTGCAAAATTTGAATCGAATGCACTGTGCAACTGTTGATTTGACCGTAATCCGGTTCAGATGTTTAAATCAACCACTGATCATAAAAGGTGATTGAATTATGGAAGGCTGGTTATCTTTCGTTAAATTGTATGTTAGATGAAAAAGAGTATTGGTTTTTTATTTTTGGCCATATCATTCTGTGCAGTTGGACAGAATAATTATTTCTTTCCTTCCGGTGTCACATTCGATCCGGCTATTCCTTCGCCCGAACAATTTCTGGGTTATTCGGTTGGCGATTGGCATACACGCCATGATCGTATTGTGTCTTACTTTCAGGAGTTAGCACGGGTTTCACCCAGAGCACATTTTCAAATTATTGGTTATACGAATGAACGCAGACCTCAGGTAGTGCTTACCATCACGAGCCCTGAAAATTATGCGCGTATTGAAGAGATACGCAAAGAACATTTGAAGCTAGCCGACCCAACTCAATCCGTATCGATTTCTTCCATGCCCGTGATCATCACACATGGATATAATGTTCATGGCAACGAACCAAGCAGCAGCGAATCTGCCATGCTTACAGCCTATTATTTAATAGCAGCACAAGGTGAGTTTGCCGAGCGCACATTGAAAGAAGCCGTAATTCATGTTGACCCAAACTATAATCCTGATGGACGCGATCGTCATAGCAACTGGGCGAATATGCATAAAGGATTTCCTCCGGTATCTGATCCGATGGATCGTGAACATAACGAAGTGTGGCCAGGCGGACGATTCAATCACTATTGGTTTGATCTCAATCGCGACTGGCTACCCTTGGCGCACGTGGAAAGCAGAAACCGTGTAGAATTTTTTCATCAGTGGCTGCCCAATGTGTGCACCGATTATCATGAGATGGGAACCAATGCCACCAACTTCTTTGAACCGACTAAACCGTATGGATCTGAAAATCCTGTGGTGCCACGCGCCAACTACGATCAGTTAAATCCGCTCTTTGTAAAATATTTTGTGAAGGCAATGGATGAAATTGGTTCGTTATATTTTTCAAAGGAGAGCTTTGATAATTCATATCCCGGCTATGGATCTACCTATCCGGATATACATGGTGGATTGGGCTTGGTGTTTGAGCAAGCCAGTTCACGCGGCCATGTTCAGAAGAGTTCAACCAAAGAAGTTACGTTTGCCTTCACCATTCGTAATCATGTGCGCACCAGCTTAGCTACAGTGAAAGCCGGTGTAGAGAATCGAGAGTTGTTATTGAAGCATCAGCAGGAATATTTTAAATCAGCTGTGGATGAAGGAAAAAAATCTTCGATCAAGGTATATGTGTTTGGCGACAGCAAAGATCAGAGCAGCACGAAAGCATTTGCCGATCTGTTATTGAAGCATAGAATTGAAACCTATCAATTAGGTGCAGATTTATCGGTAGGTGCAAATAAATACGAAAAGGGAAAAGCGTTTTTAGTTACTACAGATCAAACGCAATATCGCATGGTGCGTAGTTTGTTTGAAAAAGTAACTTCCTTCCAGGACAGTATTTTTTATGATGCATCTACCTGGACGATGTCGTTGGCCTATGGCATTCAAAATGATGCATTAAATGCAATGATTAAGTTTTCAAAGGGTGCACGCGTCAGAGCGGAGGATATTGCACTTAATCCGGCCCCGGTGATAAAAACAAACTACGCATATCTGATCGAATGGACGGAATACAATGCTTCGCGAGCGTTGTATTACCTGTTATCCAAAAACGTTTTTGTGAAAGCAGCTTACAAACCTTTTACTACCGCTGTAAATGGGTCTAAAAAAATCTTCGGATATGGCACCCTTGTTATTCCGGTTGCCGATCAGAATATTTCCAGTGATGACTTGTTTGCTTTGGTGAAGGAAGCATCACTCACTTCAGGCGTGGATGTTCTTGCAGTAAATACTGGTTTCAGTTTAGAGGGTGTTGACCTGGGAAGCAACAACATACGCACTGTTCAAAATCCTAAAGTGGCCATGTTGATAGGTGATGGTGTTGCCGCTACGGATGCTGGTGCAATCTGGTATCTACTCGATTCCAAACTGAAAATGCCCATCACGAAAGTAAACACCAGCCAATTTGGTCAGTTGCGCATTACCGATTACAACACATTGATTATGGTTGCTGGAAACTATACCATGTTAGGTGAGAGCGGAGTAATAAAAATTAAGAACTGGGTACAGCAAGGGGGCACATTAATATTGATGAAGACTGCGATCAGCTGGGCTATTAACAATAAGTTGATTGATGAACAGTTGAAAAAAGAAGATGAGAAGAAGGACGCGCAACGACTAGATTATGTGACGGCTGCGGATTATCAGGGATCGCGTGCCATTGGCGGATCCATTTATATGGCGAATGTAGACATCACCAATCCACTCGGGTTTGGATATACGAATCGTGAGTTAGCCGTGTATCGCAACACTTCGGTTTTTATTGAGCCAGGCAAGAGTCCGTTCAATACCGTGATTAAGTACACAGCGAAACCTTTATTGAGTGGTTATATACATCCAACTAATCTGGAGAAAATCAAGAACTCCATTTCACTTCAGGTTTCGAACATGGGGCAAGGTCGTGCCATTTTGTTTGTGGATGATCCGGCTTTTCGTGGATACTGGAATGGAACAAATAAATTATTCTTCAATGCTTTATTTTTCGGATCAAATATTGGGGTAGGAAATTTTGGGGAGGAAGAACATTAACAGACAACTAAATTTTATATGACTAAAACTAAAATCACAGTAAACAACAACGGTTCTTTGAAAGTAGATGGAGATTTCGAGATCGTTGACGCACAAGGAAACGTGTATGGATTGCAAGGCAGAACCGTTCTTTCATTATGTCGTTGCGGGCACTCTGCTAATAAACCTTTCTGTGATGGTTCGCACAAAGGAAAATTTGAACACGAGGCCAATGCATTTGATCTTCCACCAAAAAAGGTATAACTAGTTAATATTAAATCACTTCATCATATGGACAAGCGAACATTTCTTAAGCAAGCAGCCATGGTTTCATTGGGGGGAATTCCTTTTTTTAATTCCGTGGAAGCAGCGGTGAAAAAATTTGATCATGTTCCGGCTGCTGATCTGGCTAAGGATGAAGATTTCTGGGCTGCCATCCGTGGAGGCTACAAATTGAAACCTGATTATATCAATCTTGAGAATGGTTATTACTGTTTTCTTCCGCAGGAAATTTTGGAACATTACATCAATCACATTCGCGAAGTAAACTATCAGGGTTCGTATTACATGCGCACCGTGCAGTGGGATAACAAACGCAAGGTCGCAGCAAAACTTGCGGAGTTAGCAGGGTGCTCTACCGAAGAGTTGATCATCACACGCAACACGACTGAATCGCTGGATATGGTGATTGGAGGAATTCATTGGAATGCTGGTGATGAAGCTGTGATGGCCGAACAGGATTACGGTTCCATGCTGAACATGTTTAAACTCATAGAGAAGAAACAGGGCATCGTCAATAAAATCATCTCAGTTCCGAATCATCCATCTTCGGATGAGGAGATTGTTGAGTTATATGCAAATGCAATCACCAGTAAAACACGTTTGCTGATGGTGGGGCACATGATCAACATCACCGGTCAGATCATGCCCGTGCGTAAAATTTGTGATATGGCTCACGCAAAAGGTGTGGAGGTAATGGTGGATGGTGCTCATGCCTTTGCCCACATCAATTTTTCTATTCCTGATTTAGGTTGTGATTATTATGGAGCGAGTTTACATAAATGGTTAAGCGTTCCACTTGGTGCGGGGATACTGTATGTCAAGAAAGGCAATGCATCACACGTGTGGCCTTTGCTGGCATCTGGTGTTGACGATAAAAATGATATCTATTGGCTCAATCAAATCGGCACACATCCGGTGCACACCGACTTGACGATTTCTGATTCCATTGATTTTTATCTCAAGATTGGTCGTGATAGAAAAGAAGAACGTCTTCGCTACTTGCAAAATTTCTGGACCAGCAAAGTGCGTAATCTTCCACATGTTATTTTAAATACACCAGCGGATCCCAAACGATCTTGCGGGATTGCCAACGTTGGAGTAAAAGGGCTTAAGCCACAAGAACTGGCAGACACTCTTTTCAAGAAGTATAAGATTTATACCGTTGCCATTGATGGTGCTAATGTACACGGCTGTCGCATCACCCCTAATGTCTATACCACCACCGAAGAGCTAGATACGCTTGTAAAAGCATTGAAGGATTTGGGATAATTGATTTTAGCCACAGATTCACTGATTGATTTTATCTGTGAATCTGTGGCTATTTAATTTAAAAATCAGAATACGAATTGGATTCAACAGAAAAGGTGTTCAGAGCACATTGGGATTGCTTTTTTTCTTTATCAAATCCTGAAGTCTCGATTCTAACTTAAAACACTCTACCGGATTGAGCGCTGTAATTGACAAATTGATTGGTGCTTTCATGAAAATAAGTTTTTCAGCGTAGTCAAAGGTTTGGCTCGGTTATCTTTTGCCTGCGGGGAATCTTTTTCAGCATATAGCGAGGAGAATGAACTATAGCTCTCCAAATAAATATCAAATTTTTCAATTTCATCGTAACGAATGTAGCCTGTTTGTTTTGTGGAGGCATCCATTTCGATGACTACTTCTCCAAGGCTATTTTGAAAAGTAATTAATTCAGGAAAGGTACGCTTTGCTTTTTTGGGCGCAGCTATGCCTGCGGCAATGGCAGCAAGACCAAAAAGCGGAAACTAAATTTTAAATAGAATAAATGGAAATTCTATGTCGGTCGAAAGAAGATTGATTGCCAGACCAATTAAGGTGAAAGTAGATCCAACTACAATAAAGAGTGTGGTGGCGGAGCCATCCTCGGTCCGTTGAAAAATAGTTTTATTAGCGCCAGCCGATTTTAATACCTAAAAGGCAGGGGTGACTTTTGATTTTAGAGTATTTAATAATAGACATTTCTTATACAATGCGGAGCCAACGTAATCACTAAAAATAGGTGACCAAAGAAAATGAGCAAGCAGTTGCTTATGTTTTTCGCTTTTTCTTTTTAGCGGATGGAAATAGCACATTGTTTAAAATCAGCCGATATCCTGGTGAATGCAGGTGGAGGTTAAGATCAGTGCGCATTCTTCCTCTTCCGGGATTTCCTTCAGAATCATGGCCGCTATAAAAGTCCAGTGACCACGACCGAGTTCGCCATAAACGTAGCGCACGTTATTCGCCTGTTTGTTTTGTCCTAACACGAAAGCGTCTGGTTTTACTACGGCTGCATTGAATGCCGAGGTTTGTCCGCTGAATTCTTTAATCAGATACTCATGATTCTGCGTAAGCATGGTAGGCACGATATCCCACTTGGCAGAGAAATTGAATAACCGAAAGAAATCTCGAATATCCTCAAAAAAATTGGGCCTGCCCGCGTTGATGTAGAAAACTTTCTATTTAAGCTCGGCTCTAGCGTAAAGTTTTCGAAGGCTAATGTTTTGGTGAATTCAAGAGCCGCTTCTTCATCCGCATCATCACCATCATACATGCAATCAATGATGTCGAGGCCTTCTGCGGACAACGCAATATCAAATGTTTCAGCTGCAGAGCACATGGCGAACAAATATCCCCTACCGGCACAAAAGCCTTTATTTTTTTTTGCGACATCGAGCTTCATGGATGATACCTTTCCATAACCCAGTCGCTGGGCGGTAGCTTCCTGAATTTTTGCTTCTATGATAGCCGATTCCCTCCGCGAAAATCTTCCATATTGTCCGGTAAAATCTTCATGATGAAGATGCACCCAATCAAACTTTATCAATTCATTGTTCAGAATTTCTTCATCGTATATAATCGCGTAAGGGATTTCAGCATAATCAAGTACACGGATAACTGCATCGGTATCATCATTTACTAACTCATTTTTGGGTGAGTACACGGCAACCTTTGGAGCAGTTTCCAGCCGAACGATATTCATGTTCGTTTCCGGATTTCAAATTTCCTGAAGGATGGTATTGCTTTGAGCAGTTGAAATCAACTCAATGGAAATTCCGCGTATCGTACATTCATTTTGAATGGCCTGCGAATAAGGAGCAAGAAAACTTCCACCTCTATAGTTAAGTAACCAATCTACGGTAATATTTTGCAGTAACATGTAGTAAGTAATGCCATAAGCTTTTAAGTGATTCTTCTGTATCCCATCCATGGGAATGAGAATTGAATTCGCCTGGCTGGTGGTGATAGCCAGAAAAATCTGTAAGAAGATAAATAATCTTTTTACCATAGTAGTTAAAGCTCGTTATTTTTATAGACTTACTCAATTAGAAATTGATAGCTAGCATCGAAGGAAGTAGACGAAAGGTTTTGCCATCAGTACGACAAGCTTTGGAAATGCACAGGCCTAATCTTAGCTTAGTTGTTTAATTTATACAATCAATGACAAAACCATTTATCAGTAAAGAATGTGCGTGTTGGCTCGTAGTGCTTTCTATGTGTGTTATTCCATCTTTCGCACAGAAATTAAAAAAAGATGATAAAAAACCGGCTACGGTAGTTCCTGCTAAAACGGATACAGCCAAAGCCAAACCTACTAATGGGATCAAACCTTATAAGCAGGTCATTACAGCCAAGGCGAAAACCCAAAAAGGTCTCTTTACCGTTCATAAAATCAATGAAGAATATTTTTTTGAAATCCCAGATAGCATCATCGGTCGCGAGTTCATGGCAGTGACTCGTATTTCTAAAGCACCTACTGGTGCAGGCTATGGTGGTGAAGAAGAAAACAGGCAGGTATTGCGTTGGGAACGTGGACCCAATAACAAGATGTTTCTTCGGGCGGTATTAAACATCAATACCACTGCTGATGAGACTAAGCCGATCACACTAGCCGTTCGCAATTCAAACGTTGAACCGATAGCGGCTTCGTTTGATATCAAAGCGATTCGTAAGGACACATCGTATGTTATTAACGTATCGGATTTTTTTAAAGGAGATAATCAATTGATCTCGTTAGATCCGCGCACCAAGAGAAGCTTTAGTCTTACTGCTATTCAAACCGATCGCTCTTATATTCTTAGTATTCGGTCATTTCCAATCAACACCGAAGTGAGAATGGTGAAGACGTTTACCTCGGTATTGCCTCCGCCTTCTTCAGGCCCTGGACCACAACAAGTAAATGTGCTTCCTGCCGGAGCCAATGCTGGAGTAGTTACTGTGGAATTGAACTCTTCAATGATTCTATTACCAAAAGCACCTGCGCGCAAACGACTCTTTGATCCACGCGTAGGATATTTCGCTACAGGGTATACCGTGTATGGCGAAGAATCTCAAAAGGCAGAGACTGAAGTTTTTGCTGTGCATTGGAAGCTTGAGCCCAAACCAGAGGATGTTGAGAAAATGAAGCGTGGTGAATTGGTGGAGCCCATGAAACCAATTATTTATTACATCGATCCGGCAACACCTGTGAAGTGGCGCAAGTATTTAATATTGGGTGTGCAAGACTGGCAGAAAGCATTTGAGCAAGCGGGATTTAAGAATGCTGTTTTAGCAAAGGAGGTTCCCGAAGGAGATACTACGATCAGCACGGAGGATGCACGCTATTCATTCATCCGCTATTTTGCTTCGGATATTCAAAATGCGTACGGACCTAATGTAAATGATCCGCGCTCAGGAGAAATTCTTGAAAGCCATATCGGCTGGTATCACAACGTGATGAGCTTACTGAATAGCTGGTACACCATTCAAACGGCAGCCATTGATCCGCGCGCGCGCAATCGTAAGTTTGATGATGAGTTGATGGGCCAGTTGGTTCGCTTTGTTGCTTCGCATGAAGTGGGTCATACATTAGGTTTGCGTCACAACTTCGGTTCAAGTTTTTCTACACCCGTTGAAAAACTGCGTGATAAAGAATATCAGGCCAAGTACAGCCACACCCCTTCTATTATGGACTATGCAAGGTTTAATTATGTGGCACAACCAGAAGATGGCGTAACCAATCTTTTCCCCGGTATAGGTGCTTATGATCGTTGGGCTATTGAGTGGGCTTATAAACCCATCTTCGACACCAACACTCCTGCGGAAGACAAAAAGATATTAAATAAGTGGGTGCTTGCTCATTCAGCTGATCCGGTGTATTGGTTCGGATCAGAAATCAATCCCTATGATCCTCGTTCGCAAAGTGAAGATCTTGGTAACAATGCCATGTTGGCCAGCGATTATGGAATCAAAAATTTGAAACGCATTTTGCCCAACCTCAAAGATTGGTACAAAGAAGAAGCTGAGGGATACAAGAAGTTGGATGAAATGTATGGTCAGGTGGTAGGTCAGTACCGTAGATACATGGGCCACGTTACCAAATATGTAGGCGGTATATATGAAACACCCAAAACCTACGATCAGGCAGGTGTGGTCTATGAGCCAACTCCAAAGAATTTGCAAAAAGATGCTGTGACATTTTTGAATAAGCAATTGTTTGAAACACCAAAGTGGATGTTGGATCAAGCTGTATTAAGTCTTACTCGTCCTGGTTCCGGAGTGGAACAAGTTCGGGGCATGCAAGAAGCAACGTTGAATAGTCTTCATGATTATGCACGCATGCAGCGCTTGATTGAGAGCAGCTCACTAAATGCCAATGCCTATAGCCTTGATGATCTTTTTACGGATTTGCGCAAAGGCATCTGGTTGGAATTGAGTACACACAAAGCTATCGATAATTACAGAAGAAACTTGCAGAAGGCCCATGCAGAGAAACTCATTGCATTACTGAATCCTTCCAGCACTGCGCCTGCTGCGGGTGGATTTAATTTCTCAAGTCCTTTCTTTCCGGCATCACCCGCATCACCAGTTGCTGATCCGAAGAAGAGCGATGTGATTTCATTATCTCGGGCACACCTGGTTGCCTTAAAATCAGAGATTGCGGCTGCGTTGCCTGGCACTAGGGATAAGTTAAGTCGCTACCATTTGCAGGATGTATTGGTGCGTATTAATCAGGGATTAGATCCCAAGTAAGCATTCCATAAGGTCAGGTTGATATCATTTTGGGCCAGCTCAAATTATTGAGCTGGCCTTTTTTTATTTTTCATCAAGTATATTTGAAGCTTGGTGTAATCAGAAACCTATGAGACTTGGACAGCTTGCCAGAAAACTGGCCTTAAGACCTTCGCAAATCGTTGATTATTTAGCGACAAAGCAGATTTTTCCAGATGAGGGGTCTAATGCGCGATTGAGTGATGAAGTGACAGAGCGCGTCATCCTACATTTCGCCCCAGCGCGCTTGAATGAAATTATGGCCGTGGATGAAAAAAATGCAGAGCATGAAGTAACACCTGAGCCTGCTCATGAAGAACCAGTAATCACTCAAGAGCAGGAAGAAGTAGTAGCGATGGAGGCTACACCTGCTCCGGTTATTGAAGTAACCGGAGAGAAACCAGAAGTAATCAAATCGCCCAAAGTAGAACTCTCGGGATTGAAAGTATTGGGCAAGATTGAATTACCAGAACCCAAAAAGAAAACAGCACCAGTTAATGAATCAGCGGAAGGGACAGTGGCGGCCACGGAAGGCGAAGCAGAAAAAAATCAGGCCACGGAAAAGAGACAAAGAAGACCAGAGCCAAGAGAAAAAAATACTCAGCGAAGAGATAACTATCCACAGCGCACGGCTCGCAATCCTGTCGTAGTGCAGCGTGAGGAGCAGGCTCGCAAAGAGGAAGAAAAGAAGAAAGCGAAGCTTGAGCGTGAGAAGGAGAAGCGGACACAATATTATCTGCAGCGCGTAAAAACAGGGCAACCCACCAAGCCAGCAAAAATGATCGATGAGCCAACAGAATCAATATCCCTGAAGGAAGAAAAGCCTGCGCCTAGAAACTGGTTCGGAAAGTTTTTGCGATGGCTGAATACGTGATGATTTGAAATCATTCATTGAAGTGCATGATTTATTACCATAGCGATTAACGATTAGAGTACACAATAAAAGGAATGAGTTTAATAAATCTATTCACATACATAATCTGGGACATAAACCCAGATGTGTTAGCATGTCTCGTCCTGAAATAGGTTGACAATAAAGTCAACCAAAATGAATCACATAGAATTAAAAGAAAGTATCATTGCGGAGTATTTATCCACCGGGTTAAGTCTTCGGAAATTAGGGAGCAAGCACGGAG
>CANIVF010000126.1 GCA_947470895.1 Bacteroidota bacterium
AAAGTGCTTTGTGTTTTGAAAAAAGTCCATCCCTATTCCAAAACGCATGAGCCACTTTTATTCCCCACTGTCAAACACAAAGACAGCAGCCTTTCATGAATTATAGGTTATTCCAGTAGATCTGCCAAAAGTCCGGATGTGTGTGAAATCACCATTACTGTAACTTGAATCATTAGAGTATTTATTTAATCTTCAAACTTTACAAGTTTTTTTTGCAACTATTAACCAAGCTTGATATTGCCACATCAGAAAAACAGAAATAGAATAGTATCATCTCTACATATCTGTATTTTGACCTGAATTTTCAATGATTTGAAAATCAATTGTTTAAAAGACATTCCTGATTTAAAACTCACAATGCTTTAAGAATGAATTTCAATTTTTCTAAATTTAATTATCAAGTCAAAGGCAATATTGATCTCATTATCAATGGATTATATAGTTTTTGACTCCCCTAAAACAACTTTCCATAAAAGCTCAAACCACCCGCACATTGCCACCTCACTATGGTCTTAATTTTAACATTTGTCTCTTCTTCCCTTTCTGGATTGCAGCTGTCAAGATGTTATTCGGTTCTCAAATAAATGCCTGGATGAATTCTCTGCTATCCATAATTCTTTGATTTGGTTCTAAAACAAATTGAAATTGATTTCATTAACTGAAATCAATAGAAGCAACATACCTTTATTCCTATTACTTTGTTTAGTCAATAGCGGAGGCACTTTACTTCACTGCCCAATACCTGTGAATTCCACAGGAATAGTTTCAGTTGTAATTATCTCATAATAGAGGTAAACTGTAAACTAATTTCTTCTCTATGAATAAGCAGTTTGCTTTGGTATGGCTCGCGCTAGCTTCCCTTACTTCGTTCGGACAATCGCTTTCAAAGTCGCATTATCAGGAACTTCAGTACAGACTTATCGGTCCGTTCAGGGCAAGTCGCACCGTGGGGGCTATTGGTGTTCCTTCACAACCCAGTGTCTTTTATATGGGTGTAAACAATGGAGGTGTTTGGAAAACCGATGATTATGGCCGCACGTGGAAACCTATTTTCGATAGCGCCCCAACGGGTTCGGTAGGTGATGTGGCTGTATCGCCATCGCATCCCAATATCATTTACGTGGGTAGTGGCGAAGGACTACACCGTCCTGATCTTGGCGTAGGTGATGGAATGTTTAAATCCATAGATGCTGGAAAAAACTGGGAGCATATAGGTTTGAATGATGTTCAGCAAATTGGTCGTGTGGTGGTTCATCCCACCAATCCAGATGTGGTGATTGCGGCTGGGCTTGGTCATCCATATGGTGCCAATGAAATGCGAGGCGTGTTTCGAACGCGCGATGGCGGAAAAACCTGGGATAAAGTTTTATATATCAATCATAACACCGGAGCCATTCAGGTTGAATTTGATTCAACCAATCCGGAAATCATTTTTGCCGATATGTGGGAACATCGAGAAGGACCGTGGGAGAATAGTTCTTTTCAAGGAATTAATAGCGGTCTTTATAAATCAATAGATGGTGGTAATTCATGGAAGAAGCTTACCCAAGGTTTACCAACGGGTGAGCAAGGTCTTGGCAGAATCGGTTTTGGCATATCTCCTAGTAATTCAAAAAGAATGTATGCTACCGTGGATGCAAGAGATCAATCTGGACTTTATCGCAGCGATGATGGTGGTGAAAGCTGGAAACGTGTAAGCACGGATGGAAGAATTTATGGCCGGGGTAGCGACTTTGCAGAAGTGCGTGTGCATCCTAAAAATCCGGATGTATTGTATTCGGCAAACGTTGCCGCGTATCGTTCTGATGATGGCGGGTATACTTGGACATCGTTCAAAGGTGCTCCGGGTGGCGATGACTATCATCGCATCTGGATCAATCCATTGCAACCGGAAATTATGTTGTTTGCCGCTGATCAAGGTGCTATTGTGACGGTGAACGGTGGCAAAACATGGAGTTCATGGTATAATCAACCTACTTCACAGTTATACCACGTGACCACTGATAATCAATTCCCTTATTGGGTGTATGGCGGCCAACAGGAAAGCGGTGCCATCGGAACAGCGAGTCGTGGTGATGGTGGACAAATTTCATTCAGGGATTGGATGGGTGTGGGTGCCGATGAATACGCCTACGTAGCACCTGATCCAAAAGATCCGAATATTGTCTATGGTGGAAAAGTGACACGCTTCGATAAGAGGACAGGACAATCCCAAAATGTATCACCCGAAGCATTGCGTTCAGGACAATATAGAATGGTGAGAACACTTCCATTGATGTTTCATCCTTCCGATCCAAATACCTTACTCTTTGCAACAAATGTGTTATGGAAAACAATAAATGGAGGAAATAGCTGGGAAATCATAAGCCCTGATCTCACGCGCAAACAAACTGAAGTGCCTGCCAGTATTGGAGATTTCCGTACCGAGAGTTTAACCAATATGAAACCGCGTGGAGTAATTTATGCATTGGCCCCATCGCCACTGAAAAAAGAAATCATCTGGGCAGGAACAGACGATGGAGTTGTGCAAGTGACTATAGATGGTGGCAAAACCTGGAATGATGTTACGCCATCGGCACTTAAAGCCTGGGATAAGATAACGCAGATCGATGCAGGGCACTTTGATGCGAACACGGCTTACATTTCAATTAACGCCATTCGCAAAGATGATATGCTGCCCCATGTATTAAAAACTCATGATGGTGGAAAAACATGGAAGGAGATTACTAAAGGAATGCATAATGTCGGTCCGGTAAATGTAATCCGGGAAGACACTAAGCAATCCGGTTTACTGTTTGCAGGAACCGAACGTGAAGTGTATTACTCTGCAGATGATGGCGAAAACTGGCAATCGCTGCGCAACAACATGCCGGCTACTTCTGTGCGCGATTTAGTAGTTCATGAAGATGATTTAGTCGTTGGCACTCATGGTCGCTCGATTTGGATCCTGGATAATATCAGTCCATTGCGTAGTGTGGCAAAAATGAATGCACTGAAATCGTATCTCTTTCCCCCGGTGACAACCACTCGTGTTCGTTTCAATACGTTTGGCGATACACCACTTCCTCCCGAAGAACCAGCAGGGCAAAATCCGCCCGATGGAGCGATTCTGGATTATTATTTGAACCAGTCAGCTAGTGATGTTCGCCTTGAGATTATTTCGAAGGGTGGCGAAGTGATTCGTCAATACAGCAGCAAAGATGTGTTAGAAAAAGTAGATTCACTTTTTGTCCAATATCCGATGTATTGGGTACGGCCTCAAAAAAATATTTCTACCGAGGCAGGGCATCATCGATTCGTTTGGGACTTGCGCTATGCTGAACCCAAAGGAGCGCCTCGTCAGCTTTCCATATCAGCTGTTTATAAAAATACAGCAACAGGACCACAAGGTCCTTATGTACATCCGGGAACGTATACAGTACGCCTCATCGTAGATGGTGCTGTTACTGAACACCCTATCGTGATTAAGTTAGATCCACGAGTTACTTTCAATGAAAGTGACCTGCAAACACAAACAGATTATTCCCTTGCTTGCTATAAGTCTTACCAGGAGCTACAAGCCATTCGTGAGGCGATCGATAAAAAACTAAGTGACGTGAAGACGAAGTGGGCCAAAGGTAAGAAGGAGCAAATGCTCGCTTTGCGTGGATCGGGTGCTCCTGACAATCCGGATGTGATGTATGGAAGTATTTCTGATGTTGCCCTGAACCAGGAGACTATTGTAGGATTGCAGGATAAATTTTTACACCTGATGGCAATCCTTCAAAGCGCTGATGCAAAACCAACAACTCAGTTATTACATGCTATTGATAAATCGAAGGTAAGAAAAGATGAAATGGTTAGTCGCTGGAAAGTATTTAGTAAGTAACCTGCGTCAAGAATATTACTTAATCAGTTTCATCGCCCATGCGATTATTCCAGTTCTTCATCATTAACAAGTTGATCCATGGGTTTGATTGACCTCTGATTTTTCTTTTCTTTTTGTTTTCGGATTTGATTTTCCAGATCAATGCATACATTTTCAGCGGCAACTTCATAACTGACGGCTTGTTCCTTTGCAAAAAGGTCATTTCCTGGAATCTGCAACTTGGCTTCTACGATGTACGAATTCTGCTCATCATTTTTTTCTTTACGAAGCACAATATTACAGCGCATTATGCCTGGTAATAATTTTTCAAACCTTTTAAACTTGTTTTGAATAAGCTCTTCTTTTTTAAGACTTACTTCACTGTTGGGAGATTGAATAATGTAGTTCATAAAATTCAAGTTTAATTTTTTTCTCTGGCTGCTCTCAGGTGATAAATTTGAAATACTTATCAAAGTAATAAAATGACAATGGTCATTCTTTATGAAAATATTAGTATCCTGAATTAGTTCCAAAAGGTTGCTAGTGAATAAAATCCTATTGAGACAAACTGAAATTTTTGATTGGAATGTTTGGCACGCAAAGAACGCTAATGGCATAATTTTTCTTAATCTTATTTAACCAGTTTAGTCCAGCGATCAATAGTCTGATCCACTTTTGCTAAACATGCTGTGCTGAATGCCTCTACCTGTTGAGTTCTACGGTTGTATTTCATTAACGCAACTTCTTTTTCAAGAAACTGGTTTTGTAATTGAATTCGCTCTCCGTTGATAAGTGCTTTTCTCTTATGATAATCTTTATTATCCAGCGATGAAGTCTTTCAGTGCGCTACCACAATGAATCATCTTGCCGAGCGGATCGCTGCTTGAAGGTTGTTAACACATTCGTTCTAAAGCGGAATGGAATGTACATGGATAAGCAAGGATGTTACATACCGCAAGCCAAATATGATGAGTTAAGGTAGTTCCGATTTCTCCCACCATGCTCCTTGTGGTAGTACTAGGATTGAGTATGGTCATGGCATGCAAACCGATCCGGTATTGGCGATGGTTTCTAATGAGCGTCATCTATATGATGCGATTGTAAAATTTTGAAAACAAGAAGTGTAGTAATGCACGTGATGGCTTCTTCAACGTGCGCCCAACGCTCCAAAGCATGCCGTAACAAATCCATTCCCGTAAGGCCTTTTTTTTGCTTCACAAATTTCACTTTGGTGAACATGGCATCGTTGCCAATAGCAAGCCTGTATTTATTTACACC
Organism: Bacteroidota bacterium; assembly: GCA_947470895.1. GTDB lineage: Bacteria > Bacteroidota > Bacteroidia > Cytophagales > Cyclobacteriaceae > ELB16-189. The sequence goes on from CANIVF010000126.1 coordinate 5,126, forward strand.
CATTTCAGCACCCCACATCTGAAATGGTTTTATAAAATGCTTTTATAGGTTTTTGCAACCTGTGTGATTTCTACATAGGTGCAGGCAAGGCTTTGGTGTGAATGGAGTTAATGTCGAATATGAACAATAGATTGTACTTCCTCTGGCTCACGGTCCGAGTTTTTAGCAAGCAGTAAGTGGCCATTTTTGTTACCGATGGAAGCGCTACCAGTGTATCACCCACCCCTTTCTATTTTAAACTTTCTGGTTTAAACTTAACTAAGAACTTTACTTCAAGACTTTAAAATCTGTAGATGGGCAAGATGCTGATGGATGGTTTTAATTTCACCCTCACTCAAAACCACATCACCAGCTTTGGCATTAGCTACAGCCTGTTGAGGATTTCTCGCCCCAACCAAGGCAATAGTTATCCCGGGCTGAGCTAATGTCCAACTCAATACGAGCTGACTTAGCGTTAAATGATTATCTTCTGCTAGCGGTTTTATCTTATCTAAAAACCCGTTGGCGCGTTTGATATTTTCGTCATGGAAGAAATGCACGTGAGCACGATGATCACCTTCCTCGAATTTGTAACCGGGTTTCATTTTTCCGGTGAGTAGTCCGCGCTCCAACGGACTGTAAGCCAGTATCGCTTTGTTATTTTGAATGCAATGTGGCGCCACTTCTTTTTCGATGTCTCTTTTCACCATGCTGTACGGAACCTGATTTGATACAATAGTGACTTTCTCTTCTGCTTCGATCATTTGAGCCACGTTGTAATTGCACACACCAGCATACCTTACCTTGCCTTGTTCGATCAGGCGGGCAACGGTCTCCATCGTTTCGCAAATGGGTGTAGTAACATCATGCCAATGAATCTGATAGAGATCGATATAATCGGTTTTTAATCTCCGCAAGCTGTCTTCGCATTCTTTGATGATACTTTCTCGCCCTGAGTATTTGTAGATGTCGATATGCTGGCCTTGATTGTTTTTGCTTTTCATTGCTAACGCACCTTTTTCTAGGTCCCACCTCATTCCATACTTCGTAATGATCTGGACTTTATGACGAGGGATGCCCACCAGTGCTTCTCCCACAATGTCCTCACTCGTACCCTGACCATAAATAGGAGCAGTGTCAATTGATGTTACTCCTAGTTCATAAGATTCGCGAATGGCCTTGATGGCATCGTTACGTTCAGAACCACCCCACATCCAACCTCCTGCTGCCCAGGCGCCAAATGCGATCGCAGAAAGTTCTAAATTGGAGTTGCCTAATTTTCGGTATTGCATATTGAAGATATTTTTTAATTGATGATTGCTAATTTATCGAATTGTTGGAATATACGAAGCGAGAATTACGTTACTTAGAAACAAAGATTCCAATTCCCGCTCTTTCTGATTTGCCGATTGAAATCAATTGATCATCCTGAACAAAAAATGGTTGTCCATCTCTACCTAAATTCCACAGGTCACCGTGGAGGAAAACATTGACAGCAATAGAACCATTTGTTTTCTTTATTCTTCCAGGTAGTGGGTACTTCTCCCAGGCATCACGGTCTTTTAGTTTTTTTATCTGTGGTATCAACATCATCGGGTATACGTGCTTCATCATATCCGTTTCAATCGGCAACCATTATATTATTGCCTGCACCATAGGAATTTACCAGTCCTACCTCAGCAATCAATTGATTGATCCGATCATAACTTTCAGGATATCATGCCAGATGGTATTCTATAGCCAACGCATACATGCAGTCTTGTGTGGCCCCGATCCATTGGCCACCCAGGTCAACATATTTTCCATCGGCAATATAGCGGGTATGTGTTCGCCCACCCAGTCGCTCGCGTGCCTCCATTAAAATGAATTTCCTGTTAGCTTTTTGTAACAGGCGTGCGGCAGCGAGCCCGGAAAATCCGCCTCCGACAATGATGGTATCGAGTTGGTCTGACATAGCTTTGTTGATGGTTTAAATAGACCGAGCTTCAAACTTATTATCTATGACCAGCACTTCTTGTTTGGGGTAATGAGTAAGGTCGAGTTGCTTCCTCATAAGAATGGACTAATTTTGTACTTCATCTAATTGAAAATGACATGGCTATTTTAAATGTACAGCAAATAAAGGAAATCAATGAGCAGATTGAGGAGATCGGCAAAGCCATTCAACCAAATTGTGAAATTGGAGCCCACGACAAACCATCACTCAATACACTATTGAAGGCGCAAAATGTGAAAAAGGAAGTGGTTTATTTTAAGTGCAAGAGAGAATATTCAGATGCACTGGTTGCCCATTTTGTTAAAGAAAAGGGAGCTATCAAAAATCGGTTTCACAAGAATAACCAGTCCGGCATTTTCATCCTCAAATAGCGATCTCCAGGAATTCCTCGCAATAAAAACACACTTTCCAAGTCGGAGCGAGGGCAAAGTGCGTTAGCGTAAATATTCGCGTGTCAACTAGTGACTATCCCTATAGGATGCTTGTCTTCGATTCTGAAAATTCATCGGCATTATGTTAAAAATCATTTATGATTTTTAACATAATTACTAAATTATACAACCAATCCATCCGTGACAAAGAAGCTTAAACCGAAACTCTGCCTTTGAAACAAATTCTAGTTTTCCTGCTCGGTATGTTAATCCTAACATCGTGTAGCAATTAACCCGCTCCTGAAAAGAGTACGTCAACAGCTATTACACTTTCAAAAGATCAGCTGAAAGACAAAATCAAGGGAGGGTGGGCAGGACAAACTATTGGCGTAACTTTTGGAGGTCCGTATGAATTTAGGTTTCAAGGTGCCTTTATTGCCGACTATCAGCCCTTGCTTTGGTATGAAGGCTACCTCAAGAAAACCATGGAGAATAATCTGGATTTGTATGACGATCTGTATAGGAGCTCACCTTTGTCGAGGTGTTTGAAAAACACGGACTTGAAGCACCACTAGATTCTTTTGCGAATGCCTATGCTCATGCGGGCTATGCAACTATGGCATGCCAATCAAGCAGGTCGTTAAAACATTTTACATGGAATGGGCGCACCCGCATCGGGTCATTGGTTAAACAATCCGCATGCAGATTGTATTGACTACCAGATTGAAGCCGACTTTGCAGGTTTAATGAGTCCGGGCATGCCCAACACCGCTTCCGAAATTGGAGATAAGATTGGTCATATTATGAACTATGGTGATGGCTGGTATGGTGGTGTGTATAATTGGCGCTTTGTATGCGCTGGCATTTACATCCAGTGATATTCCTTTTATTGTCAGTGAAGCATTGAATTCAATTCCGAAGGAAAGTGAATTTTATCAGTGTATTTATGATGTGATTGGCTGGCATAAACAATATCCCACCGACTGGAAACAAACCTGGCTGGAAGTTAAAAAGAAATGGGCCAGAGATATCGGTTGCCCTCATGGCATTTTTCATCCGTTCAATATTGATGCAAAAGTAAACGCTGCTTATGTGGTGATGGGCTTATTGTATGGCGAAGGTGACTTTACCAAAACACTGGAGTTATCCACACGCACCAGAAAAGATGCAGATTGCAATCCTTCATCAGCTGCAGGTATATTAGGCACGATCGTGGGCTATAATAACATTCCTGCTTATTGGAAGATGGGATTGAGAGAAGCTGAAGACATTGATTTTAAATACACGACCATTTCATTAAATGATGTCTATGAAATTTGATTCAAGCATGCCTTAAAAAATATTGAGAACCATGGTGGCAAAATTGAAGGTGATCAGGTTACCCTTCCGTTACAAACCACAGAGGCCTTAAAATTTGAAAAGAGTTTTGAAGGTCTTTACCCGATAGCGAAGATCCCGATCGTATGGTCTGAGGCGAAAGATGAAATCAGTTTTGAATTTGAAGGCACTGGCTTTGTTGTGAAAGGTGACGCTTCACCCTAGGCCAACACAAGTGATTATATTTTTCAAACCGAGTTATACCTGGATGATCAACTCATCGATAAACCACAATTACCAGTAAATTTCACCACGAGACGACATGAGTTTTGCTGGAAGTCTCAGTTTCCAAAAGGAAAGCATACCGTGAAGTTGAAAATCCTGAATCCATCGCTGGAAAATTATATTCGATCAGGCGAGGCCATTATTTACTCAGATCAACTTGTGGATGCAATGAAATTGAATATGAAAAAAGCGAAGGGTATTTAATTTGATACCAGATTATGTCAACCTATTAATCGTACAATTGCCCGTTTAAATTTACTTAGGTTGCATGGAGTCAGGTAAAATTAATAATAAATATTTTCGTTTTTAGTTTAAGTAAATGTTAACAGAACTTTATTTTTAAGTTTCTTCTAAGAAACTATTTTCATTTTATTATCATTAATTTCCATCGGCTTGTTTTCCATTGGGAAATACACTTGCTTACCTTCTCGCATTCTAACAAAAAATTTTAAATGCTGGATAATACATCACGAAACGTATTACAAGAATTAAAGAAGATTACATTCCTTGTTATAATTTCTGCCAGTGTTGTCTATGTGATAGGATGGTTCATTCATGTGATGGATCCTGACTCTGCTCAATATGCATCCATCACAAGGGAAATGTTGGAACGAGGAGATTACCTGACCTTTACTGACCAGGGCCGCGAATATCTGGATAAGCCTCCATTATTGTTTTGGTTAACAGGCATATCGTTTAAATTATTCGGAATTAACGATATCGCTTTCCGTGTTCCCGCCTTTTTCGCCACGTTACTCACCCTGTTTTTCACGTTTAAACTCTCCACCATCTATTATGACAAGAAAACGGGTTATCTCGCAGTAATTATTCTGGCAACAGTTCAGGCCACTTTTCTCATCAATCATGATGTACGAACAGATACCAATTTAATTTGTTGGTTTATATTCAGCATGTGGCACCTTGCTGCTTATCTGGAAACCAGGAAGACGATTCATTTTGTGCTGGCGTTTACTGGTGTAGGTCTATCCATGCTAGCGAAGGGGCCAATCGGTTTAGTGGCTCCTGCACTCGGTATTTTCATGCACCTGTTGATAAAAAAGGAATGGAAAAAATTATTCAATCCTGCATGGGTTTTAGGCTTATTGATTGTGGGCATCGTGTTGCTGCCCATGTCTTATGGATTATACACGCAATTTGATCAGCATCCTGAGAAGTTGGTGAATGGATTGAGAGGAGTTTCTGGGCTTCGATTTTTTTACTGGACACAAAGTTTTGGGAGGATAACCGGTGAAAATGTTTGGAAGAATAATGTTGGCCCTTTTTTCTTATCACATAGTACGTTGTGGGCATTTTTTCCCTGGAGCGTTTTTCTTGTATTGGGACTGATACGGGAAGTAAGAACTATTTTCTTACACATTATGGGCAAAGCTAAACAAAGTGAATTCCTGATTTTCTTTGGTTTGTTTCTTCCTTTTATGGCACTTTCGGCCAGTTCGTATCAACTCCCTCATTATGCTTTTATTGTTTATCCACTTGCTGCGATCATCACCGCCAAATACATTATTTTTGTTTTTTATGAGCCGGGTATTTCAAGTGCGAGGGTTTTATCTATCATTCAAAACGTCATTCTTTATCTCGCGCTGATTTTGGTCTTTGTACTTGTGTGGTTTTGTTTTCCTAATAACAACACATTTGCCATCGTTTTATATTCTATGCTGTTGGCAACTTTCGTTGTATTAAATTTTACTCTAAGGACACGGTGGAGATTCCGGATAATGTGACCACTGATTTCCGTTTGAATGTGACCACTTGATTCCGGAGCAAAGTGACCACCACTTTCCGGAGCAAATTGACCACCTGATTTGAGTTAAAAATGTATTGAGATCGGTTGACCTGAACAGTTGATTG
>CANIVF010000127.1 GCA_947470895.1 Bacteroidota bacterium
ACCACCCCAAGCAGTGACATTTTTATCCGTAAATAACACCTGTATCTCTTTCACCTTATTGGTTGTTTTAATCCTTTTAGTAAAGATAAATCAATCAAGCATTTATGAATAACTCTTCCGTCCTAATGAATAATCTGGGATAAAAAGTCCTCCCTTGAATCAATCAAAGGAGGACTTTGAAATGATGGTGTTCTTATTTACGATTGATGCCGCCCATTTTCGGGATGGTGATGATTTCTCTTTGTCTTCCATCTATGTAGCGGAACCCTGTCTCATCAAAGAATCCATCTTCTTCAAGCTGGATGCGAATGTCTTTTTTCCATTCTGGAATATTTACGGTGCAGTTCAACTCGATGGAGTAAGCAGTATTGTAGTGCATCGGATAATCACCCGTAAAAGGTACGCCACCCTGCATATCCCACTGACCAATGGTTGTGCCAGCCGCGTGACCATGAAAGCCAATCGGGTGTGTATAGATCGATGGTGTGATTCCTTCAGCAATGGCTTGCTCACGAGTAGCTTTTAATATTTCATTTCCTGTGCGTCCCTCTTTGAAGTTTCCAGTAAGAAGATCTTGTAGACGATTACCTTTCGCGAAAGCATCTTTCAGAAATTTAGGCACTTCCGTTTCTCCAGCTTTTAATAGGTAGGCATGTTGCTGTGTGTCGGTGTTCAATCGCATGTAAGTGATGCCAAAATCAACATGAAGGAAATCTCCCGGTTGAATTACTAAAGGCTGGGGGCGCTTGGCCATAAGGGCTTCTGGTTCGTTCCGTTGAATGGAAACCGAAGGATGAAACCAGGTATCTAATTTTAATTCTTTAATACGCTCACGATAAAACCATACTACATCTTCTGCAGTGGTAACACCCGGCTGAATGACTTTATCAGAAAAACCTTCTTGAATAATATCGTGTGCGATGCGACAGATTTGCTGATACAACGCCATCTCTTTTTCGGTGCGTGTCTCTAACCAACTCACGGCTAACTTTTCGGCAGAGACAACTTTAGGTTGGAGATTTTTCGGAAGCACTCTGATGAGGTTGTCATAATCGTTGGAGGTAAGTCCATCGGCATGGCCCCATGAGGGGGCTTTGTTTACACCAATTTTTTTAGGATTTCTTTCTGCAATGATCTTTCCAAGTTGTGCCCATTGGTCTGGATTAGCATCCGGGTCCCACGCACGTTTAAACGTTTTGCCAACATCATATCTGGCTACGGCCAAAAACTCCATTTCTTTATCAAGACCACGATCGAAGGCGATCAGCATCATTGTTCTACGAGCGGCCATCCATGTTGCTGGCAGCAAGGTCTCAATAACAGGGTCTTCGTTATACTCTCGTGAAATGACCACCCACATATCAAAGCCTTCTCTGCGCATGAGGCCTGGTAATATGGTGCGTAGTCGATCTTCTAATAATTCATCAACCACCCGGGCTTGATCGCGTTGAGTTAGCACCACAGGAACCTGACCGAATGAAAGTGTGAATGCTAAGAATAGTAATAATGAAAGGATATACTTCATAAAGGATTTTATTTTCTGGGTAAGAATAAGAAATTTTAAAACTAACTGAACTCAATTTTACACCGTTGGTCTTTTAAAACTTCACTCGCATTTTCAACTTCAATGTGCGAGTGGGCATCATCCATTTGTACTCGCATCGCATTTTTGATTTCCTTTATCCGCATGGCTTCGATGAAGCGTTTAACATCTTCTTTATTTTCAAGAATAAGAGTGGGCACTACAGACGGTTTGTCGTCATCGCCTTTAGCAACCATGGTAAAGAAAGATGAGTTGGTGTGTTTTATTTTTCCGGTTTTCACATTCTGAGATTCGACCCGAATACCGACAACCAGTGACGTGCGCCCTACATAGTTTACCGAAGCATGCATGGAAACTAATTCGCCAACTTCCACAGGTTGAAGAAATTCAACTTTGTCGACCGTAACGGTAACGCAATACGTGCCGGCATGTTTACTGGCTGTAGCATAAGCGACTTTATCCATCAGCGAAAGCAAAATACCGCCATGAATTTTCCCGCCAAAGTTGGCATAGGAGGGTATCATTAATTCGGTGATGGTAGTTTGAGAGTATCGTACAGGGCGAGCTTGTTCTTCCATTGGGAATCGGTTTAATCTGAAAGTTAAGAACTTTGAGGTTAAAGTTCTCCAAAGATATTAGGTCAAAATACTTTCGTTTTAGAAAGCTTGTTGAATCGTACTACCATGGCTGTGGCTGTTAATGTGAGACCAAGAAACAAACTAATCCAAATACCATTAGCGCCCATCTCCATAGGAAATGCAAGCCAATATCCGAGTGGTAACGCAATAATCCAGTAGGCAACAAAAATTAACAGGGACGGAATTTTTACATCTTGCAATCCGCGAAGCGCACCTGCAGTGACAACCTGAATTCCATCAGATAGTTGAAAGAATGCAGCGATGATTAATAGTGGTGCTGTAAGTTCGATCACTGACTGATCTTCTATGTAAAGTGATGGTAAAAAGAATCTTCCAAAAATAAATAGGATAGCCCAGGCGGTCATGATAATGATCGCCATCCCAATCATCGTGAATGCGGAAGCTCTTAAATTGTTTGTGTCTCGATGGCCCCAGAAATTTCCTACGCGTATGGTGGCCGCAGCGCCAAGTCCTGAAGTGGTCATATAACTAATGGTGGCAAGGTTGATGGCGATCTGATGCGAGGCCAGGGCATTAGTGCCCAACCATCCCATCATCAGTGCCGAGAAACCAAATGCACCTGCTTCAAAAATAAATTGTGACCCTGCCGGAAGCCCGATGTGTAACAGGGTATTGATCAACGATCGCGAATAATTACCAATCGAAAATCCTGCTTTGTAAGCTCGGTATATTCTTCCATAATACACGTAAAGCATCATGCTCAATGCCATTACCACGCGCGATATTAATGTTGCCCAGCCGGCACCATTCAATCCCATTTCAGGGAAACCATATTTACCGAAAATCAAGATGTAGTTGAGCACGATGTTTAACAAGTTGCTTCCCACCACAATGATCATCGCGACTCTGGTTCTTTGAAGCCCTTCGGCAAATTGCCGGTAGGTTTGAAAGATCATGGTTGGAATAATGGAGATAGCAATGATGCTGAGATATGGAATTGCCAGCGTCACCACATCTTCTGGTTGACCCATGGAATGCATGTAGGGTTCAATAGAAAAAATCAAGGCAACTAAAATGAATCCTGTTATAAGATTTATAAGGGAGCCATTTTTTAAGGTGTCAATAATTTTCTTCTGATCATTGGCTCCTTCGGCTTGTGCTACTAAGGGTGTGATGGCATATGAGACTCCAACTCCAAAAAATAGAGGTATTGAAAAAAAAATATTGGCTAATGAAGAAGCTGCTAACGGAACAGCACCTGTCCATCCAACCATCACACTATCGGCCACACCGGTCATCACCTGACCGAGCATACTTAACATCACCGGGTAGGCGAGCAGAAAATTAGGACGAATATGTGGGCGATAATGGGCTCGTGTTGACATTCTGAAGCGTGGTGCTGGATAGTAGTAACTGGATCTTAGGTGATAGCGGGATGATTGGCTCTTATTGTATCAGTATCAAATATCGTCTTCGATTATATTCCTTTCATTCTGGCAACTTTTAAAATGGCCATGACGCTTAAACTATCTGTGATTTTTCCATCAAGCACCATGGTGAGTGCATCATCAAACGGTAATCTCCAGACTTTCATATCGGCTTCGGTATCTTCCAGTTCGTTTTCACCATAGGTCAGATCTTCGGCAAGGAACAGATAGCACTCTTCATCGGAAACCGAGTTGGAAAGATAAACACGTTGAATCATCGTCCATCGATTGGCAACAATTCCCGTTTCTTCTTTCAATTCCCGTTTGGCAGATTCAAGCATATCAATATGAAGAGGTCCGCCTCCTTCGGGTATTTCCCAGCTCCATTGATTCAGCGGATATCGCCATTGGCCTACCAGCCAGGTATTGTTATTTTCATCCAAGGTAATGATGCCAATGGCTTTATTCTTAAAATGGATTTTTCCATAGATACCTTTGCCTCCGGCAGGGTTCATCACCTGATGCTCTTCAATGTGTATCCAATTATTATCGTATACCTCACGGGATGAAAGCGTTGTCCAGGGATTGCTCATGAATTGAAATTTAAAAGTTCAAGATTCAAAATAATATCGACAATTGATTCAGATATGCTTGAATTTTGAACTTCGAATCTTGAATTTTGAATTTATGCTATTGTCTTCTTTCACACCTGATTTAATTGAAGCTGGTTGCGATGAGGTTGGTCGTGGCTGCCTTGCAGGTCCTGTGGTAGCTGCCGCTGTCATTCTTCCTAAGGATTATCAGCATGAATTGTTAAATGATTCCAAGCAGTTAACAAAGGAAGACAGACTTGCTTTACAATTGGATATCCTTCGCGATGCGGTGGCCTGGGCTGTGGCAGAAGTAAGCAATGAAGAAATTGATGAGATCAATATTTTAAATGCATCATTTAAGGCCATGCATTTGGCATTAGATCAATTAACCACGAAGCCCGAGTTTTTATTGATTGATGGAAATCGGTTTAGACCTTATCGGGATGTAAAGTTTGAATGTGTGATTAAAGGCGATGGAAAATATTTATCTATTGCTGCAGCATCGGTGCTTGCAAAAAATTATCGCGATGAGTTAATGTCAAAGCTATCCGCGCAGTTTCCGGGTTATGGATGGCACACCAATGTAGGGTATCCTACTATTCAGCATCGGGATGGAATCAGGGAATTGGGAATCACCCCTTATCATAGAAAATCGTTTCAGCTGCTTCCTGCTCAGCTTGAATTATTTTGATTACAACAGGGCGGAACTGTTTTGATCCATTAGCGTTTTAGCATCATGTGTTTAATCTTTTTTGCACTTCATCAGCACCCTACTTATAAACTTGTTGTAGCTGCCAACCGCGATGAGTTTTATGCCCGCAAAACAGCACCTGCGCAATTTTGGGAAGATCATCCAGACATTGTTGGCGGTCGCGACCAAGAGGCATCAGGCACTTGGATGGCGATGAATAAAAACGGTAAGATCAGTCTAGTTACGAATTATCGCGATCCAGCCAACATCAATCCTAACGCACCTTCGCGCGGACAGTTGGTTTCTGATTTTCTGGTTAATGGCGATACACCTCAGGAATATTTGAGCAAAGTATCGGACCGGGCTGCGCAATACAATGGTTTCAATTTGCTCACAGGCTATGCGGATGAATTGTGGTATTTATCCAATTACCGCAAGGGAATTCAAAAACTGGAATCGGGTGTTTATGGATTAAGCAATCATTTGCTGGATTCACCCTGGCCAAAAGTTGAGCGTGGTAAAGAGAAATTTAGTGACGTGATCGGTAATTCATTAATCGAAGCCGATGCACTGTTTTCACTACTCTATGATGAACAACGTGCCGATGATCAATCATTGCCTGATACCGGCATCGGCCTGGAGCGTGAACGTGCTCTTTCATCCATATTTATAAAAACCAATGGATATGGCACGCGTTGTTCCACTGTTATTTTAGTTTCACACGACAATCAGGCATTGTTCTCCGAAAGAGTGTATGAACTTGATACCTTTGCGCACAAAACAAGTAGGTTTCAGTTCTCTATTTCACATGACTAAATCAATACCCATAAAAATTCCATTCGCATTTAAAATGATCCGCTGGGTTTTTCCAAAGCTGGAAAGAATCTCTACAAGATTAGCAGGCTGGTATTTCGAAAAGATTTTTTTTACTCCGTTCCGATACAAAACTCCTGAAAAGGAGTTGGAAGCTGAAGCCACAGCGCAATTATTCTCGGTAACTAGTGCCGCAAGAAAAATACAATGCTACCAATGGGGAGACGAAACTAAGCCTTATGTGTTAGTGGTGCACGGATGGGCGGGGCGTTCCACTCAATTTAGAAGATTTATACCGGCATTCAATGAAGCAGGTTATCGCGTCATAGGTTTTGATGGTCCGGCACATGGAAAGTCTGAAGGACAGAGAACTTCTATTGCAGAGTTTGATGAGGTGATTAAGTCGATCTCTGCAATGAAAGGAAATCCTGAAGCGATTATCGCGCATTCTTTTGGTGGTGGTGCTTCGTTGTATGCTATAACAAAGGGATTGCAGGTAAAAAAACTGATCAACATCGCCAGCCCCACCATGGCGGATCGGATTATTCAATCCTACCTTAAAGCCATTGGCGGATCGTGGCAAACGGGTATAAATTTTAAAGAGTTAATACAGAAAAGATATGGTAAGTCGTTTGAAGAATTTACGGCTTTGTATCTGATCAAACAGGTGCCTCAGGATTTAAAATTGATGTTGGTGCACGATAAAGAAGACAAAGAAGTTGATATCTCGCACGTGCATGAATTGATCAAAATTTTTCCTTTTGCCCGATTACTCCAGACCAATGGATTAGGCCATAACCGGATCTTGAAAGATGATACTGTGATAAGCGAATGTTTGAATTTTGTGACAGGGAAAGCTTAAGTGTAACTATTCCTGGATTCTATCGTCTGTCTAGTCCGGCCACAGCTATACAATAATTGTTAACTCTTAACTTTATTGTTTATGGCAAAACGACCACCCCCAAAGTTCGAAAGGGATTTTCTTATTTTTAATCAAGACGAGCGAAAAAAAGTCGTTCAGGAAGTAGAGTCTGGTCAATTATCGATTCGAGAGGCGATGACTAAGTACAACATCATCAATAAAAATACTCTTCGATCTTGGCTACTGAAGTACGGAAGCAATCCAACATCAATTCTCAAAGAGAAACTAACTCAAGCAGATCGAAGGAAAGCCGCATACCAGGTGATCTATAAGGAAGCAACTCCGGCAGAAGTTGCCGCTCAAATGGGTGTAGGTCTTTTCTCAGTATGGGGCTGGGTACGGAAGTACAGAGATGAAGTCACTCTTGGCAACCCAAAAAAGGCTCCTCAAAGCGCTCTTCACAGCGATCAACAAAATCAGATAGACGACTTAAAACTTAAGGTGGCAGCGCTCGAAATGATGATTGATATTGCCGAAAAAGAGCTGCATATAGAAATCCGAAAAAAGTCTGGCACCAAACAGTAGTAGCAATTAAAGAAAGCTTTGCATCGGTTGGCATCGGGCGCCTATGCAATCTGTTTGGTAAAACACGCCATGCCTTTTATGACAAAAATTGGTACTTGAGTAAACGCCATAGCGATGAGGAAATAATTATTGAGCTCTTACATCAGATTAGACGTGAAGTAAATGTTCTCTCCACCAAAGCGATCTATCACATGATTAAAACAACCCTGCGCGATCATGGCATAACCATCGGAAGAGATGAGTTGCATGAAATAAGAAGGCACAATGGCTTTTTACATAAGCGTAGGAGAAGATACTGCCAAACAACCGATTCAAATCATCGCTTCAGAAAATATCCCAATAGAATTAAGGATTTGTTGGTTGAGCGCATTGAGCATGTGTGGGTAAGCGATATCACCTACATCAGAGTCAATGATGGATTTCATTTTCTATCGCTTGTGACGGATGCTTACTCCAGGAAGATCGTGGGATACTGCCTATGTAACACGCTTGAAGCAAGAGGCCCGTTATCAGCATTGCGAATGGCTATATCCAATCTATCAAAGGCTCCAGAGGGATTAATTCATCATTCAGACAGAGGTATCCAGTATTGCTGCGATGAGTTTGTTGAAGAGCTTCAGCTTTACTGCATTGAGAGTAGCATGACTGAGAACGGAGACCCTAGGGAAAATGCCATTGCGGAAAGGTTGAATGGTATCCTCAAAAAGCATTTCGGCTTAAAGAAGACGTTCTCTAGTCCAGACGATGCTAACGTTGCAGTGTTGAGAGCTGTACGAGGTTATAACGATATAAGACCGCATCAAAGCATATCGATGCTTACACCAGCGAAAGCTCACGAACATGACGGAGTCCTTTTGAGAAAATGGAAAAAGAAAATGTATCGAACATCTGAAGATTAGAACGCTACCGCGTTCTGAGTTTTCTTAGCCATACAACTCTTGGAATGGACGTAAATAGAAGGCTCTCCATCAAAGAGAGCCTTCTGACCATTCCAGTCGGTAAATCCTATTGCTGACAAGTTGCTCTCCAGCAGAGCTTGTTTCCCCTTTAGATTTACAATGCAATTAAAATCAATCCGAGCTTGAAAAAAAATATTCGGATTTGGAATTCTTGGGACTATAACTAAATTCGTGAATCTGTATAGCTAATTCCGTGCTACTGTATAGCCTAATCCGGATTAACATTTACTGTATAGTAAATTCCGGTTCAGACATCTGTTACCAAAGCTTCATTTTGATCAACTTATTGAACCTTTTTCAACTTATTTTCATCAATTTGTCATGTTTTTGAAACCTAAAGTCAGAACTTAAGTTCAAGAGATAGAGTTTTGAACTTTTTTAAACCAGAATCCATCAACAGAAAATAAAAGCGAGCTATGCCCAACATCATAAAAACCACCCACATTGCTAAAATCTATAAGATGGGTAACAACATTGTTAATGCCCTTCAGGATATCTCCATCTCCATTGAAAAAGGCGAATATGTTGCTTTCATGGGGCCGTCCGGATCTGGAAAATCAACGCTAATGAACATTGTTGGTTGTTTGGATTCTCCAACCCAGGGCGAATATTGGCTCAATAATCAATTGGTGAGTGATATGACGGAAAATGAGTTGGCAGAAGTGCGCAATAAGGAAATTGGCTTTGTGTTTCAGACCTTCAACCTTTTGCCTCGTGCAACAGCCCTTGAGAATGTGGCGTTGCCCTTGATTTATGCAGGGTACAGCAAAAGTGAACGTTCAGAAATGGCTATGGCAGCTCTTGAAAATGTGAACCTGGGCGATAGGCATCACCACAAACCCAATGAACTTTCGGGTGGTCAGCGGCAGCGCGTAGCCATTGCAAGAGCTCTGGTGAATAAGCCTTCTATTATTCTTGCCGATGAACCAACTGGAAACCTGGATTCAAAAACATCTTATGATATCATGAGCCTTTTCCATGAGTTGCACCAAAAAGGCAACACGATCATCATGGTTACGCACGAAGATGATATCGCTCACTATGCTCACCGCATCATTCGTCTGAAAGACGGTTTGATCGAGTGGGATAAGGTCAATGAAAACATTACACGCGCGGAGACACTTGCTCAGGCTGCTCCTGTTCAGTAACATTTTGATATTTTGTAATCAAGAGTAAAAAACTTAAACCCTGTCAGTTTTGACAGGGTTTCTCGTTTGGCTCCAGTTTATTTTTATAGACAATTTGGTTTTAAATCGGGATTTTTGCCTCATGAAGATTTACACTAAAACCGGTGATGAAGGCACCACTTCTCTTATTGGAGGGAAGCGTGTGTCAAAATCAGAGTTACGCATCGATACTTATGGCACCGTAGATGAACTCAATTCATGGATTGGCGTGCTACGCGATCAGGAGGTGAATCAAAAACGAAAAGACATTCTTATTGAAATTCAGGATCGATTATTCACCATCGGTTCTATACTCGCCACAGAGCCCGAAAACACAAAAGTCAGAATTCCTTCCTTATCAGAAAGTGATATAACCTTTCTGGAGAAAGAGATGGACGATATGGATACATTACTTCAACCCATGCGATTCTTTGTATTGCCCGGTGGTCATCTTTCTATTTCCTGGGGTCATGTGGCGCGCACCGTATGCCGCAGAGGAGAGCGATTGGTGATTGCCTTGGATCATCTTGAAAAAGTTGATCCACTCGTGATAAAATACCTCAACCGGCTTTCCGATTATCTATTCGTACTCTGCCGTATGATGACGCAGGAATTAGGTGTGGAAGAAACTCCCTGGAAGCCGCGTATGTAAATTCAATTTTTTGCATTCTTAATTTTTAAACCCAATCTTCATAACCTTTATTAACTTGTGCTTGTCAAAGCGAATGTTAATGAAGGAGACTATATTAATTTTTCTTTCCGTGCTGCTATTAACTGTTTCAGCCATGGCGCAGAAGCAACTCATCCTGCTTAAAAGAGAATCGGTGCAGGTCCGCTTTACAGAAGGAGAGTATCTTCGGTGTAAACTGAAGAACAAAGAAAAGCGAGAAGGTAAGATTATGGAGTTGACCGACACGCAGATCATCACCTCCAATGATACACTTTCAATTAGTTCAATCGAATCGCTCTATGTGAAAGGAAAAAGAAAAGTAAATGTTACTCGCGGATTTGGGGGGTTATTGTTTATAGGTGGAATAGGATATTTTGCCATCGATCAGGTCAATCGGTTGATTGTAAAAGGAGCAGATGAATTTGACGAACAAGTAGCGCTTACTTCACTAGCCATGACAGCAGCCGGTGCGGCTATATTGTTTATTCATAGTCCTTACAAAAAAGTATACGGACATACGCTGAAGACGATTGATTATACTTCACGGTTTTATAAGCTTCCATAATTCACGAATGGTGAACTAGGTAGATTCAGAACATCAAAAGCAATAATGCCAAATTATAAGTGATTATTACCTCCCAAGTGTTAACCTAACTAATTTGAAAGTATAATCATCTAAAAGTATCGATTCAGTATACTTTCGGGAAAAGGATTCAGTGAGGACAAGGGTAAATGGATATTCCGGTTAACGTGACCACTTGATTCCGGAGCCAAGTGACCACCAAAAGTTAAGTCGTTAGTTGAGTTAAAAAATGTATTGATTTTTCGGTTGATCACAGCCTGGTTTTAGTTTTCGTATTCGGTTAGTTCTTCTGCTAAGT
>CANIVF010000128.1 GCA_947470895.1 Bacteroidota bacterium
GAGGCAAAAAATGTATTGGGATTAATCAGCGTTACCTACGACATCACCAAAGAAGTGGAAGCACGGGATTATATTCTATTTCAGGCTAAGCTTCTGGATATTGTAGAGCAGGCGGTATTCTGTGCTGACCTGAGCGGCCGTGTGATCTACTGGAACCACCATGCCGAAAAACTTTACGGTTGGAAAAAAGATGAAATTATTGGTCGGCAGGCGCAAACCATTACTGCCAATTATCCTTCCATGGCGGAGGAAAGAAAAGCTATTCTCACAGCCTTGGAACACGGTAAAAGCTGGTCGGGCGAGTTTATAGTGCAACATAAAAATGGTGATTTCTTTCCAGTATTCGGGATGGTATCTCCCACCTTTGATGAAAACCAAAAGCCAGCCGGTTTGATTTCGGTTACCTATGATATTCGTGCACGCAAAGAACAGGAAAGACAAAAAGAAATTGAACGGATTGACAAAGATGCATTGATCAATACCACCGAAGATTACATCTGGAGCATGGACAAAGACCATAAAATACTGGCAGCCAATCATGCTTTTGTTGAGGTGCTAAAATTTCAAACACAGAAGGTATTCAAGCGAGGCGATGTCCTCAATCTGGATAATTTCATTCCTAACCATTATTCTGATTTTTTTGAAGATAGCTTTAAACGCGGCCTATCCGGGGAGTCATTTACCAGCGAGTATTCGTCATCCATCGGCAACCACTGGTTTGAACTGACTGTGAATCCGATCTTCAGCAAGGAAGAAGTCTTGGGTGTTGCCTGCTTCTACAAGAACATTACCACCAGAAAAATTGCGGAAGAACAATCCAGAATCAACAACGAACGCTATGAGTTTTTAGCCAAAGCCACCCACGATTGTATTTGGGATTGGAACATTCAATCCAATGAATCGCAATGGGCGGGCAGTGGTATGGAAACCTTGTTTGGATATACACTCCAGGAGGTTTTAGCAAACTCGAAGAACTTCTGGAATCTGCGTCTGCATGCCGATGACGGTGAACGCGTGCGCGAAAGTCTGCTGGATATTTTTAGTGACCCTGAACAACACACCTGGGTATGCGAATACCGCTTCTTAAAGGCCGATGGCACGTATGCGCATGTGTATGACAAAGGATATGTGATTCGCAATGAGAACAACAAACCGATTCGAATGATCGGTGCTATGCAGGATATCAGCCATAGCAAAGAAGCAGAGTTGCAACTGAAAAATTTAAATGATAAACTCGAAAAGAAGGCACACGAACTGCAGGAATCAAACAGTGAACTGGAGCAATTTGCGTATGTGGCATCGCACGATTTGCAAGAGCCGCTGCGGATGGTAACCAGCTTTCTCACCTTGCTGGAAGAACGATTTAAAGACAATCCGGATCCTAAAGCACATCAATATATAAATTTTGCTATTGATGGTGCCAAACGCATGAAACAACTCATCTTCGATTTATTGGAATACTCCAGGGTGGGCACTGCCAAGGATAAACTGGGCGAAACCAACATGAATGAAGTGATGCGTAGTGTATTGAATGTGTTTAAGTTAAAAATCGAAGAAACAAAGGCTTCTATTACCTACAGCAACTTACCCGTATTGCCAAACACCCGGCACACCCAAATGAATCAACTCATGCAAAACCTCATCGAAAATGCACTCAAGTATAACACGAGTGCAAAACCAGAAATTAGCATTGACGTAAAAGAAGAGGATAACCACTGGTTATTCTCCATAAAAGACAACGGCATTGGATTTGAAAATCAATTCAGTAAAAAAATCTTCGATATTTTTCAACGCCTCCACGGCCAGAGTCAATATTCAGGTACAGGTATAGGACTTTCCATTTGCAAAAAAATAGTGGAACGCCACGGTGGAAAAATCTGGGCCGAATCAACGGAAGGTTTCGGTAGTACATTTTTCTTTAGTTTCCCTAAAACCACCAGTGAATAAAATACAGATAGCACGCTAAACACAAAGATTTCAATTATACTCCACTTACTTAATAGGGTAAAAAAAATCAATTGCCATCATGTTAACCTGCAACGCATTACTTAAAAAAAATGGGGAAAAAGTAAGATTATTGACGGACTTTTAACAATCTTTAAGGAGTCATATAGTTGTTGCTTGGTGTACGATCTAACAGGTAATTATGAAAAAGTCGGCAGATGCGAAGCGAGTCGTAGCGAAAAATAAACAGCCTTCTTACTTGATTGTAGTGGGTGCATCGGCTGGCGGGCTCGATGCGATGAATGATTTTTTCCATCATTATTCGCCTCACATCAACAATGCCTCCATCATCATTGCGCAGCATGTAAGCCCTACCTATAAGAGCAGGTTGTTGCGCTTACTGAGTAGCAACACCCAGATTACGGTTAGCGAGGCAAAAAACGGGTTGAAGATCTCGACCAATCACATCTACATCACACCCAATAACTGCGATATCTCCGTAACAAAAGAGAAAACCATAAAACTAGTAAAGCCCGTTACTGATAAAGAAGCTAAACCATCTATCGATCGCTTACTCATTTCGGTGTCGGATGTGTATAAAAGAAAATCCATTGCCGTTATTCTATCTGGAACAGGCCACGATGGCACACAAGGTGTGCTGGCCATTCATAAAGCCGGAGGATTTGTAATAGCCCAGAACCCCCAATCGATTCAATTCAATAGTATGCCCATGGCGGCTATTGAAACCGGAAAAGTAAATCAGGTTTTGCTCACGACAGAAATGGGAGCGGCTATTATTAATCATATTAAAAATCCTAAAGCAAAAAAAGAAACAACCGGACTGATTATCGGTAATGATCCCTGGCAAGAAATCTTCAAGCTACTTTCAGTTCATAAAAATGCAGATTTCTCCCGCTATAAACATCCTACGCTACAGCGCAGGCTGGCCAAGCGATTAGGATTACTTAAGATTAAAACCCCGGCACTTTACCTGAATTACCTGAAAGGCAATCCGAAAGAACTTGATGAGTTATTCTCGATTTTCCTGATCAGTGTTACTGAATTTTTCAGGGATAAAGATTCGTTCAAGGCATTGCAAAACAACGTTACTAAACTAGTCAAGAAAAAAAAGAAAGGCGACTCAATCCGCATCTGGAGCATAGCATGCGCTACTGGTGAAGAGGCCTATTCGATAGCGATTCTGTTGAGAGAGATTTTAAAGGAAAAGATCAATGACTTTAAAATTCAGATTTTTGCTACCGACATCGAAGAGAAAGTACTCACCATTGCCCGCCAGGGCATCTACGATGAGCGAGCGATGAAAAATATTCCTCTTAAGCTTCTCAAAGAATACTTTATCAAAACAGACAAAGGGTACAAAGTAACCAAAGAAGTTCGCAGCATGGTGCTGTTCAGCAAGCATGATGTAACATTATCGCCACCATTTATAAAAATGGATGTGATCAGCTGCCGCAACCTGCTGATCTACCTGAATCAAAGCCTGCATAGGAAATTATTTCCGTTGTTTCACTATGCACTCCTTCCTCATGGCATTTTGTTCCTTGGCAAATCAGAAACCATTCGCAGTTTCAGTGATTTATTCAGCACAGTCGACTCGCGTCATAAAATCTTTCACCGAAAGAAAAATGGTTCGAATCATTATCTGAAGTTTCCTCCCTATTATGGATACCAGATGGGTAAGCAGGCACTTGCCTATTCGCGTAATGTAGTGAAGCCTGCGTTTAACGAACAGATTAAAGAAACCCTGCTGCAAACCTACGAGCATCCCTTCGTGGTGATCAACGAAAAATATGAATTGCAGGAAATCAATGGGAACATGCAGCAATATTTTACCATCAAGCAAGGTGCTTTTCATAATAGTTTACTGAAAATAGTAAACAGCGATTTGCAAATGATGTTGAGAACAACACTCTTTAAGTGTTTGAAAGATCAGAAACCGATCAAGTCAGCGATTCGCAAAATTATCGTTGCGAAAAAGCAACGATTCATGCGGTTAAGTGCACGTCCCATTATCGGAAATTATGAAGGAACAAAATTATACCTGATTATTTTTGAACAAGTGACACCGGAAGAGTTGATTTTTAATACCGATGGAACAAAGAAAAAATCAGGCAAACGGATATCCGAATTAGAACATGAACTGGAAGCGGCTGGCCAACAGCTGCAGGTTTATATTTCAGAGCTTGAATTGGTCAACAAAGAGCAGCAATCGCTGAATGAAGAATTGCAAACCGTGAATGAAGACTTGCAATTCACCAACGAAGAACTGGAAACCGCCAATGAAGAACTGCAGAGCACCAGCGAAGAAATACAGATTTCCAATAACGAATTAAAAGAAGCCAACCAAGAATTAGAACGCAAAGAGGCAGAGACCATTGCAAAACATAAAACCATCGAGTTTCAAGCCTACTTACTCAACAGTGTTGAGCAAGCGATTATGGCCTCTGACCTTGATGGAAATATCTCATACTGGAATCGCTTTGCGGAAAAATTATATGGTTGGAAACAAGCCGAGATCGTTGGCCGCTCCCGGTTTATCCTGAGGGCCATTGAAAGTGACGAGATCAAGGAAAATAAAAATATTATTGATATTCTCATTCAAGGCAGAGGAACATCCAGAGAGTCGCTTGGAAAAACTAAGGAGGGGAAAATTTTTCCGGTGTATACACTTCTATCCCCGCTCTACAATGAGCAAGAAGACGTAGTTGGACTCATTTCCGTTTCCTACGACCTCTCCAATCAAAAAAAAGCAGAATTTGAGCGTGCAAATAAAGAAGCATTGATCAACGCCAACAACAGTTTTATCTGGAGCATCAATAAGAACTATGAATTGCTCACAGCCAACGAGGCCTTTCAGAAGGAACTTAGAACCAAGGCTAATCGGAAAATAGAAGACGGAGAAAATATTTTTTGGATCACTGATCTGCCCGAGTACCAAGAACAAAATTTAAGCGGCATCTTTCATCACGCATTTGAAAATAATTCCTCCTGCACGGAATATAAATCAGCAGAATCGGGCAAGTGGCGTGAGCTTACGGTTAATCCGATCATCAATCATGAAGAAGTTGTGGGGCTCGCTTGCTATGATAGAGATATCACCCATCAAAAAGAAATTGAATTATTGCAACGAGCGTTGACTGAACAAGTAAAACAAAAGGCAGATGCCCTCCAACTATCCAATACCGAGCTTGAGCGATTTGCGTTTATAGCCTCGCATGATTTGCAAGAGCCGCTGCGGATGGTAACCAGCTTTCTCACCTTGCTGGCAGAACGGTTCAAAGACACGGATGATCCCAAGGCTCATCAATACATTAAGTATGCAGTAGATGGCGCCAGGCGCATGAAACAGTTTATTCTGGATTTGTTGGAATACTCGCGAGTGAATAGCAACACCGATGCATTGGGAGAAACGGATATGAATGAAGTAATGCGGGAGGTGGTAAAAGTCTTTCGGCTCATCATTAAAGAGAGAAATGCCTCGATCATCGTGAACCAACTTCCTGTAGTAGCCCGTACAAGGCACGCGCAGCTCAATCAACTGATGCAGAACCTCATCGGGAATGCCCTGAAATACAATACCAGCGCAGTACCAGAAATTACAGTGAATGCAAAAGAAGATGATCATAGCTGGATATTCGCGATTAAAGACAATGGTATTGGCTTTGAATCTGCATTTAGTCAAAAGATTTTCGATGTCTTTCAACGTCTTCATAGTCAGAGTGAATATCCCGGAACAGGCATTGGACTTTCCATTTGCGAAAAAATAGTGGTACGCCACGGAGGAAAAATCTGGGCTGAGTCAACCAAAGGAGTTGGCAGTACTTTTTATTTTAGCTTACCTAAGTGAATATAGCAATGACTATTCGTTAAAATAAATCATGGGCTAGCCAGTATTCAACCGGAGGAGTGTTGACTATTTCGTATAAGAGTGGCTGTAGACAAAACTGGTCACTGGGTATTTTAAAGGTTTAGCCAATGCTTGTTGATATCCAGGAATAGTCCATCCGATTAGGATATGATGTTTATCATTTACTTTCGCTGCTCAACAGAATGCGAGCATCGAACGCTTCAACAAAACATACCGTGAAGATGTGCTGGATGTCAATCTGTTTTATTTCATTGAACAAGCAAATGAAGTAACCGAAAGGTGGGTAGAAGATTACAATCACTCAACGATCAAACACCCATGGCTTAGGCAGCATAAGGTTTTCGTAAGGCATAAAACGCCTGGAGTGATCCAAAAGAAAAGCCCCGCACAAAAGGCAGGGCTTTCATTCCAGTCGGTTGAACTTAACCTTCACGGGTTGCTACTCAGCAGGGCCTATTTCCGTTTCAGTTCAACAACACAAAATTCAAATCAGTAACTTAACCTGTCAAAATTCTCAGGCATTTACCAGATCAGTTAAAACGAATATAACTAAGTCGCTAAAAATCCTCAAACTATTTCATTAAACTTATCCAATAAGGACTTTTTAATTTTTTTAATGGGCTCTCAGAACTCAAAAGTTCTGATTGTATTAGCATCTGTGCTTTCTGTTCATCCTTGATAGCGATCTGGGTAAATAGAATAGATGGATCAGATCTATCCATAAAGGTTTCTCTGCTTAAAATCTGATAATGATTTCCACAAATTGCTAAATCTTCGACTATCAGTTTACATGAGTCATAATCAACTAATGAATATTTTATAAGCACAGATACCATAACATTATCGACTATTTCACAACAAAAGTAATGTCATCAGAAATAATTTGATTATTCAAATAATCAACCGCTCTAATTTTGAGTGTGTAGTTTCCTTTAGCTGTGATGCGCAACGGCTGTGCCGATATCACTTCAGCCGCTTTATTTAAGGTATAATAGATGGCCTTTGTTCCCACCACCTTATCTGTTGCCGCTAAATAAAACGATGTGCCTGATGCGAAAACAGGATGTCCATTTTCAGTAGCAATAGAACTAAGACTGGTGTGCCAGAAAATTTCGGGAGGTGTATTATCTACAATAAATAAAAACTCCTTGGATGCCGAGTTCTTTACATTATCGTAACCAGTGTAACCAACTGAATGCTTCCCTTCGTTTGCAACTAAAAAGGGTTGTTCAAAAAGCGTTGAGGCACCTGCATCAATTTTATAATCAATGTTGGCACTTCCAGATTCCAAATCTATACTTTTAAGGGTGATGCTTGATTCCTTGGTTATAAATAGTGTGTCTCTCGTAAAGACTTTTGGCAACCCCACCAAATGTGAAATGGATGGTGCTGTGTCATCTAGAAAGATATCATCCATATCATCATTGGTAGCCATAGGTCCTTTATTATTGACAAGGTCGGTACCTTTGAATTTAACAGTAAAAGATCCTTGCTTTTGAGGTAATTTGAAAGGGGTTTCATACAATTTAGCAGCGGCATCATTAATAGAATATGCAATCTCCTTCACTCCCGCTTTGTTGTCTGAAGCTGTAAATTGTATGGTAGTCGCTTTGGCGATATAAACACGCCCTTTTGATTTAAAAATATTTCCTTCAAAGGATGAAGATACTACCGGAGCGATCGCGTCCAGATAAAATGGATGTTGATTTACTACTTCTTTATTACCTACATGATCTAAGGATGAAAAATTAAGTACATGCTCACCATCGTTAGCATTGCCCAAAGTAACTTTAAGGCCAGCTACTGGGTTGTTAGAATCAAGAAAGAATTCAGTCTTTTTTACACCGGATAATTTATCCGTGGCGCTTAGTGTTATCACTGTTCTCGGGGATAATATTTTATCATCCAGATGATCAATGTTAGTCTGATGAGCAGTTAGAGGCGATGAAGTATCAACGATAAATCCTTTGGATTTAGGTTCCTCTGAGTTTCCAACGCGGTCGGCAGACAAGTATTTAATCACATATTCGTTTTCTTCTGAGAAACTAATCTCGCTTTGATTTAGAATATAGTCGGCACTATTGGTAGAAATATGTGTTGAAGCCACACCGGACATCTCATCGGTTGCTTTTAAAGACCCGCTAAGATCTTTTCCGAAATATACTTTACCTGAAGCAAGATACGGTGATCCTTTCAATGTGAATGTGGTAACAGGACTTATACCGTCAACATAAACAGGAAAAGAAATTTCTCTTTCAGGCACAGCAGAATTCGTATTCTCGCTGTGTTTGATATAATGAATACCATGGCCATCCCATTTCATAGGATTCGCAAATGCTTTCATGGAGGCATCCTTAACATTCGTAAGAGATATTACTTCTTTTGAATCGGGCCATGTCAGTTGCATATTTACAGGCATCGACAATGGCCAGAAAATATTTCCATCCGGATCTTTAAGAATTTTTTTTTCGAAAGATGGAAGAGTTTGAGAGAAAATTGTTGCGTTACAAACGATAACAATCAGCAGAGTAAATAGTGACCGCATTAATTTTGAATTTAGGTTAGTGTAAAAATTAGAAAATAAAAAGTAAGTATTGTGGCTTTTTTACTACTTCTGAAAAGATTTTACTCCTCATGATTTGATTTACCATAAGGTGTTCTTCGATTAAGATTGGAGGTCTATTGTTCCTGTATTTTCAAGTAACCAGAAGATATCTGAACGTGCTGATCAACACTTTTCAGTCATTCATTTTTGATAGTAATCCAATTCAACAAATCTCATTGAATTTCATATTACGGGTAATGCCATTGATTTTTCTTCAAAAAGGAAAAAAATTCGGGTCGATTTCTCGCACCCAAACGTATTATTATTTGCATCAACGAATTAAGACCTTATCAATCCAGTGCTATTTTTTTTATCGCGCGGGTCAGGTTAAGCTTGAGAAAATTTAAATTCATTTTCTTTGCTCCCGTTTTCAAGCCGTGCTAATGCCTTATTTGTAACATCATAGCAGCCAAGTATTTGATTGTAGCATTGGCTCAATCAAAACAAAAATTCGGCACATCAGAATTAGAAAATTTTCATCCAGGTAGTTAGAGACTCCCCCTTAATTTTAATATTGAAAAGACAAAAAAATAGTAACTCATTTTATACCAGCAAAGCATTTTTCGCAAAACGCTCAACGGCATCCATATAAGCCAACGACAATACTGTCTTCAATTTCTCGTCAGACGTAATCTTCTTTCCTCCGTAGTTTACCTCAAAATCATTCTTCTTCACATGACCGATCAGGTGGTCCAGAATCTGGTCTTTGGAATTCTTACCATCGAGATAGCGGATCAAATACATTTCGATTAATGAAAGCCTTAATATTTCATGATGCAGGTTGGTTACGACACTGTTGGTAAGTTCATCCACCTGAGCCAGTGTATAAGACCATACCTCTGGAGTGTCGGTCACATTCGTCTGTACATGCAATGCATCCATCCTGACCTTGATTTTTCCCCTTAAAAACAAATCCAGCAAACTCAGGTTAGCCTGTGCTTCAATCTCCTCTTTCGCGACTTCCGGAAGTCTATCGACCACCATTTGAATGATGTAATCATAAACAACAAACTTTTTGGACACCGACAAAATGTAAAGGATAGCCTTGAGTATAGGATTTTCAGTAGAGATTGTCTTTTCCACATCATCACCCAGGTAAAATCTGGCTTCCACTCCTGCTTGCATCACAGCTGCATCGGCTTCCACTTCGGGTGTGATTTCCATCTTATAGTAGAATAATCTAGCCATCTTCAAATTCAGAGTCCGGTCTATCGGCACACTGTCGTGACATAGTAAGGTGGATCGGAATGTCTTGTTGGTAACAAAATCGAGGTATTGTTCCATTCGCACAACGTCCGTGATTTCGCTCAGTTTTTCACTAATGGTTGCCGGATAGTTATGAATATACATGTTGGAGATATCAGCGTCTGACAAATACTGAAGACCGTGAGAACGGGAGTTCTCAATGAATTGAGAAAAATAGAAGGGCTTATTGTTTAACTCCAGAAAATCGTGGGCAATGTAATAATCCGGCTTATTCTTGAGCAGGTTAACCGACTCCATCATCAGCTTGGCATATGCATGATCTGAATTTTTAATCGCGTCATTGACGAATCCGAGCAGCGATTTGGCCTGCATTATTTTTTCCTCAGTCTTGTCAAAGTTCTTGGCATGGTACAAGGCCATGTCGCGAATCGTAGCCAGCGTATTCCAACCGGGTAATGTATTGTAGCTAACGTAGGCTACTCCGTTGGCCGTCAGATTTTGCTTACAAATTTGGAGCATTTTAGTTCTCACTTCATCGGTCACCCATGAATACACACCATGCGCAATAATGTAATCAAACTGGCCAAACGATTCATCGATATCCGTGATCGAACAAGCGGTAAGTGTCGCATTGGTGATGTTCAGCCTTTTAATGAGCTCATTCCCCTTATCGATATGTACCTGTGATATATCAACCCCCAAGACCTGGGCATTTGGATACTGCACTGCAAAAGGCAATATGTTGCCACCTGCCGCACAACCCAACTCAAGGATTTTGGCTTGTTCCAATGGCGGGGCGTCCAACCCCAGAAATTTTGCGGAGGTCCTTAGATGGGCAGGATGGGATTTGCTAAAGGGATAACTCGTATAAGGGAAGCTGTCATAGCTCTCCTTGATGGC
>CANIVF010000129.1 GCA_947470895.1 Bacteroidota bacterium
AAAGTGCTTTGTGTTTTGAAAAAAGTCCATCCCTATTCCAAAACGCATGAGCCACTTTTATTCCCCACTGTCAAACACAAAGACAGCAGCCTTTCATGAATTATAGGTTATTCCAGTAGATCTGCCAAAAGTCCGGATGTGTGTGAATAAAATACTTTTCTATCGGGCAGATTTAATTTCGGTGAGCAATAAGGTAATGGTAGTGTTGCCAACGTTCTCCACATAATGCTTACTGGTTCTATCACTCCATTCCGTTACTCCCTGTACTTCCACATATTCAAAAGTCTCTTTATTTTCTGGATACACACGAAAGGTACCACCGGAAATAACATACGAAGTCTTTGCCCGATGCGTATGTGGGTTGTCTTTTTCACCAGGCTTGAGCGTATATTCTATCACCCTTAAATGATCATTCTCTAATACAAATTTGTATTTATCGGGTGAGGCGGTTAGCACGTCTATTTGTAGCATGTCAGGTCGGGATTGAGTTCTACTTTGAAGCGTATCGATTACGTTTTTCAGAGGATTACCCTCAGTTGATATTGAGGATTGGCTACAAGAACCGGATGACCAACAGATACCAATAAGGAAAATTAGTTTATTCATTTTGATGGTTTTAGTTATTCATTACAGTTTAAGAGGGAATTTCCACAATCAACCTTGGTCCCACATTAAATGTTGCAAAGGAAGTGTCGTTAGCATACATCTTATCATGCAGTGTTTTAAACAAGTCGTTGGCTAGATTTCTTAGATGATTCAAGTCAAGGGTAGATAATACATGAATAAAAAAAGCCATGATCAAATGATCTCGATCTTACTTTATCAGAACATGACAAATCATTATTCGAAATTCTGAATGGTTTAATCTTTTTGAATAATAAAAACCATGCCCTCATTCGATAAGTCTTGAAAAATAATTTAAAGAATCTTTGATAAATTTTACAAACACATAAGCTCTGGACTATTTGAGGAATAAACATCTAATGGGTTAAACATCTCATGGCCCTACTCATCCAGATAAAAGTCATAAAAAACTAACTCCGCCAACCCATTCAAAAACCCATGAATTGGCTTATTTTTGCAGTCCGAAAACGAGAACTGTACTACTATGGCCGAATACACGAAAGACGAGATCAAGCGAATTGAAGAGAAATGGCGCAAAACCTGGATCGAAAAGGAGGTTTATAAAGTTTCCAACGACACTTCTAAACCCAAATACTATGTGCTCGATATGTTCCCCTATCCTTCCGGGGCCGGGCTTCATGTAGGCCACCCGCTGGGTTACATCGCTTCGGATATCGTAGCGCGGTTCAAGCGTGTGAAGGGCTTCAACGTGTTGCACCCCATGGGCTTCGATGCCTTTGGTTTACCGGCTGAACAATATGCACTCGAGCATGGCATCCACCCCGCTGTGTCTACGGCTGACAACATCAACAACTTTAAAAGACAATTAGGCAACATCGGCTTCTGTTACGACTGGAGTCGCGAAGTACAAACCTGCGACCCGAAATACTACCGCTGGACGCAATGGATCTTCTTACAGATTTTCGATAGCTGGTTCAATCGCAAAAAAGAAAAAGCAGAACGTATTAGTGAGTTGGTTTCTGTTTTCGAAAAAGAAGGAAATGTGAATCACTCGTTTCCAAATTTAAAGTTTAAGGTTCAAGGTTCGAAGGAGACGTTTACGGCTGCCGATTGGAAATCATTTGATGAGAAAACGCAGCAAGACATATTAATGCAATATCGCCTGGCTTACCTGGCTTATACGGATGTAAACTGGTGCGAAGCATTGGGAACCGTGTTGGCCAATGATGAAGTGATCAATGGCGTAAGTTATCGTGGTGGTTTCCCGGTGGTGAAAAAACAAATGCGCCAGTGGAGTTTGCGCATTACCGAATACGCTGAACGATTACTGAAAGGTTTGGATGAAATTGATTTTAGCGAGTCGATGAAAGAGATTCAGCGCAACTGGATTGGAAAAAGTATCGGGGCACAATTAAAGTTTAAGGTTCAAGGTTCAACGTCTGAGATTGTGGTGTTCACGACAAGACCGGATACGATTTTTGGTGTGGACTTTATGGTGATTGCTCCGGAGCATGAGTTGGTAAAACAGATCACAGCACCCGAGCAACAAACGGACATTGAAAAATACCTGAAGTATGTGGAGAGCCGCTCGGAGGTAGATCGCATGGCCGAAGTGAAAAAAATCACAGGGGCGTTTACAGGGGCGTATGCCATCAATCCTTTTAACGGAAAACAAATTCCGATATGGATCAGTGAATACGTATTGGCCGGTTATGGAACCGGTGCCATCATGGCTGTGCCATGTGGTGATGAGCGTGATCATAAGTTTGCGAAGCATTTCAACTTGCCAATCACTAACATCATTGGTTCCTATTACAATGGTGAAGAAGCCAACCCTACCAAAGATGCCATCTTAGAAAATTCTGATTTCCTTAACGGGATGGTGATGCGCGATGCCATCGATGCTGCCGTAAACAAGATGGAAGCGTTGGGCATTGGCAAACGCCAGATAAATTATAAAATGCGCGATGCAGGCTGGAGTCGTCAGCGCTA
Source organism: Bacteroidota bacterium (assembly GCA_947470895.1). Taxonomy (GTDB): domain Bacteria; phylum Bacteroidota; class Bacteroidia; order Cytophagales; family Cyclobacteriaceae; genus ELB16-189. Next base: position 2,578 of record CANIVF010000129.1, read on the forward strand.
TTGGGGCGAACCGTTCCCTGTAGAGTATAAAGACGATGCGCCATATGCGATGAAGGAAACTGAGTTGCCGTTGGAGTTACCTCCTTCCAACAACTTTAAACCATCAGGCAACGGTGAAGGACCATTGGCCAACTTGCAGGACTGGATCAACTTTTCGCCCAACACGAAACGCGATAGTAATACCATGCCTACCCATGCCGGAGCCGCTTGGTATTTTTTACGCTACATGGATCCGGATAACGAACATGCATTCGCGGATAAAAAGACACTCGACTATTGGAACCAGGTAGATGTGTACATCGGTGGATCAGAACATGCGGTTGCTCACCTATTGTATTCCCGCCTATGGACAAAAGTACTTCACGACTTAGGCTATCTGAATTTCGATGAGCCGTTTAAGAAGTTGATTAATCAGGGAAAGATTACAGGGGATTCGAGATTTGTATATCGTGTAAGAGGCACTAATCAATTTGTTTCAGCTGGGTTGCGAGGCAGCTATGAAACAGATGCGCTTCATGTTGACATCAGTATAGTCAATGGATTAGAATTAGATACTGATGGTTTCAAAAAATGGAAACCTGATTTCGCAACTGCCGAATTCATTTTAGAAGATGGCAAATACAGCTGCGGCTCTGCCATTGAAAAAATGAGTAAGTCCTATTTCAATGTGGTGAACCCCGATCAAATCATGACTGATTACGGTGCAGACACTTTACGCATGTATGAAATGTTTCTCGGTCCTTTGGAACAATCCAAACCTTGGAGCACACAGGGCATTGATGGTGTATTCAAATTCATCAGACGATTCTGGAATTTATTCCACGATAACAACGGCAACTTTAAAGTAAGTGATGCCGAACCTACACGTGAAGAATTAAAAGCACTGCACAAAACATTGAAAAAAGTAGAACAGGACATTGAAAACTTCTCGTTCAACACTTCGGTAAGTGAGTTCATGATCTGCGCCAACGAGTTGACATCATTGAAATGTAACAAACGTAAAGTGATCGAGCCATTGGTAATCGCCCTCTCTCCTTTCGCGCCTCATGTGGCAGAAGAGTTGTGGTCGTTGCTCGGACATACCGATACAATCTTAAATGCATCATTCCCGAAATACGATGAACAATACCTGATTGAAAGTACCTTCAGCTATCCGATCTCCATCAACGGAAAAGTGCGCGCCCAAATGGAGTTTGCACTGGATATGCCAAAAGAAGACATCGAGAAAGTAGTGCTAGCTTCGGAGATCGTATTGAAATGGACCGAAGGCAAACCACCCAAGAAAGTGATTGTGGTGCCGGGAAGAATTGTAAACGTTGTTTTATAAGTTAGTTTTCCATCATAAAACAGAAAGTTCCTCCAAACAAGAGGGACTTTCTGTTTTATCAACCCGTGCTCCGTTTATTTCAAAAACTCCTTAGGCATCAGTTCATGAATGGTCTTCATCACCCGTTCTTCTGTATCTTCAGTGAGGCGAGAAGGATGATTGTAGTATGGCATAGAACCATCTACTTCATAACCACCTTCGGCAAATAATCTTTTCGAAGCGATGTAGGTAGAAACATCGTTGGAGTAGGCATTCACCCACATTTTATTTTTGCTAAACTCCCGTTTGATGCGCAAGCTATAATCCACCACCACTTCACCACCGAGAAATACAATCGCCAGCTGATTGCCAAAACTCCATACATAAATAGGATACGACATCGTATTGGAAATAGAACCACCGCGCGCCAAAATTTCAAGGCTGTTGCGTGCATATAATCCCGGGGCAGCATCCAGTTTTGATTGCGCTGCAAATTCCTTCGCATCGGGCACATGCAGGAAGGTGAGCTCTACCTTCTTCATTTTACCAACCGGGATGGAATTAAGCGCAATAAACTTATTGGCACTCATCAGTGCACTGATCTCATTTGCAATCATCACCGCATGCTGACTCACATGTTTAAACTCTCCGCGCGGTGTAGGATTTGCATCACCAGCACAACCCAGTGCCACCATCGCATTGGCGCCCGGATATTTTTCTTCCAGCATCTGTTGTGCTGCTCCCATCCAATCACCATGAACAAAGTTATGTTCGGGCACTAATGTAGTACCATGGCACGCATAATTAAGAAGCAGGGCAATAGTTTTCCCTTGAAGATCAGTAGCACGCAATACTGGTAAGTTATTATCTACCGGTCCATCGGGAGTTTCTCCAAAGTCTTTCCATTTGCCATTCTCCAGAACCCTGCGATTCATAGCAAACGTGGCATTGCCGATAGCCCAACTTAATTTGCCAGCAGCTTTCGATTTATACGCATCCACAACAAGTTTCTCCAGTTTATTCAACAGGTTATCACGATAAATTCTTACATCCGCCAATTGATTCGGAGGAAGAGTTGATCCAAAAATATTAAGCAGCACTCCGGTCTCCGGTCCGTTATGGGTATGCGTGGCAGAAATCACTAATTGGGCGCGATCCTTCAATCCTATTTTAGGTGCAAGTCGTGCAAATAATTCATCCGCAAAAAAAACGGGGAAGCCCACCAGATCCAGAGTCAACCAAATCATCGGCTGCTTTCCCTTCTGATCAAGCACCAACACTTTGCCCCAAAGCTTTTGTTCTACACTGTCATACACGTTGGTGCGGTTGCCATATCCCGTAAGGCGAACGGGGTATTCCGGAGTAATGTCAATACGACCTGTGCCTATTTCTATTGGTCCATCCCCCTTCTGTTCGGGTTTCTGAAAAGAGAATAGAAGAACAAGTGTGGGCACTATTATAAAACAGGCAATGATGGTTTTTCTGAATGTAATAAGCATGGTGACTATGGATATATTTTAAAATGCAATTTAAGATAGGAAAAAAATCAGATCACAGTACAATGTAGTAAAACTCGATGATATTGTGAATAAATCCGGGAGGTCAGCATAATGCAAAAGCCCCTCCGAAAAGGGGCTTTCCTTTAATTAAACACAACTCCTAAACTAAATACCTTTTGCCTTCATAGCAGCTTTTAATTCTGTTAACCCGTCTGTTTGCTCCTGACTTAGTCCCCCATTTTGACTGGCGGTAGTCTTTTTATTTTTTGTCACAGCATTAACATAGAGTGATGGCGTGTATTCGCCTGCTTCAAAGCAGCTGGTACTGTATATGATTACTCCCTGCCCCACACCATTTATACCTTGCGAAACAGAGCGTTCTTTGATCTGATCAACCTTCACTCGCTTCCACCACTTAACATCTGCATCCACCATAAATTTTACCATTTCCACATTGCCGTTCTCAATAGCGTAGTAAATGGCCGTCTTGTCTGAAACTTTGGTCAGGCAACTGGTTTTAGAGTTGAAGAATTTTCCTTCAACACCAATGTCTACTTTAGCTCCTGCACCAATTAAATACTTTACTAACTCCAAATTATCTTTATAAGCAGCAATGTTTAACGGGGTATAACCCTTCAATAATGCACCCTCCGTTTGTCCAAAGAAGCTACCTTCTGCGTTGATATCAGCACCCTTTTCTACCATCGCCTTTACCACTTCGGGATAACCAATTTGTGTTGCCGGAAAAATCATCGGCCCATAAACTTCACTCACCATCTTTACATCTGCACCGTTATTGATCAGGGCAAGCATAACTTCTTTCAAATTCCCTAAACCCGTATTCAAAGCCATCTCTAAGGGGGTGCGTGGTTTCATACCATCAAGCCCTTTATTTTTTTCGTTGATATTTAATCCTTTGCCCAACAGAAGTTTTAGCATTTGCTCTGGACTTCCGTACCGATTCTCTGGCATGTCGGCCGAATACCAATCAGGAAATACAGTAAATCCGAACTGCGAAAGGGCAGGCTGCATTGCTGGAAACGCCTGCTTCCATAATTTTTTTGATTTTCCAGTTCCATTAGCGCTCGCAAAGGTGTGCAACAAAGTTCCGTCCGTAATGCCAAGATCTAATTTTGCTCCTTTAGCCAGTAGCATTTCCACACAAGTAGCGCATCCCGTTGTCATTACCGTCTGTTGCAAGGCATAAATTTTTGATGGTTTTAATGTGGCCATTACCGCTTCCCAGGTTTTTATCAAGGATTGATTCGCAGCCTTTCCTTTTGCTTTTTCATTTGCTATAAGCGTTTTAAAGGTGACACTCGGATCCATGAGTGTTGCCTTATTCGGATCGGCTCCAGCATCCAATAACATTTTTAAAACGTCTGTTGAATAATATAACGATGCCTGCATCAGAGGTGTATAATCTCCAAGATTTGGGTTAGCCCCTTTGTCCAATAAGAGCTTCGTAACTTCAGGCCAGAAGAATGCCGATGTTAACGGTGGGTTTCCGCCTTCCAGGTGATTTACATCGGCTCCGGCTGCTATGGCAGCTGTTGCTTTAGGAAGATTGCCTACTTTACAGGCAGCTAACAAGTCTTCATTGGGTCCCCCTTGAGATATGAGGGGAACTAAGGTTATTAAAAGAAGGGTAAACAAGTTGGATGTTTTCATATGCATTTTGGAGTTTAGGCAAATTTGGAATGCAGTGAACGATGTATCAATAATGCATATGCGGTATACTTTTTAATGGTATTTTTGATTGATGCGCTCTTTTATCACACTGCTGTCAATATTCTTCCTTCCCATTATTCTCTTTGCGCAAGAGAGTCTAAAAGTAAAACACTATGGGGTAGATCAAGGTCTTCCTCAGAGCACTGTGTGGGACATACAACAAGATCCCTCCGGATTTCTTTGGGTGAGCACCGCTGATGGATTGTGTCGTTTTGATGGATATACTTTTAATACTTACCGAAATAATCCAGACGATTCACTCTCTATCGGTGGCAACACCACGCACATGATGCTGGCTGACAAGGAAGGCGATATGTGGCTCACGCACGACCAGGGTTTCGACAAGTATAATGCAGCACAGGGAAAATTTTCCGCCTTGTACCGATATGATGGATTAAGGAATAGTGTGTTTAATAAACCCATAGGAGAAGATAGCAAGGGAAATATCTGGGTTTGGATCGGAAGAGAAGGCTTGTTAAAGTTTGACAAGAAAACAGCGAGGCAAACAGGAAAATTTTCAACAGCAGGGAATGAGGCGTGGCGCAATAATGAATATTCGAAGGATGCCTTATTGGATAGTAAGAATCGTATCTGGATTACCCAACGAAAGCCATCACTGATTTCGTTCAACACAACATCCGAAAAATTTGAATTTGTTACTACCGGGTCCGAAATGAACGGGATCTGCGAAGTAAGTGATTCTATTTTACTCATTGGCATAGCAACCGGGTTGCTCCGCTACAATGCAGACACTGGCAAATTTAACGTGCTGTCGTTTCCTTCAAATAAAAATCAGCAGGCCTCCACAATCAATCCAGTCACCAAAATTATAAGGGTAAATGCAGATGAGTTTTGGGTTGGAACTTACCAGGGAATTTATGTGTATAATGAACCGCAACGGATTTTTAGCAATCACTACACATCTTGTTCGGGCGGAGAAGATAATTTCTTCTTCGTTCAAACCCTGTTCATGGACAAGTCAGGCAATATCTGGATTGGCACCAACGGGGATGGATTAAAAAAACATTCACCAAAAACATCACCCTGGAAGCACTACCGGTCGGACAGTGAACGAGGCGACATTGTCAAATCCGTTTATGCCGATGGTCATGATCTTGTCTTTGCAGGTTATTACCAAAATGGATTGGATGTGTTCAGTCAATCGAAAGGTTTCATCAGAAAAATCAGAAAGGGTCAGGCACCGTGGTTTATTCCCAACGACATGGTGTACGCGATAGCGGGAATCAATGAATCGCAGGTGTTTTTGAGTATGGTGTCGGGCAATAATAACGTTGGTATTTACGATTATAAAAATGAAACCTTCCGCAACCTCACGGTTGAAATATTGAAACAGACAGGAGCTCAAAATTTATCAAACAATAATTATCCTGTTGCCATTCCAGCAGGTGATGGTGGACTATTATTTAATAGCAAGGAAGTCTTGTTCCGCGTAAACTTCAACAATAACCACGCTCCTGAATTTAAAATACTCAAAAAGTTTTCCAACGAAGTAATCAACAGTGTGTTTATTGATTCTGAAAAATCAATTTGGGTAGGCACCATGAATGGATATTACATCCGGAAAAGTGATCATGATGATTGGACGAAAGGAAACTCACGATTGTCAAAACAAGTGAAAACCATTGGTGAAGATGTTGAGGGCAAAATCTGGATGGGCACAACCAGCGGCCTGTATATTCTGAACAAGCAAGGTGCCATAGAGAAAATACTCAGGATGGGCGACCCGTTGGTCAATGATTTTATTTATGGAATCCTGCGCGATAATCAGGGCGACATGTGGTTCAGTCATAATAAAGGCCTCACCCGGTTTGATCACGAAAAGAAAACGTTTCGCGACTTTTCAGTTGATGATGGATTGCAATCCAACGAATTCAATACGGGGGCGTACTTTAAAAGTAGCTCAGGAGAATTATTCTTTGGAGGCATCAATGGCACCAATTCGTTTTATCCCGAAGACATACAGGACAATCTACAGATCCCTTCCGTACAAATTACACGTATTGATTTAAATGATAAACCCTACCTGTCTGACACAGTGTACTGGGCCCAAAAGAAATTGCAGTTAGATTACACCGATAATACACTTGCGTTTGAATTCGCTGGTCTTGAGTTTACGGAACCCATTAAGAACCAGTATGCCTGGCGAATGTCAGGTATTGACAAAGACTGGGTCCTTTCCGGGAACAAACGATTTACCCGTTATGCCAACATTCCACCAGGTGATTATCGCTTTGAAGTAAAAGCCAGTAATAATGATGGAATCTGGAATGAAACGCCAACCGTTTTGCAAATTGAAATCATCCCACCGTTTTGGCAAACGGAATGGTTCAACATTGCTATAACTATTATTACCCTTGGACTAACCGCCATCATCGCTACATTAATATCACGTCAGCGATATCGCAGGAAATTGATGGCCCTGGAAATGCAGCAAAAAATTCAACACGACCGAGATCGTATATCACGGGAGTTGCATGATACAGTGGGATCGCAATTAAGTTTGATCTCTTCCAACCTGGATTTGGTGGCTCACCCGGTGGCTCCTCTTTCTGAACGTGAAAGAAATAAACGACTAGATGAAGTGAGTACCATGTCGAAGGATGTGATCAATAACTTACGTGAAACGATCTGGGCATTAAAAAAAGAAGAAATATCATTTGCTGATTTTACAGATAAACTGAAGGTGATTGCCCATCAGCAAATGGCTGTTTCACCTTCTACGGTGCTTCAGTTGAATGATGAAGGTACGGATGGATTGATACTGGGTGCCGAAGAAGCACTTCATTTGTTGCGCATTTGCCAGGAGGCGATACACAATGCGGTGAAACACGCGCAGATGGACACAATGGAAATATCATGGCGCTCAGCCCATGAACATTATGAAATACGAATAAAGGATGATGGAGTGGGTTTCAACCAATCCGAAAATTATAGCGGGCATTACGGCCTTGAAAATATGAAGCAACGGTCAGCGGAAATACATACTGAGTTTATCCTGGAAACTAATCCAGGCCAGGGCTCACTGATTATTATTTCAAAATAGCGCACATGCATTATTGTTAACTTACTTACAAAATTCAATCTTTGGCAATGTCCATTTCCATAGCGATCGTTGACGACAAATTGCAAAGCAGAATTTCGCTGTCAGAAAAAATTACCTATACCTGACTCGTCCTGAAAAAAGTTTACACTTTTTGGTTAAAAGTCCTGATTCAAATTTACACTTTTTAGTTAGTCCTGAAATCGCTTTACATTTGATTACCGGATGAAGCGGAAGCGGGCAATGCTGAGGAGCAACCCGCCAGGATTAATC
>CANIVF010000130.1 GCA_947470895.1 Bacteroidota bacterium
AGGAGCCTGTGGTTTCGGTTGTGGCGTTTCTTTTTTGCTGGAAAAGGGGTTAGGAATAAAGTCATACCACTTCAGCTGAAAAGGGGAATTATTGGAAGAAATCGAACCTAGTCCGTTTGAACCTGATCCCATTCTTTTTTCGAAGAATGAAGAACCGGCATCCTTCAACTTGAACTGAACACCCCCCTCGGCAGCGGATTCATTCAGCTGCGGTTGGTAACTATTTTGCCCAACTTCCAGAGCCTTGCGTCCCATGGTATCGGCCTCTTGTTCAAGGCCGCTATCATCATTGATCGCTACCTTTCCCTTTAGTTGGCGGGTAGGTTTTACTCTACCTTGTTTTTGCTGGGCAACATGCCATGCTTCATGGGGCAGGTGTTTTTCCTGACCTGGTGCCACATGAATGTTTGTTCCTTGTGCATAGGCATGCGCATTGAGCTGTGCAGGCTTATTGGAATTTTTATGCACAGTGACATCGTGCATCGATTGTCCGGATAAGTTTTCTATACCCGATTTTAGCTTAGCAGGTAAGCCTGAGTTATTCGACTTTAGCTGGGTCGATGATGTGGAACCATTTACTCCACTGGAAACCAATTGTGTTGGTGTGTGCGACATCCCGATGGATTGTTCGATTAATATTTTTTCAGCAACCTGGCCTACTTCTTTTAGTTGTGCCACATTTCCAGCCATGGCAGCCGGATTCGATCTTGGTTTTAGTTGAACCGCAGAGACACGGTTATCTGTGAATGAGACTTCCCCTTTAAGGGGCTGATTTTTACCCTTTCGCTCAGGATGATTCGATTTCATCTGCAGCGATGAATAGGACGGTTTGGTGTTCGATAGCTGACCGCCCTCCTTCGCCTGAAGTGTGCTGTTTTTAGATAGGCTTTTCAGTTGAATGGAAGAGACTCCGTTATTGATCGCAGGCGATGGTAAATTATTGGTAAGGGAACTACTATTTAAATTATCCCGCCACTTTAACTGCGTGATGTGTTCAGGACGATTATCTTCAAGGTTAAATGTAGCCAAACTAGCATGCTGGTGGGAATCCTTTTGAATAGACTTCGATTGGACTTTCCCATCAGAATTTTTTCGTTCATTCATGCTAATACAATTATAATATTAAAGGAGTAATCTTACAAATTGGAGTTCAAGAAGGGAGTGGTTTTTCTGCGTACCTCAAGTGCGTTGAGAACAAAATCTAATCGTTCAGGAAGCTGTTGATCTATAATGTCAAATTACAACTTGAATTTCCATTTAGTTTTTGTGCGCATCAAGAGAATGATTTGAGCCCTGTTTTGAGTCGTTGACTGTGATTGCTATTTTAAAAAGTACCCAACCGAGTACATCTTACCTTATTTATCCAATCGCGTTTTTTTACGTAAGAAGTTTTTTAAAAGACTATTCCCAACGATCTAAATAGGATTACCTGCATTTCTTTCTTTTTGCATTTGCTTTTGTGGACACCCTCCCTTTATTATTCTTGAATTGGGATCATAAATTGGCTATCGCTAAAAATATTAAGAGCGCCTATTGGTTTAATTCTTAATACCTAATCAAGGCCATCATTTCACCTAAGCAAATAAGATTTTAAGGGTAATCCGGATGTTGGTTTATTTGATACTTTTTTTACAAATGCAAGTTGTCATTGAACCAACGTATACTCAATAGCGTGCAATAGAACATCATCCGAAACTGGCTAATCATTTTCAGTTCCATAATTACATTGGTAGCTGTTGTTTTTTTTGTCAAAATAATTCAACAGGACGATGACTACATCGTCTTACTGAAGGCCAGATGGATGTGATAAGTGGGATGATCTATTGAAATTTTATCTGCAATCGGAGGCTATACTTTGCTGAACTAATGTTCAGCCTTTCAGTTTCTTCAAATGATGGATCGTATTTTGAACCTTACCTTTCAACGCATTACCCGCTGCATCCATTACATCATAGGATATAGTCATGACGTCAATCGGATTTATTCCCGGTATGATCAGCTTTACGGTCTTCTTATCGTCACTTAGTTTCGCTTCGGTGATTACCATGGTTTGAGTGTTGTAGCGTTCTGAACCGTACTTTTTGCTTCTTTTCAGATCCCAGGTTTGCACTTCATAATTCGAAACGACTTTCATTTTTTCCGGATCTAATGCGTTGGCAAATGTGAGCGTGACTCCATCTTCTTCTGCGCCAAGTTTAACGGGAATGGGTAAAGGCTTACCCATATAGCGAAGTCGGTAGAAATCTCCACCACGTAAAGTTTGTGATGTTCCCCAAGCCGACATACCACACGCATAGAGATGACCATCGGCCTGGTTGAAGCGTCCGCGCATCACACCACTACGGAATTTAACACCCGGTAAATCAATCACACCGCCTTGCTTCTGTCCGTCTACTTCTTCGGTGAGTACTAATTGAACCTTACCATATCCGTATGAAAAACTGAGCAAGCTTCCATCTAGTGGTCCCCATTTTTTACTATCAACCCACAAGAGTTCAGAAGGCGAGCGATCAAATTCCATATCGATCCACACCATAGGAGGTTCCATCCCTGTATTGCTGGAGTCTTTAGGCGGATTGTATCCCCACATGTTTCCATAGAATTTTCCTTTACCTTCAATCCAGTTCACCCGGTTCATGGGATTCCAATAACCTTGCTGATCGGTAACAATAAAACTTCCGTCCGGATTAATACACACCCCGTTGGCTGCTCTAAATCCGGAGGCGATGATCTCTGTCTTTGATCCATCCTTGCTTACTTTCAATAGCGTGCCATGTTGGGGTATGAGCGCTTCTCTCGCATGTCGTCCGCTTTTCGCATAATACAAGTTGCCTTCTTTGTCGGCCTGCAAGCCCATCGCAAATTCATGGAAGTGATCCGTTACCTGATGATCATGGTTGAAGCTTTCGTAAAAATCAGTTTCCTCATCGCCATTCAGATCGCGAAGTAATACCAGTTGATCGCGGCAGGTGATGTAAATCTTTTCTTTTAGCACTTTTATTCCCAAAGGCTGAAAAAGGCCAGAAGCAATTCGCTTCCAGGTTAGCTTTCCAATATCGCTGTTGAGCCCAGTTACTTTCCATACATCACCATCGGTGGTGCACATGACCGCTACATCAGGGTCTTTCATAAAATCAATGCCACTGAATTTCATTCTTGACTTCCAAGGGTTATCATAGGGAGCTGTAAGCTGATCCATCGCGAATAAATCATCTTCATTGCCTTTGATCACTGAAGTCGTGATTGTTTGCGGATAATGAGGCTCACTACCGGTAGTATATTGATCAAGAGATTCAGGTGCTAGAGAACGCTCCACAAAATCAGTCAGTTTTTTACTTCCCGGCTCTGCGATGAAGAGTTTTATGATTGCTTTCATTGAACTTGAAACATGCAACATCACATAACCGCCTTCTTCTTTTAACGAAGCACCTTTGCCAGAGAGTGCTACATTCGTTCCTGCCAAAGCGACTCTCATCTTTAAAGCAGTTTGTGAAGGACTTATATTCAATGTTCTTATGAATACTGTCTGTTCCTCATTTTTCTCCACGCCAAACTTTTCTAACACATTCGCATTACCTACAGAGTAGGAGATGATCACCTGATTTCCATGATGATATAATCCTTTATAGTTGGCCCATGGTTTTGGCAGTGGGCCAAACTTACGCCCATCGCGTGCTGTGAATCGGTTGTCTTCAAAAGAACCAGTTGTTGGATTAGCCCATCCGGGCCCAACAGGTGTTTCAAAATGCACATGACCGATATTTCTGGGATAGGTTTCGTGTTGGTCATTGAGCAGAATGCCTTCCCAATCAATGAACCCTTTTCCCGTCCATCCACCGGATACGCGTATCACATCATGATCAAAGATCATCCAGGCATTTCCTTCCGACACCCCTCCGGGACCTTCATCTAAACGCACTGCTATTCCTTTATACGCAAAATTATTTTCCCGATAATCCTCATCCTTAAATGGCGTTGGACGTGGAGAGTGATATCGTTTTATTCCTGTTTTCTCATCGGCCACTTCATAGGTATTGATGAAGAAGTTTCCGTAGTCCATATCTGACCATGGATGATAAGGCTTGGCTTCCGGACCTATGGAAGTTCCTTTAGGAAGTTTCGCCAGGTAGCCGGGCGTTACTTTGAAGTATTGATCGACATTGTTCTTCTTTATAAAGTTCTCGCGAATGTAAACGATCACATCATACTTTTGCTGAGGGGTGAGCGCCATCTGCGCAGGCATAGAACCATAACCACGGGTGAGGGTTTGATACATCGAGAACGGATCGAAGCCGGCCTTGAAAGGTTGCGACCAAAACTTACGCGACAGGGGAATTGAACCTTCGAAATCCTGGTTGCCATGACAGGTGATGCAGTTGTTATTGTAGATCCACTCACCGCGTTCATAGTTACCCATGTTGAAGTCATCGATTAGTGCCGCATGATCAATGTCTGCTTCGGTGTCGCCCACATCATCAACAGATAGAATGTATTGCACGTCACGAGGTACAAAGGCTTCCACAGGTTCTATCAGTCTATTTGCCACCATGGCAAATTCTTTCTGATCCATCATGATTTTACCATGAAAGGTTTCGCCCTGAAACTCACCAGTGATCATAACTTCTTTTCCCCACATTGGAAAGTCGGCATTCAAGGTGTTGCCTATGATTTGTAAATTACGAAGCTCAATCGATCCGTTTTCAAATGAAGTGAAGACACCCGTGTAGGATGAGTTAGTCTTACTTAACTTAATCGTGCCCGTGAGTTCTTCCTTTTCAATAGCTATCGTGTATTCCCATGAGCCTACAACAGGATCGGTACTGCATCCGCTAAAAACAAAGGTCATTACTATCCCAAGAAAGAAAACTGCCGAAGTTATTTTCATAATCGATTTTTATGTTGAAGATCAGGCTGTGGAGTCATAGACGTGAATCGCTCGTTGCTTACTGCTGCGATGACACACTCATGTTCTTATCGGTCCAGTACTGTTCTTCTCTAAATGCAAATGGGCTTGGGCGATAGTTGCCGATCATATCGACATCCGCTTTATCAGGAACAGTTAATTGAAGGCACCAGAATACGCTATTGACAATCAGTCTTCTGGTTCCTTCTGTCAATAGATCCGTGGCTGCTCCCATGGTCGTGGTGAACACTTTGCCTTTTTGTCCGCCAGGAAGCTGATAGCTCTTGGTCCATGCTACAGGCATCATCGGATCATTTCGATTCATCTTCACTTCCCTGCCATCCTGATCTTTCTCGATCTCAACACCGGCTACTTGATTATCGGTGAAGCGCATTCCGTATAAAGTATCTTGCTCATTATACTCACCGGACCTATTGATTACCTGCCCCAACACGATCGGTTGTGAATCTCCCGGAAGAGGAAGCCGGACACCATAGACATCTGTTGGCCCCCAGATTTCTCCCGCAGCGATACCGTTAAGAATAGGATGCTTTTCCATGCCAAGTGCAACAAGACCACGCGTGCTTTGATGTTTGTGATTGCCATGGTGTGAAATCCATTTTTCTCCTAATACTAATCGACCAAATCCTTCTTTCCATTCATCATCCCCATCATAATAATTACTATAATGTTTCCGTTTCGAGGTGGAATCAATCTTAGAAAAATTGAATGCGTGAGTGGAGGTTCTCATGCCGATCACTGGCTTACCGCTTTTCAGATAATCATCAATGTGTTGCATTTGCTCATCGGGCAGCGCACGGAAGCGGGTGAAGATGATCATGAGATCTGCCGTTTTTAGATTTTCGAGGCCTGCTATATTCTGAACATAATTTGGATTGATGATTCCTGGCTTGGTTGGATCCTGTGCGAACAATACAGTACAGTTAAATCCATGTTTTACCGATAGTATTTTTGCCAATTGTGGAAGGGCTTCTTCGGAGCGATATTCCTCATCGCCCGACACCAGTACAATCCTGGGCATATCCGTTTTTCCTTCAAAGGTGAGCCATTGTTTAACAGATGGCTCTTCCGGTGTTTCTGGCTTTGTTTGACATCCGTAACCGGCCAAGAGGATGACGAACATCAATAGGTATGGAATTGCTTTCATGTTTTTTTAGGTGTTGATAAGGGAAATATTACAAAATGGTATAGTAGGTACGTTCATGCTGTGAATAATCACAGAAATATAGCAGACTCTAACTTAATATGAAACTGCTCGATATTCTTATCCGAAGTGCGATTGGAAGTCAAGCCAGAGAAAATGCATGATATTACCTTAGAGTATGATACTATTGTAATACAAAATGATTCAACTGGAACATATTTTTTGATGCTGATTACAGATTTACCTGGTTAAAGATTATTTTCGAAGATTGATTTTGCGTATTTAGGGGTGGGCAAGATGAGTATGAATACTAAACGATCATGAAGTTTAAGTTATTTCTGAAAAAGAATATAGCCATTGTAGCAATCGTTATCCTGGCTGCTTGTGTCAAGCCATCGGAAAAGAAACCTGCTGAACGAATCGCCAACACGTCACCGGGAAGTATTAATGAGATGATACTGATACCAGGTGGTACGTATATTATGGGAGGGCGATCCGAAGAATCAAGCAGAGACGAATTTCCTCGCCATGAGGAAACAGTTTTTTCATTTTACATGGATGCTACCGAAGTCACCAATGTTCAGTTTGAAAAGTTTGTTGAAGCTACCGGGTACAAGACCACAGCTGAACTGGATATTGATTGGGATGAATTGAAAAAGCAAGTGCCTGAAGGAACACCAAAACCCGCAGATGGTTTACTTATAGCAGGCTCATTAGTTTTTAAGATAACTAGCACTGCAGTTAATCTTAACGATTATTCACAGTGGTGGAGTTGGAAAACGGGAGCAAACTGGCGTCACCCGGAAGGTCCGGGTTCAACGATCAAAGATCGAATGAATCACCCCGTGGTTCATATCTCCTGGTTCGATGCGCAGGCCTATGCAACATGGGCAGGCAAGCGACTACCCACCGAAGCAGAATGGGAGTGGGCTGCTTCCGGTGGATCTTCTGACGTGATCTATCCATGGGGAAATAATCCGGCTTCTGAGGCTTCGGATAAAGCTAACTTCTGGCAAGGGTCTTTTCCGTATGAAAACCTAAATGAAGATGGTTTTTCTGGGACAGCTCCGGTTCGTTCCTTTCCACCCAATCAATTTGGTTTATATGATATGGCCGGAAATGTTTGGGAGTGGTGTGAGGATATATTTGACAATCAAGGTTACGTGGAAATGATTGAAGAGAAGTCGCCACCGTCTCGTAAGGAGGTCATTGATGGTTACCTGTCTGAAGCTGAACGTGTATTACGAGGAGGCTCCTTTCTATGCAACGATTCGTATTGCAGTGGCTACCGTGTTTCACGAAGAATGGGTTCCACAAAGGACTCAGGTCATAATCATGCCGGATTCCGGTGTGTGACCGATGTAAGATAACTCATTTAATAGTTTAAAGGTACGCTGGGATTGAAGCTGTAAAACGATGAGAAGCTATTTTCAGATCATTTTGATTGATCTCTGCGCGCAAAGATCAATCAATTTTTACTTTTTCGTTTATCTGAAATTTGCTGTGCCTTCTCTTGTGAGACTCCGAAAACATTTCCCCGTATCGCATCTTCCAGAAATCGATCAATGTAATTATTGCTTATTGAGTCGTTGTCTTTGTATTTCATACGGATGTCTTTCAACTGCTCGTGTAGTTTTTCCCGAATACTTGCATACGCAGGATCATCATAAACATTCTTTAGCTCGTAAGGATCATTTTTCCTGTCAATAAGTTCCCATTCATCATTGGTAAAGTAATAGTGAATGAGTTTATATTCCTTGGTAATAATTGCATAATGACGATTTACCATGTGCTCTGCCGGGTATTCGTAGTAATGATAATAAACAGCATTTCTCGTCCACTTTTCATTTTCTCCAATCAGGATGGGAATAATGCTCTCGCCTTGCATATCTTCCGGAGCTGCAATACCAGCAGCATCTAAAAACGTTTGGGCGAAGTCAAGATTTTGAACTAATTCATCAGAGGTTGTTCCCGGTTTGATCCGGTTGGGCCACGATACCAGTAAAGGTGTTTTGAATGATTCATTATAGACAAATCGTTTATCAAACCAGCCATGCTCACCCAAATAAAATCCCTGATCTGAAGTATAGACAATGATGGTATTTTCTATTAATTTATTTTTTTCCAGATAATCCAATAGGCGGCCTACGTTTTCATCTACTGCCTTTATGGAGCCAAGATAATCCTGCATGTAACGATTGTATTTCCAATGCATCTTATCCTCTTCACTCATGCTAGGATATGCCTTTTTAAAATGCTCATTGATTTTACGATATGCTTTCATGAAGTTTTCTTTTTGAGCAGGATTAAGTCTGCTCATTTCATTTTCATATCGTTTCTTATCGAAGCCAATCTCAGGAATACAAAGTTCATCCATTACTTCCGGAAATACCTTATTGTCGCCAGCCCATGACATGTTTTTTAAAATGCTCATTTCTGCTTCATTGGCAGCACTGCTTCTTCCGGAATAATTATCCAAAAGGGTTTTTGGTTCTGGAAAAGATTTGCCTGTGAATTCTTCTAAATGGCGTTCGGCCATCAACCACGAACGATGCGGGGCCTTATGCAGATACATTAACATAAAAGGTTTTTGCGGATCTCGTTCCTTTTGTAACCAGTCCAGGGTCATGTCCGTGATGATATCCGTTACATAGCCTTCCACGCGAATCGCTCCATCGTTTTTGGTGATGAAGTCCGGGTTGTAATAGACACCTTGTCCGGGCAAGATTTTAAACTGATCAAATCCTTTTGGATTATTTCCGAAGTGGAGTTTTCCAAACATGGCGGTCTGGTATCCATTGGCCTGAAGTATTTGCGGAAAGGTTACATTGGAATCGTCAAAAGCAAAGTGGTTATCTACTTTACCGTTTAAATGCGAGTGCTTTCCGGTTAGGATGGTAGCTCTGCTGGGTGCACAAATAGAATTTGTGACACTTGCATTGGTGAACAACATGCCGGCTTTAGCAATCCGGTCAATGTTGGGAGTTTCGATCAGCGTTTTATCATAGGCCGAAATTGCCTGATAGGCATGATCATCGGAAATGATGAAAATAATGTTTGGCCTTTGTTTGGTCTCTGTATCTTTTGTAGTGCAGGAAACAAAAACTAACGTAGAAACGAGTATGAATAAAATATCTACTCTCACGTTCTCGCAATTTAAAAATTCATATTTTGATGGATAAGTAACGAAAATAATCTCCACACACCAAGACTTTTCTATTTCAACTTCAAAGAGAGACATCCTGACTTCAACATTAAAAGTGACACAAGGACTTTCCCAAGGAATTGAGTGAGTTAGTTTGATAACTTACCCGGATGCTTGATTTGTAACCTGAAATACTAACAATCATCTGGCTCCCGTTCAGGCATCCGTTCTTCTCCGATGAGCAGGGCAGTGTTGTTTTCCATATCGAGTTTTATGGTGATGTGAACCTTGTCATCGAAATTGGCATCAATACCTTTGCAACCATTAAAGATGTTAACCGGAAAATAAAGCGTAAAGCTACCACTCCCGTCCTGATTGATCGTTACTGTTTTAATGGGATGAAACGTGATGGCCTGACCTTTATGTTCTCTTTCTGTTTCATAATTCCTTACTAAGCTATGTATGTTATCGTGAGCATGATCCATATCTGCGATCAGTAATTCCTCTTTGTTTCCATCGCCATGCCGGATCGCTTGTATGGTTTGATTACTAATACTGATCTTGACAAAAAGTGCCACGTTCTTTTTTTATTGTTTAATTAATGTAAATCATAACTATCCGAAAGTTCACTTTATAAAAGTAGCGGAAAAAGTTTAAACCTTTGAGGTGTCTAAATCTTAAAAGAATGAGCCTCTTCCGCAGAAGCAAAAATAATAATAAACCAGTAATCCGGCAGGTAATTGATTTAGTGCC
>CANIVF010000131.1 GCA_947470895.1 Bacteroidota bacterium
GTTTCTCATGATCAGGTCACTGGAAGAACTTACTGTCTTATCCATCGGATCATCTTTGGCGGTTGCCAGTAGCGTTAATGTTTTATCCACTGCTCCCGGTGCATCAATGTAAACCAATACCTTGCTGAGCACACGGTCCAATTCATTCGCTGATGAAGGATACTGTTTATCGAGGTAGGCCACTACCTGATCTTTGGCTGCGCCTTCTGGTTTGCCCAGGCGGAATATCATCACTTCAAATGCACGAACAATATCAATCTTTTGGGATGGAGTGAGTTTATCAAAATCTACCTTCACCAGCGATTGAATGATTTTATTCTTCAACGCAGGTTTGCCATGACGCGCTAACGAAATCATTGCAAGAGAAAGTGCTTCCGGATCAGTTTCATTCAAAGCACGATCCTGCCATTCGGCAAGGGGTTGATGCTCCACCGCAATGCGCGCAGCATAGCGCACAAACCGATCTTCATGCTTTAAATTCGGCCATGCAATATCCACTGCTCTCATTTTAGGTTCATGATATTGCTCCAGGGTTCTTCTTAATTGATTGGCTTCATTGATGGTTACTGTTTCAGCCTTTGCTTCAGTTGCCGCTGCTTTATCTTCATTAGCAGTAACGCGATACAAGTCAGACTCCAGTCTTCTTCCTCCCGTAAGGAAGTACATGGCACCATCAGGACCTATTGCTCCATCGGTTAATGGTAAGGGTGAACCTGATAAAAACTCTTCGGCTTCGGCAGTGTAAGATGCTCCCTGTGGTGTAAGATGAATGGCGTAAATGATTCCAAAGCTCCAGTCGAATGCAAACAATGCCTTCTTGTACTTATCGGGGAATTTGGCACTGGAACCATTCATGAAATTGGTAGGTGACCCCTGGCCAATGTTGATGACGGGAGGAAGATTATCCGGATACAACGGAGACCATTTGCCATTACCCGTTCTCCATCCAAATTCACTTCCGCTGGTGACATGACAAATACGTGTGGGGCGATACCATGGCATTCCAAAATCCCATTCCATGTCAGAATCATAGGTAAACAAATCACCCGCTTCATTAAACGTGATATCAAATTCATTGCGATAGCCAGCACTTACCAACTCCCAATTTTGTCCTAGTGAATCGATGTGTGCAATCCAGCCACCCGGTGCTTTGCGATTGTTGGCATGACCTCTTGGATCTTTAATTTGTGGAAATAAATTATCTTCTTCCCAAACCGGTGGCAAGCGATAAATATCAAATTTCGGTACATCAACGTGATTTCCTGCCGACATATAAATTGATTTTTTATCGGGAGAAAGGATGAGGCTGTGCGGACCATGCTCGCCAGGTTCTCCTTCAAATGATTTCAGTAACGTAACTTTATCAAACTGATCATCGCCATCGGTATCCTGAAGGCGATAAAGGCCTGTATTCTTATCAAAGTTCTTATCACTGTTATGGTTCACCATCACATATAAGCTGTTGAATGCATATAACAAGCCTTGTGAAAAACCCATCCCGACCTTCAATGTCGTGGTATCGGCATTTCGATCGGCTTCTGTTCCAATCACGAGCTTTTCCACCTTGGGTTTAGTGGTGTCACCTTGCACGGGCAACTCCAACCGGTAGATGCCACCGTATTGATCAGAGGTGATCATCCTGCCTTTATGATCAAAAGTCATGGCTACCCACGAACCCTGATCATGTTCCGCAGGACTATATAAATGCTCTGCACGAAATCCGGCAGGCAGTTTCAACTTATCCGTTTTAGGATTAGAAGGCTTCTCTTCATTCTTACACGAGACGGCCAGCAGACCAATCAGTGTAATCGACAAGAGTAAAAATTTGGCCTTGGTAAAATTTGAATGACGCATAAGCTTGGATTTTATTTGGGGAGGATATTTCTAAGGTTGTTGAAATTCTGTGATAACATTTTCTAAAGTAATAAAAAAGTGGAATGAAACCTTGTAGTTTTATTTTGAAGGCATGCCGATAAAATAAACATACTTCGATTTGATGATCGCATCATTTTTAGTGATCATACTTGCTGCTCATCTGTTTGATAAAGGTAAATCCTTGCTCGGCCATATCCCAGGGGTGTGAATATTCGCGCCACACATTGATAGCATTGGCGAAATTCGGATCATTTCGTGTAAACGCTTCGATTGTTAACCAGCCATTAAATTTTACAGCAGCCAGCGCAGAGAATGTGTCATCCCATGGAATATGTCCATCACCCGGAGTGCCCCTGTCGTTCTCACTGATATGCACATGGGCCAGTATTGGCGCTATCTTGCGAATGGCGTCACCGATTTTTTTCTCTTCAATGTTGGCATGATGGGTATCGAACATGGCTTTTACATTGGGATGCGCTACACGGTTTATCAATCCTGACAACTGGTCCATAGTATTGCACAAATAACACTCAAAGCGATTCAACGCTTCCAATGTTAGCACGATATCAGCCTGAGCTGCATATTCACCGGCTGCACGCAACACTTCTGCGCTCCAGTTGTATTCATCCTGCGTGGGTGGTTGCCTGTTCGCGAATGTTGCAAAAGCAGAATGAAACGGTCCGCAAATAATTTTTGAACCAATCGCATGTGCGCAATCAATCGCTTCTTTTAATCTGACCACAGCTTTATCGCGGATTTGCTTCGTCTCCCCAATGGGATTTTCATCGGGACCTACACCCAACACGCACGTTGCTTCAAGGCCTAGGCTATGGAGATGTTTTCCAAATTGCTTATAGGCATTAACATCTCTTTCTTCCATGAAGCATTCGATACCATTGTAACCGATTTTTTTCAATCGTTCTGTGATGGGTAAGAATGTGTCTGGTAGCCCACCTGACCATACCAGTAAGTTGAATCCAATTTTATTCATGTCATTTGTAATTACTGTTTCATTGCTAACGAAGTTTTAATTTATTTCTCTATCGGATGCTGCTTCAATAACTCATCTGGTGAATAGAAACCTGTTTTGTCTTTAGTTGCATCACGCACGGCTTTCACCTTGGCAGCTGATATGACCGAAGCCTTATTGCCGAAATCATTTCGCACGTACGTGAGCACAGCAGCCAGTTCATCATCATTGAGTAATCCTCCGAAAGGAGTCATCGGAACTTGTCCTGAATATTTAATTCCATTCACTTCTATCGGACCATAAATTCCTTTCAGTGCGATTTTAATTAATCGCTCTTCATTGCCTGTAACCCACGGAGTGCCAGCTAAAGCAGGAAATCCTGATGCAGTAAGTCCTTTACCATCGGGTTGATGGCATGTGCTGCAGTAACCATCGCGAGCAAAAATTTCTTTTCCTTTTAGGAACAACTCGCGCTCTGCTCCTTTAAGATGTGTTATAATCTCTTCTTCTTTTTTCTCTTTCAGTGACATTCCATTCAGGTGAGCTACTGCTGCCGCGTGAATGTCTTCCATCCACCGATCAAGTGGTTTTTTACCCGCTTCCATCACAATGGGTAAGCCTACTTCTTTATCCAACCATGATGCTGCTACCAGCGCTTCCAACCGAACCCGGCCGTGTTCATCCTGCGCAGCACGCATCAGTAATTCTGGTTGATTTTTAATTTTATGTCCATTGTAACGAAGTACTCTCACCGCTGCTGCTCGTGCATGATAGTCCTTTGATTGAAGAACCTGATGAAGTAAACTTTCATCTACCTGATCCAAACCCCAGGTTACCCATAAAGCTTCTACCAGATTATGTTCATAGCGTGCATCTTCAATATTAAGCTTTGCCACCCACGATTTTAGTTGTGGAAGAACTTCACTTGCCTGATGACCTCTTAACTCACGTCTGGTGCGGTAGCGTGTTCTGTATTCGGGAAGCTTCAAATTGTCCAACAGTTCAGCGATGCTTGCGCCAGCTACATTGGCTGGTTTTACCAATGGCCGCGAAGGATAGGTGATGCGATAGATACGACCATGTACATGATCGCGAAGCGGATCGCGCGCATTATGTTGCATGTGACCAATCAATATGTTATGCCAGTCGACTAAGTAGAGTGAACCATCTGGAGCAAACTCCATATCCACAGGTCTGAAATTTTTATCCTCTGAGGTTACAAGATCCTGACGATGATGGCTCGTAAAACCGGTGCTATCGTCTTCCATGGTGTGTTCCTTCATTCCCAAAAATCCGATGGTATTATTTATGAGTAGATCTCCCTGCACATCATCTGGAAAATGCCTGCTGGAAACAAACTCCAATCCAGAAGTAGGCCGCACTCTGTGTTCTTCTTGAATCAGGTTAAATGACTTTGGTGATGACACACCATATCTAGGCTTTATTGATCCCGGTTCCATCCATCGCACATCAGGGCCCGATGTTTCTGCAAAAAAATTCTGACCCCAGTCATCAAATGCAATGCCCCATGGATTGGGAATGGCTAGTTGTGCTGTACGCTCCAGGTGGTGGCGTTGAGGTGTGTACCGATAAAAGCCTCCATTGGTTCCACGCACCGGACCATACGATGTCTCCACATTGGTGTGTAAGAATACTCCTTCGGCCAGGTAAATCGCACCCGACTCATCTGCTGCATAAGCGCTGTGGGCGTGATGCGTGTCATGATCATCAAAACCACTTAATAGGATTTCTTTTTTATCTGCCTTGTCATCTCCATCGGTATCGGTTAAGAGTACGAGATTAGTGCCTTGCGAAACATAAACACCCTCTGGTGCAAACTCAAAACCCACCGGAATATGTAATCCATCTGCAAAGGTTGTTTGTTTATCTGCTTTGCCATCACCATCGGTATCTTCCAAAATGATGAGTTTATCGTTGGGTTTGCTATCACCCGGCTTGTAGTGAGGATAGCTAGGCATAGTGGCAACCCACAGGCGACCTTTATTATCAAAGGATAACTGAACAGGATTTGCCACATCAGCAAACTCTTGCTCAGAAGCGAAGAGTTCGATCTTGTATCCGGGTGCTACTTTAAATTTATCGAGCGCATCCTTTCCATATAGATATTCAAGGCTTCCATTTTTTTCTGGATCGTAGTTAGTCTGTATCGGTGGAAGCTTTGATGTATTCAGATCAGCGGCATCGAGATTCATTTTTTCACCTTTGGCAGCAAGCCATATAGCGGTATCGCGAATGGCAGTGAGTTCCCTGATTTTAGTGAGTTCAAAAGGATAATTGTCGGGACCAAAAGGATCATACCTGCGACCGAAAACATGAACCCCGTTAGGGATCTTATAATCATTATGCCACATCCAGTTTTTTTCCAGTACAGCCGCCTGAACCAGATCGCGATGCAACTCCGCTTTGGCTTCTGCCTTTCCAAAAACTTTATCGGCAAGCAGTATAGATAACTTAGCATAACCGGCATCATTAAGCTGTGAACCATCGATCGTTAATCGCTCATCACTTTCTTCATACCATTTCTTTGATGGATCGAAAACATCGATAAAGTGCACTTTGTTTTGAGCAGCAACCTCTTTCATTGCCTTCGCATAGAGCGATAGATTTGCATTTTCCTTCATCCCATTTGGAAGATCTTGCTTGTCTGAAAGATCTTCGAATGCAATTGGTGAAACAATTGCCAACTGAGGTGCTGACTTTCCATTGTAAGTTTGTGCTTGTGTGTGTTTTATAAAAGCATCCAGTTCTGCTTTGTAGTTTTCAAGTCCCTTTTCGCCCTGAAACGATTCGTTATAACCAAAGAAAGCGATGATCACATCAGCCTGCAGTCGGGTGAGCCATTGGTCAGGTGTTTCAAAATGACCTTCGCTCCCTGAATTAGTCGCCAATTCAGTCTGAAATTTTTCTGCACCCGGAAAAGCCCACGGTGACACACGACCAGAATGAGGTCTGAAGCCGGGTGTATCTCCTCCATCGCACATGTTGCGGATGTAGAGTAAGCTGTCGGGATAGCGCACTTGCATTTCCGTTTCGAAATGCCCGTAGTTCATCATCCTTGATCCCAGGTTATTACCGATCAAAAGAATATGCGAATCCTTCCTAATCTTTAGAGAGGTATCAGGCTGCGTACACTGAAACATGGTGCATCCTGCGGTTACTAACCCAAGAATTTTAAACGCTCCTTTTATATTCATTTTCTTTAAAATTTAGAATGTAGTCGAACTCTGAGAATTTCAGA
Source organism: Bacteroidota bacterium (assembly GCA_947470895.1). Lineage (GTDB taxonomy): Bacteria > Bacteroidota > Bacteroidia > Cytophagales > Cyclobacteriaceae > ELB16-189. The sequence continues at coordinate 6,105 of CANIVF010000131.1, forward strand.
AGAAATAAATATAGGGTATCGTTCGGCAAAGTAAATTACCGTCAGTCAAAAATTAGTCTAACTAAAATTGGTGAAGATGTGAAAGCACCCTGGAACGCAATCCCAATTTTGAGCTCAGGATTATTTTATTGATACCGGTTGTGTCCACGCCATCTCATAATCGCCTTCCTGAAACGGATTGGTTTTAATTCTGCTGGAGGTAATCTTTGATCGGACAAACAGATATTCATCCGTTAGGGTAAAACCACCCTCACTCCCATTCACCGTCTTGAGAATTTTCGGTTCACTTTCATTCTTCAGCACGCCAATAAATTCTATCGTATAGTTCACTTCTTTTTCTGTTGCTATCTTTACTTTCAGTTCACGATCTTCAACTTCCAAAGCCGTAAGAATGACTCCTGTGGATGAATAAAATCTTCCTGCTTCCATGGCATTGATCAGTGACGCTGCATCCAATTTTTCAGCTTGCACCATCACCCATCCCCTGCCTGCATTGGCAAAGGCGTTTCCGAACTCATGATAATTATGACTGTCATCGGTAGCGAGACCATTCATCAGGGGTTGATTTTTATTGGCATACGCGATATTGATTTTATCCCACATCGCTTCCGTGCTCATGCGTGCTGAATCCCCATAATTATTCACCAGGAAATGCCCGTTATACACTTCAAAGAAACACTCACCTTTCAGGTTGATCATATCCTGCAGGGTAACCGCCCATCTGAAATTAGGATGATTGATATGCGGAAACATGGGCACTCCGGTTTGCTCACGTTGTTTTAAAACAGCATCGACCGATTGTTGCATGGCTTCCGCTACGGTGTTTCCATTGGGCGCAGGAATGAGTTGCTGAATATTGGTGGCATTAATATGCACCGGTATTTTATCGACATAGTTTGATATTTCTTCTGAGGGAATAATAAGGAAGTTTTCTCCCTGCATCTTGTCTTTATATTGAGCAAAGGTTTTTAATCTGACCTGGGTGCGGCCTTTATCCGTTTTGTAGTTCACCCATTCAGCACCAAACCTGTTCAGGTAATTTTGAAAACTTGTTTCGTATAAAGGACTCTTTTGAATCACCACCCACTGCTCATCACCCGCCACAGTATTGTGATCGGAAAGTGCCACGAAATGATAGCCCTGCATTTTATACCAGTCCAACACCATCTCCGGAAACTCATCGCCATCACTCCAATACGTGTGGGTGTGCAAATTTCCTTTATACCAGGTTAATTGCCTTTCCTCGTCTGTCGAGCACGTTGAAAGAAAGAAAATGACCAAGATTCCCGTCAGGTAGATACTTCTGTTATATACCATAATTGCATTTCCATTTTAAGTCCGTAAAATTAATACTTCGAAGCTCGATCTCAACTCCGATCTTCCTCGCTAATCTGCCGACTATTGAGAGTTTGCAAACAAACTGAGAATATATATTTTGCCTTTGTTTCGATCCATCTATCTTTAACACAAATCAAATGTATGAAACAACTAATCCTTTATTTTCTTTTAATCACCCAACTTGCAATGGCCCAAAAAGAAATTCCGCTTTATAAGGGATCGGTTCCAAACTCCCAAAAGGCATTGACTCCCATCGATACTTCATTGGTGACCTTGCCGATGGGCAATATTAAAATTGATATTGTTCATGGTGTGGTTCATCCCACACTCACTGTATTCTTACCAGATCCTGCCAAAACAACAGGATCAGCGATCGTTATTTGCCCTGGCGGTGGATATAGTGTTTTAGCAATCAGCCACGAAGGCTATGATATGGCAAAGAAATTTAATGAAAAAGGTATTGCGGCCTTTGTTCTTAAATATCGTTTACCGAAAGGCGGCATCATGAAAGATAAAAGCATAGGACCTCTGCAAGATGCACAACGGGCAATTCAACTAGTCCGCGAAAACGCAAAGCAATGGAATATCAATCCGAATAAAATAGGAATTCTGGGATCATCAGCCGGAGGACATCTTGCCGCAACTGCAGGAACACATTTTGACGATGCTAAAATTGATAACCCGAACAAGGTAAGTCTTCGTCCAGATTTCATGATTTTAAATTATCCAGTGATCAGCTTCACCGATAGCCTTACCCATCAGGGTTCGAGACAAAATTTAATCGGCACCAAAACTTTTTCTGCTGATGATAAAGTGCCAACCAAAGCAAAGGAGCTTGGAATGTCAGAAGCAGAAATCAAGTATTTCTCCAATGAAAAACAAGTAACGCCAAAAACTCCTCCTACGTTCATCACGTCAGCATTGACAGATCACGCTGTGCCAGTTGGCAATTCACTGGCATTTGTAACTGCACTGGAACAAAACAAAGTGCCGGTAGAAGTATTTTTCTATGATAAGGGAGTTCACGGTTATGGCATGGTAAACCTGGAAGCAAAAGAACAATGGATCGATGCGTGTCTTTTATGGATAAAGAAAAATTTTGATAAAGCACCTATGGATTGGGCAAACCTAAAACGTTTTCAGGAAGACAATAAAAAAATTGGATTACCGAAAGCCAATGAAAATCGCATTGTTTTTATGGGTAATTCCATTACGGAAGGTTGGAGTAATTTTGTTCCTTCCTTCTTTGAAGGAAGACCTTACATCAACCGTGGCATTAGCGGGCAAACTACACCACAGATGGTATTACGCTTCAAGCAAGATGTGGTTGATCTGAGGCCAAAGGTCGTGGTGATCCTTGCGGGCATCAACGACATAGCCGGCAACACCGGACCAATGACATTAGAACAAAGTAGAGATAACCTGATCGCCATGGCACAACTAGCCAAGGTTAACGGAATTAAGGTAGTATTATCTTCGGTTATACCAGCCTTTGATTTTCCCTGGAACCCCGGCATGGAGCCAGCAGAAAAAGTAGTAGCACTAAATAAGATGATTAAAGAATACGCGAACAAAAACAACATCGTATATCTCGATTACTTTACCGCTATGGCTGATGAACGCAACGGATTGAAAAAAGAATTGGGCTATGATGGTGTGCATCCAAACCTGGAAGGATATCAAATGATGGCACCTCTGGCAGAGAAAGCCATTGCCGATGTATTGAAACGGAAGTAAGGTCACCAGTCTAACTTGAAGCCTTGCTTTAATGCTTTCGAATATTTCTTACTATCAAAACGATACAGGAAAGGTGCCTTATGGGGGCCTCCTGTTTTGAATTCCTTCAACCTCTCAAGAATATCAAGCGCCAGAATTCTCCTTTGAAAATTCCTGCGGTCTAATGCTTCACCAAGAATCGTTTCATAGAGTCGCAGAAGTTCAGGTATGGTGAATTTCTCGGGCAAGAGGTTACAACCAACAGGATGATCATTCAAATCCAGGCGAAGCGAGGCGAGTGCTTTAGACATGATTTCTTTATGGTTATAAATAAGGGATGGCACTTTATTAATATCCCAACATTGGCAGTCGATGCTGAGTATATCTGGCCTTAGGTTTACTTTTAAAATTCAACCAACACGTAATAGCCAACCGAAATGAATCGCTTATTCATCCAGCTTTTAGGATCTGGAACCTTCTTTCCCTTTTCACGCATAGGATCTGCAACCGTGTGAAACTGTTGCTGGTAGATATGATCAATACCTGTCCTTTCCTTGAGTGTTCGTACTGCGGAGTCATCCACGGATTCATTATCCGAGATCATGCATTAGAAAAATAGAATTCGATATAACTCTATGAAAATCAGGCTCTTTGAGCAAGTATTATTCCAAACCATCCTAATGCTATGCATTAGAAACTAACTGATTGATTCTCATAGAGAAAGAAGTTATCCACAAA
>CANIVF010000132.1 GCA_947470895.1 Bacteroidota bacterium
AAAACAAAACAGGAAATCGTTGAAAACTGGCTACCAAGATATACCGGTATAAAGTTGGAAGACTTTGGAAAATATATCCTGCTAACCAATTTCGATAATTACGTAAAGAAATTTGCTGAATGGAACAACGTGGAAGTTGCTGGACTTGATAGGGCCATGCATAGCGCCACTGCCGGAGGCATTACAATCATTAATTTTGGTATGGGAAGTCCTAACGCTGCAACGATTATGGATTGCCTTTCTGCCATTAAACCAGAAGCCTGTGTATTCCTTGGTAAGTGCGGTGGCTTGAAAAAGAAAAATGATATCGGTGATTTTATTCTCCCGATCGCAGCCATTCGCGGAGAAGGAACATCGAATGACTATTTTCCTCCAGAGGTACCTGCTCTTCCTGCGTTTGCTCTTCAAAAAGCGATGTCCACCACGATTCGTGATAACAATCAAGACTATTGGAGCGGAACGGTTTATACCACCAACCGGAGAGTTTGGGAATGGGATGAACACTTCAAAGAGTACCTGAGAAAAATAAGAGCTATGGCCATTGATATGGAAACGGCCACCATCTTCTCAACAGCCTTCTACAATGAAATACCAACGGGGGCTATTCTATTGGTGTCAGATCAACCTATGATCGTTGATGGCGTGAAAACCGAAGCAAGCGATAAAGTGGTTACCACCAATTTTGTTGATCTTCACTTGAAAATCGGTATTGAATCGTTAAAACAATTGATTAACAACGGGATAACAGTGAAGCATCTACGATATTAATATCTATAATTCTTTACCTAAGATCGTAAGAAATTAATTCTGCCGTTCTTTTAGACGGGCTCGACCAAGTGAAATTAGCCCCAGCAGAAAGAATACAATCAATATCAAAACAGAATTCTTCATTCCAAAGGTTTCATCAATGTAGCCGAATGTAAAGATCCCTATTACGATGGCTATTTTTTCAGTAACATCATAGAAGCTAAAGAAGGATGCCGTGTCTTTGGTTTCAGGCATAAGCTTGCTGTAAGTACTTCTGCTCAACGATTGAATGCCCCCCATCACTATTCCCACACTAACGGCCAATCCATAAAAATAAAACTCTACATCAATGCCCTGCTCTTTCATGTTGGCTACTGAATAGGCTGCGACACACACCAAAATCCAAAACAACACAACTCCAGTTAAAACCCGCAAATTTCCAAACTTCCCTGATAAGGCAGACATCGACATCGCACCCGGAATGGCTACTAACTGAATCAATACAACCGTTATAATGAGTTTATCGTCCGGGAGACCTAGCAATTGACTGCCAAATAATGTTGCAGCCAACATTACAGTTTGAACTCCCATACTGTAAAACAGAAAGGCTAACAAAAACCATTTAAGCACTTTCAATTGCTTGACCTGCTCCCATACCTTTTTCAATTCCAAAAATCCGGTTTTAAAAACATGACCAGACTTTCTATCAGGAGATGAAGCAGTTCCTTTTGGAAGGTAGAAGAAAGCAATCTGGGCGAAGGCTATCCACCAAACACCAACCAAAAGAAATGTGTAACGAGGGCCTGATGAGTTATCTCCCTGATCACTGAAATAAAGTACCAAACCAAATCCAACGAGTTGGAGAATAACACTACCTATATACCCCATTGAATAACCCCGGGCACTCACCCAATCACGTTCACTCGGTTCAGCAATTTCCGGCAAGTAAGAATTATAAAAAACCAAACTTCCAATATATCCAATGGCAGCAAGAACAAAGCAACCGGTTCCCCACAGCACACTTGGCTGTTCTCCTTTAAACCAAAACAATCCAATACATGACAAACCACCGAGATAGCAGAAAAACTGCATAAATTTTTTCTTATTGCCACGTGAATCCGCAATAGCCGACAAAATTGGGAGTGCCAGAGCAATGATCAAATAGGCGAACGCAAGCGCATAATTATACAGTGCAGTGTTTTTGAATGTGCGCCCTAAAAGCGGCACCGTAAATTCTCCGTAGGCCGACTTTGTTATGGCCGCAAAATAAATCGGAAAGAAGGTAGTCGTAATAACAAGATTATAGACTGAGTTGGCCCAGTCATACATGCACCACGCATGTATAATTTTTGATGTCTTTTTAAACATTGCTGTCATCCAAAAAAATAGCCTCCCAGTTCATGGAAGGCTATTCGTGTACCTTAAATCAGAATTGTATTTTATTTAGCTTCATCTTTTTCCTGAAGCGTAGAGTAGAGCAACTTTCTTGCATTGGCCTTTCTCAATTCGATTTCTACATCGGATATAAGACCTCGTTTTGCATCTCTATCTACTTTTAGTGAAACAGTTATCTGTTCACGTTCATTCTCAGGTAGTTCACTTTTCTTTTCATTTACCCAGCGAACAATATCCTTGGCTTCAATGAACACGTCATCTGCCTGAATCTTTGGTTCCTTTCCATATAGCGCTGGCTTAGTTGGCTCACCGATATAAAGGTTCGCCACTAAAGACTTTCTCATCAGTTTTCTCAACTGCGTTGCACGAGGGATTCCCTGCTTAACTTCAATGGAAGTTTCGCGCAATTCAGTAGTAACCATGAAGAAGAATAACAACATGAACACCACATCGGGCATCGATGAGGTTGGAATTTCCTGCTTGACCTGATTCTTTTTCTTAAACTTTGACATAGTATTAAATCTTAGTTACCCACCTTGGTAGGATCAGCGATAGAAATATTTAATGGTATACCTGCCCTGCCCTTATCATAAATTTCTTTATTCTGAGGAATGGACAAGTCGGATGCTGCTTCTCTGAATTTGGCATTCGTTACACCAGCCTGCTCAGCATAAATATCATAATAGGCTGCCTGAATAATATCCAGAAGTTGTATGAAGCGCTTATGGCTGGTACCGCGGTCGGTTTTGAATGAAACAATTGCCTTTTCAGGAGTATCAGAACTCTCTGGATTTCTTCCATTGTTTAACACAAATGTCTTGATTTCCTCTTTGAGGTCAGAGATATCTTCTCTTGGTACTCCCTCAATAAGTAAAGCATCAGATGAGTTAACCTGGATTTTAAACATATTACGCTCCTGAATCTTTACCTCATCCGGTGGTGTTGCCTCCGGAGGAGGAGGAAGAGCAATACTTAATCCCGAGTTATTAGGCATCGTTGTTGTCACCAAAAAGAAGGTGAGCAACAAGAAGGCGATATCCGCCATAGATGCGTTAGGGATCTCTGGTGTTGTGCGTGCCATTATTTTAAGGCTTTACTGATTTCCGAATAAATGACTCCAACGATTGAGAGCAATAAAACAAAATAAAATAGGATCAAGCCAGCTCCAATCATTTTCGAACCAGCCTCGTCCACACCAAGAGCAACCGCTTTTGCAGAAAGTTCAGAACCTGAAAGTGAATAAGAAACTACAAAGAGCACAACCAACCCACCTATTCCAAAGAGCGACTTAATCATCCCTGCAGGATGCTTGATCGCATGAAGCAATGGCATCACTACTGAAGAGGCCGTAGCCACCGCCAGGAGGATGAATGATATATATAATCCGATGTCTATTGAATCCATAAATTCTTATTTAGAAAGCTTATGTTTCACCAAAATATCAACTAATGTGATGGAAGCGTCTTCCATGCTGTTTACAAGGCCGTCAATTTTTGACACCAAGTAGTTATACAATACCTGAAGCGTCATACCTACAATCAAACCACCTACGGTTGTGATCAAGGCCACTTTCATACCACCCGCAACAACGTTAGGGGAAATATCACCAGCTGCTTCAATGGCATCAAATGCCTGCACCATTCCAATTACAGTTCCAAAGAAACCAAGCATGGGCCCTAGTGAAATGAACAAGGAGATCCAGATTAATCCTCTCTCAAGACGAGCCATTTCAACACCACCATAAGAAACAATTGATTTCTCAACCATGTCAATACCTTCTGATGATCTCATAAGACCTTGTGTGAAAATTGATGCAACAGGGCCTTTTGTGTTTTTCGTGACATCCTTAGCAGCCTCAATTCCGCCTTTTGCTAAAGCATCTTCAATCTTGCTCAACAACTTCGTAGTGTTGGTAGTAGCAAGGTTAAGCGTGATAATTCTTTCAATTGAGATAGCAAGCCCTAAGATCAAACAGATCAGGATTGGCCACATATACTCAACACCACCCTCAATAAACTTTGATTTTAAGGCTTGGTGGAAAGTTGGCTCAGCTTCTTCCACGACTTCTTCTGCTGCAACTTCAGATGCGGCCGCTTCAACGGGAGCAACTTGTTCGGTGGCAGCTTGGGTTGTGTCAGTTTGAGCGTAAGATTGGGAGGTGCTGAATGCAAGGATTCCCAAAAAAGCGAGAACAGTAAGTAATTTTTTCATGGTTTAAGGTTTAGATAATACTTGAAGTGGCCAAAATTAAATGTTTTGATCATTTCTAAACAATGTTTTTTAAAAAAAACTAAAATTCTCTTTGGAATAAATTGCAATCTGCCATACAATACCCAATAAGTCCGTTAGTCACGGAAATTTTACTTCTTTAATAAAAAATTTTAATTCAAAAATATCACCTAACGCTCCTTTGGAATGGGAGTTTTAATCTTTTCCTTTGTAAACTTTTTTTGGAGAGGTGTCCGAGTGGTTGAAGGAGCACGCCTGGAAAGTGTGTATACTCGAAAGGGTATCGCGGGTTCGAATCCCGCCCTCTCCGCCAATATGCCATTTTTGGCCTTAAATATGGCTTTTGTTACTAATTGTGTTACTATTATTTCAGAAATAGCCTCATTTCCGGTAATGATGCTATCTTTTGAAATGTTGATGATTGATCTTTGGTTATACCGTAGTCGGATAGTGTGGTGTTCGATGGTCGAATGTCTTTACCACCGATTTCCTTGCCTGCTAATTGTCCATTCTTACTCACCTCGCTTTCCTTTAATAGATTGCCAAGTATTCTTTGCATAAAAAAACCCGCCTGCATGGACAGACGGGTTACAAAAATCATCACCACAGCCTCCCCTGGTGGTTGCCTCTAAGTATAAAGGCGATTTTTAGTTTCTAATTTTTAATAAACGCCTTATCAGGAATGGCCTTACCTGTTTTTACATCGAAGTGAGTTGCAATAGTTTTGAACGCGTTCACTTTGATGTTATCGTAGGCAATAGGTAAACGATTTAAAGCATCTGCAATAGTTGTTGCTACTTCCAGTTTAAAAGGATCTGCAAACTGATAGAAACGCTCACAATAAGTTTCAAGTGATGCCGTGTCAACCTCCCATCTATCAACAAAGCGGACAAATTGGAAGCCACTTGCGGTGGGGACCTGTTTATAATGAGTTGAAGCGTTCTGTTTCAATTCCAATAGGGCTGTTTTTAATGCTACTATCTCAGGGGGCATGACCAATGTCAACACCTCTGGAATAACACCCACAAACTTTTTATGGTGCGCTTCCATCCGTTCGCGAATGATGCGGTCGGCCTGAGCGATGGCCGTCTGGGCATCTCTCTCGCTTGCGATCGCGTGCAATTCATGGACGGCCTGCAATAATGCCGCGTTTGTTTTGGCTAGGTTGCTATGCCATTCGATTTGGAAACGATCTGTTTCTACTATTAATTTTTTGTCCATATTTATTTTTTGTTAATCTTTTTCTTGTGATGGGTAGATGTAATTTAGCGACGATTCAAAATTGACCTGAATAATCTTAGCGACTGCAGGCAACATTTTTTTTATGGCCTCCACTTGCTCCAAAGTCAAAGCCGAATGATTGCCGTAGGACCATGATCTGGTCCCACCATCGGGCAAATTCTCAGCGAAAATATGAATCTTAGTCGGCATCAATTTTGTATTTAGTCTGTAATTCTAAAAGTGTTTTTAAATCCTGATCTGACCAACTATCTAAATTTGAATACTCATTCTTTGGTAGGTCGTTTCCATCACTATCAGTCATAGCAATGGACTGCAAACGACTAACAGCGTATGGCATAAGGTCCAGCATGGTATCAATTTTTTCCTTAGGCTTTAACTTAGAAAACCATTCAGGAAAGTTTGACCAATTATTATTTAAGAAAGTTCTTATTTCATCCCTGAGTTTGTTTTTAGAGCTTCCTTTCTGTTTTCCGACATTGCCCTTTGCAAACTGTCCGTTGTGGAGGCGGTTATTATCGGATATCATAATGCTATTTTTTTACATGGTTCTTCAAATCGCCCTCTCTCTTTGTTAAATCTTGGCTTGGCTTCTTCCGGTGTCATCGGCAAGACTTCAAAATATTTTTGTCGTAACTTTGAACCTGAAGCTGCGGAAGTAAACCCAAACAGAAAGCCAGCACTCTTTGCGCCATACGTTGCCTGATCTGCCCTCGTGAGGCCGTCTCCCTTTCCTTTAAGCGCATAGCGAATTTGTGCCAGCTTCCGTTGGGTTATTTTTTTTCTTATCTCATGTTCTATTTCTTTCAAGTAACCTTTTACCTCTTTGGTTTCTTTGTCGTGAATCCTACGTTGATCTGAGAACATTGCTACCGGAATCTTCCAGTATTTGAACCTCAAAAATCCATCATCTTCTACCCGGGCTATTCCAATTGATTTCCAGACGTGCTGATACGCTCGTAAATAAATTGTTCTGCCTTCACGATATGCCCAGTCTCTTTTGATCAATGCCTTCACGGTCCGTTGGTAATACCTATCGGAATGGATTATCTGAAATGTTCCTACGTTGGGATTCTGAACTTTCAAGTCTAAATACCTCACATAAAGACGAAAGTCTTTCCATACCTTAAACTTTCTGCTGGCGGCATCTTTAAGACTGTCGCCAATGTTTACAGGACACTTTATGAACTCAGAAGAAGAAAACGACAAGTATTGTAAGGTATTAGTATTACTCCCTCCCTTCACTTTCAAAAGTTGTCGTTTTTCAATTTTCATAATAAACGTAGTTGTCCTGCCGCCTCCATCTCCATAACTAAGGACCTCCAGTAGTGCTGACTATTTTCTTTCCGCGTTACCCATTCGAGGTTGCATAGCCTGTTATCCAGTTTATCTCTATTAAGATGGTTAGCTTCATCACCAACGATTCCGGTAAAGGCGTATAGAACAACGCGGTGAACGTACTCCTGCCGATCATGAAGAACCACAACTGCGTAACCGTTGCCGCGCTCTACGGGCTTTAGAATGCGTCCTGTGCTGGTGTTGAAAATATCTCCGCTCTCACTTGCAGAATAGTGAGTGCCGGGTATTGGTTTCCATTCCATCACCGCTACTTTTTACCAAACTGACTTTCATTAACAAAGACTTTGCGGCCGATGGTAACTGTCTCCAGCTGGCCTGATCTCCTTGCCCTCCACACGGTGGTCCGGCTTAGATTCTTTTCTTTACAAAATTGGTCTTGTGGGGTAAGCTTCGATGACTGATCGCGCTTGTCTAATTCTTCAGATACGATTTGCCGGATGGATTCTTCAAGATTCATATTATAACGATTTTAGTTTCCCGTTTCAATACAGGAGTAAATCTCCTGCTTCAATACGGGAGTAAATTTCGTTACACTATGTTGCAAGAACCGGTGCGAACCGGTTACAAAATTTTAACCTGGCTTATTTCGTCTTTTGTAAATCTGCTCTTTGCTTTCTGCATTGCAATCTTATCTAAAAGATCGTTGTATTTATCCTTCAGTTTTTTACCTGAGTGCTTACTCAGCCATCCATTTTTGTTTGCGACTTTATCCATATTATGTGAAGCGATAAGAATGTTCTTTTCATGATATGCTAACGCAATCAACATCATCGGTGGGGCATTCTTTTGTTGTTTGTCCATTAAACTAATTATAACCGTCTGAACTTTTTTCAGGCCTGCAATGAGTGTTGTTTCGTCAAACGAGAAGTTGCTTCTCTTACAATAAGCATCATTTTCGATAGCAAGATTTAACCAACTTTGGGTGAAGTCTAAAAGCTCATCTAAATCAATTTCAGATTGTTCTAACTTTTCCTTTATTCTATACTCGTGAAGAAATATTATTTCCCTGCAAAGTTTTTGAAAATCATCTTTCATGCTACTTTCATTAAAGCCAGTTCTTCCATCGCTTCCTCCATGCCTACTATTGCTTTACGGACCCGTGCCACGCGGTAGTTATGTTCATGCGATCCGGCATACAACTCAGTAACCGATTTAAAACTATGGCCTAATTCATCGCGTGTAATCTCACCTGCACATCCTATGTCATTTAGTAATCGTGCATAAAATCTACGTCCGGAATGAAATGCGATTTCCTCATATTTAGGCTTCGTGACATCGTTGAAGCCATAGCCGACCGCTTGTGTCCTCGTTACCTTCTTCGTTAATCCTGATCGCATTAATAGCGGTTTGAGGGCTGCTGATAATGTCTGTCGAGCATAGCCAACGCCATCAATATATTTTTTGAATAGTTCTTCATTGTGTCTGTGGATCGTAACCAATACAGGTTGTTTAGTCTTGTTCTGAATGCGCTCGTAGTAGAACTTATGGAGTTCTCCCTGATTTAAAGTAAGTATGTCATCAATCCTTAGTCCGGAAAAACAGGCCAGCAAAAAAACATCTTTGGCAACTTGTTCTAAATCGGAATTGGCTTCCGTCTCCATCACCTTCTTCACCTCATGCCAAGTCAATCTTGGTTTTAATGCGTTGGCGGTTGAATATGGCATCTCATAACTTTTCAGGTCCGGAATAACGAGGTTAGCGTGTTCGGCAACATTAATTAAAGCGCGAAGCCTTTTGTACTGGCTATTATTAGCAACACCGTGAGATGTGAGCCATTCAAAGAATGATTTGATTCTTGGCTTGGTCAGTTTGTCGAAAGTCAATGAGGAATTAAAACCTGCAATTTTCTTTTTCTCAACCCCTGCCAAATTGGTTTTAAGGGTATGGACTGACTTCTTCTGCCCTGCTGAGTATGGCGACTTTAAATAATCATCGCACCATGCTACTATGTTCTTATCCGTTGGCTTTCTTGAATCGTTTTGATGCGTTAGTAAATCGGTTAGCGTAGGTTCGTAACCCTGATTCGAAAGATCCTTGTAGGTAGCCTTCAGTTTCGTTTCAAGATCTCCCAATGTTTCAGGCTTAGACTTTGGTTCGTTCTTCTTTACGTTCCATTGGTGAGGATCTATTTTAACGCCTGTATTGTAAGAAATCTGTTTATCGCTATTCTGTTTACTGCGAATGTAAACAGGTGCCAGTCCATCCTTATCTTTTCTCGCCTTCCATAAGAAATAAGTGATTTGAAATTCTGCTTTCATATAGTTGCTGATTTATGTTACTACTAAATGTTACTACTTTCTGAAACAAAGGTAAACATAAAGTAACTTAATAGAGCCTAAAAAGAGGTTTTTTGTAACAATGGGTAGCTGAATATTGCATAAATCGGACACCGCCCTCTCCGCATCAACCTTATAATCACTAGAGAGTAATCTCTCCTGCCAAAGATGTATCAATCAGTCGTTTCACCACGGCTTGATCATATTCTCCAAGTAGCACCATAAGTTTAGTAACGGCAGCCTCTACCGTCATATCCCTGCCACTGATCACTCCTATTTCCTTCAAGGCTCTACTGGTTTCATATTTTCCCTGAACCACCATCCCCCCTGGACATTGAGAGATATTTAAAATAATGAGTCCTTTATCAATTGACTCTTTAACACTTTTTATAAACCAGGGAACTGAAGGCGCATTCCCTGATCCAAAGGTCTCCAGCACAACCGCTTTTAGATCGGGTGTATTTAAAATGGATTGAACCGTTTTTTGAGTGATTCCCGGAAAAAGCTTCAATATAGAGATGTTGGTGTCCAGGTTATGAAGGAATTGCAACTGGTCATCTTCAGC
>CANIVF010000133.1 GCA_947470895.1 Bacteroidota bacterium
GCATCCATAGGCGACATCCCCAGCTTTACATAGATTTCCAATTCATCGATGTGGTTACCAGCCTGATGATAGTTCAGTCGGGTGCCACGATCGGTTCCCATGGCAATGGGTACGCCTGCATCCATCAATGTCTTAAGGTTTGTATTGAATAATGCATCGCTGCGTTTGAAGCGATTGGCAAGGGTTGGATTTTGTTTTAATGCATGCTCAACGCCACGGATTCCTTCATCCAACATTTCTGGAGGCACGTCATTATGATGAGGGTCAGAGCGAAGCAAAGTAGGGTTTCTATAATAACGTTCGTATATATCAAAGGCGATCTTCAATGGAATGGCATACGTTTTATGTTTCGCCATTTTACGGGCAAGCTCGGGAGTGATTACAGTATCGGCCCCCGCAACCGATCCGGAAACAAACTCTGGATGTTCGATGGCATCCGATCCGGCATCAATAGAAGCCTCTATGCTCGCTGGACTCATTGCATGCGTGGTGGTGCGCAATCCTAAACGATGAGCTTCTTTGACTAACTCTTTTAATGTATTGAAAGGCATGGTAGGAGGAAGCTCTCCCGTGGCTGAGAACGCGGAAATTTTGATGAAGTCAATTCCTTTAGCAGCATAATCACGAATGATCTTTTTCCCGCTCTCAACATCATTCACGGGTTGACTGAGTGCTTCGCTTGCCCGAACTATGAGTTTTTTATCGATGCCTGATGCTAATAGGTCTTCTGAATTCAGTAGTTCAGTAAAACTTCCATAGTTGAGAATCAATCCACAGGTGAATAATCGCGAGCCGGCAATGTCACCGTTGTTGGAACTTTTCTTTAATTGAAGCATGGGTTCCACAGGGCCGAATGTATCCCTGATGGTAGTAATTCCTTGTCTTAAATCAGCAATAAGATTTCGTACACCGATCGCGTACAATTGATCATACTTTAATGGCCAATAACTTCCGTGATCGTATTGTCCATCGAAGGTAACGTGGCCGTTGCTTTCAATCATTCCAGGAATAACCGTATGACCAGTGACATCAACACGTATCGCATGAGCAGGTATTTTTATTTTATTTCGTTGACCGACTTGAGTTATCATGCCATTTTGGAAAATCACCACACCATCTTCCATTACGGTTCCGTCTGCCGGAATAACTCTTCCACCAACCAATGCAATGGGTGTAGCTTTCTGGCCCAATAAACAATGACTGATACTTACTAATATAATAATATAAAATATTCTCATCTCTTTTTTTACCTGCGAATCCATTGCCCGGGTGTCTTGTGAGTGAGCTTTGAATCTTTTATGACAAATTCACCATTGATTAACATCTGCTCAATGCCTTCTGCGTATTGCTGTGAATTGGTGTAGGTGGCTTTATCCTGAAGTTTATTTTCATCAAATATGATCAGGTCAGCAAAAGCACCTTCTGAAATCTTTCCTCGATCAACTTGTTTGATTTGGTTTGCTGGCATAGAAGTCATTTTTTTAATGGCTTCTTCTAATGTCAGTACTTTCAATTCGCGAACGTAGTGTGCAATCACTCTGGGGAAAGATCCAAAGGAGCGAGGGTGAGGAAATATGCTTTTTTCAGGATTCACAAGATCTCCATCTGTCTCAATCATGGAATATGGGTACTTCAAAATATGGATTACATCCTGCTCATCCATCTCATGATAGATTGCCAGGAAGCCGCCCTTAAGTTCAAGATCGATGATGGCTAGTATTCCACCATCGAGATTATTTTTATAACCATGAGCTTTTACATAGTCTTCTAATGTTTTGCCATTAAATGATGTATCCGATGGAATGCTGTTGAATTGAATGCGCCATAAATCTTCTCCAGTTTCATCCTTTAAAATAATATCCTTCATTTCGGCTTCGATTTGCTTTCGAAGCTTCGCGTCCCTTAATCGCTTGGCTAATTCGGCAGTTCCCCCATCCAGTGCCCAGGGCGGAAATAAAATATACGAATAGGTGTTGGCCGCTGTGTAAGGATAGACATCTACCGTGATATCAATGCCTGCCCTTCTGGCGGAATCAACAATTTCCAATCCTTTACTGGCAAATCCAAACTGCTCAACTCCCGCTGCTTTGAAGTGATTGATTTGTGCGGGCATTTTTGCTTCTTTGGCAATGCGAATGGTTTCGCGAATGGAAGAAAGTAATCCACTACCTTCGTTTCGCATGTGGGTAATATAGATCCCATGATATTTTGCGGCCACTTTGGATAGCTCAATAATTTCTTCGGTGGAAGAATATAAACCGGGCACATAGATTTGGCCTACTGAAAAGCCCAGAGCGCCTTGTTTCATAGATTGCTCTACATAATATTTCATGCTATCTAGTTCTTCGTTGGTGGCTGGTCTGTTTTCTAAACCAATTACTTTCTTTCTTGTCCAATTTAATCCAGAGAAGAAAGCAACATTGGGTGCCACTTTTAATGATTTTGCATAGGCATCAATCGGATAAGGTTGATCACCACTATGAAGGCTTGCGCAAATGGTGGTGATACCTTGCCTTAGAAAATTTTCCGGCTGTGGGTATTCATGGATGGTTGTTTGAATGTGAGCATGGCTGTCGATAAACCCAGGAGAAATGATTTTTCCTTGAATGTCGATAACTGTATCAGATTTCGATGGATTGATTTTGTCTTTGGTAATAAGTACAATTTTATCGCCTATGATCGCAACATCCCCGATAAAACGGGGGTTTCCTAAACCATCCACAATGGTTCCGTTAGTGAATACGATATCGTACTCAGGTTTGGAGATCTTGCAACCTATAATGGCAAGTAAAAGTAAAAAGTAAAGATGCTTCATAAGATTACTTTTTTAAATGCCACCACATTTCAGGTAATTTTTTTTCTTCTGGCCAAACCTCATCGAGATTACCGCCATCGTATAGTTTACCGTTTTTCATCACATATTTAATGGTGGTGGTATTCCGTATATTTTCTAACGGATCTTTATCCAAAATCACCAAGTCGGCCAATTTACTCACTTCAAGACTTCCTAACTCTTTCTCAAGCCCAAGCGTTTCTGCACCAAAAAGTGTAGCCACTTTCAGGATATCGTGGGGGAGCATTCCTCCATCGTTCATTAATTTCATCTCCCAATGATTGGAGAGTCCTTGCATTTCACCATGGCCGCCCAATGCTACACGACCACCTGCTTTTAACAACTCATTCGATCCATTTGCTGCCTCTTTATAGTTCATGTCTTCATCGGCAAACCATAGTATTCGTTTTGCTGAACTGAGAAACACATCTTCAGAGAAAAAATATTGAATCTTAGGATTATCATATGGTCGCTCTTCAGCCAACACCCGATAGATGGGAAGTGCCGCACCAAATGCAACAAGCAGAGTAGGGGTATAAGTCGTGCCTGCTTTGGAGAAAAGCTGAATGAGGTCCTGATACATAGGTTGGGTCGAAAGCGTATGTTCATTACCAGCACTGCCATCCAGAAAATGGGTGATTACCTCTTTTGCATCTCCACCCGCTTCCGTGGTAGGCATCATATCCAGTTCCCGACATGCCTGAATCAGCCATTGCCGCTGTTGCCGCGTGCCCGGCAGATAAATTTTAAGGTATGATGTTTTATAATTATCGAGATAAATGCGGACTAAATTTCGGGCATCTTCCAACGACTGGATGTTGTGACTTTCGCCAATCGATGGGCCTGTAGAAAAAATCCGAGGACTGGGTACCTCACCGGTGCTTGCCCAATCGGCATAGCCAAATATATCCGGAGTGTTTTGCGGATCTCGTATTGAAGTGATGCCAAAGGCAAGATTGGAATATGCACTGGTGCATTCAGGCTCCCATAGTTCAGGACGTGTGGACCAATGTGCATGTACATCGATAAATCCGGGTACAACTACCTTACCCGTTAGATCAAGTATTTTAACCCCAACAGGAAATTTTACTTCTCCTTGATTGCCAATGGCAGTGATTCTATTGTTCGTAATCACAATATCTGCTTTGTCAATTATTTCATCACCTTTCATGGTAATGGCCTTTGCACCTCGTAACACCAGGGTGCCCATCGTACTCTCGCGTGGTAATTCAATTTTAACTGAAGTCTGTTTAATAATCCCATTCGTTTTTTGAGAGGTAGCAAAAATCGTATTACCAACGATCCAACCGAAATGTTTTCCTGAGGCAGACCAGGCAAATGTTCTGGGCAACCAGTCCGATACCAATTCGAAAGAAGATTTGACGGCAAAATCGAGTTTATAATTCTCCTCAGCGGGTGCGGGTACTTTATACAATTTGTCATATTGTAATGCCAAAATATTAGCACCGTCCCCACTTATTTTATAGGTGCGCGGACCACCTATGAAAGGATTAGCACTTGCAGAAGGAATCTGAAAATGATTTTTCTTATCAGTGCCATCTGGCTTGACTGAGATCAAGCCTTCCATAGCAGAAAGATAAACCCTGTCCATCTTATTTGTGAAGTGTGGGTAGCGAGCATTGTTAGCGCGGGCAATGACGGTGTAGCTACCGCCTTGTGCTGGTATCTTAACGATTTCCGTATCCGGTGGGCGCATTATATCTTGTTGTGCTGGGATTTCAGGCAGGGAACGCATCGATCCTAAAGGCGCGCGTAATGCCAGAATCATAGTTCCATCAGGTGACCATGATGGATCCATCCATAAAGCAGACGATTCAGAAATACGAACAGGAGAAGAATCGCCCTTCGAACTTACTTTCCAAAGATGTCCACTTTCGGCACTCCAACTTGCAAATGCAATCCATTTTCCGTCAGGTGACCAGGCAGGCATAAACTCTCGAGGTGAGGGTGAATTCGTAAGGCGTTTGGTTTTTCCGGTAGCAAGATCAATGAGATAAATTCTGCCGAATGTTGAAACGGCAGCACGACCATCATCGGAAATTGATAACTGTTCAAGAATGCGTGACTGGACAGGGCCTTCCTCCATTGGTTTTTGAAAATGCAAACGTTCTGGCACCTGAACCGAGATTTTTGCTGAGAACGGAATGATTGTGTCTTCTTTCGTAGCCAGATTTAATTTGTGAATCTTACCACCAAAGGCTGCAATGATGAATTTGCTGTCGGGCGTAAAATCATAATTTGGCAACAAATCCCGTGAAGCACGTGCCTCTAATTCACTGCGTTGCGTCTTCTCGATTAACCAAGACTCATTTCCCGTAGAAAGCTCACGACATTTCAATCCAGCTAAGCCTCTGTTTTCTGCTCCGTAGGCTAACCATTTTGCATCCGGAGAAATCAACGGCTTCATCGGGTTGGTTCCTCCCAATCTAATACGATCTCCTGTATTGATAATAAGGTCATGCTTCATGATGAAACTTACGGCACCCAGGCGCATACCATAAGCGCGCGGTCGTAATGACGTGTAGTACAACGTTTGACCATTAGGGAGAGCATGAACTCCATAGGGGCCTGGTGCTGGAGAAGAAATAAGCATAGCCGCAGGCCCATTTGCGTTTGCCACTATGCGAGAACCTTCACCGGTAGCAATATCAAAGCCCCATAACTCTGCCTCACCCTTATTGGTACCACTCATTCCACGGCCATCCACAACCGTTACAAAGATCGTCTTGTTATCCGCTGACCATTCTGGTGAAAGCATGAACCGGTTGTTGAGCTTAGAAATATTTTGACCGTTCGAACCGTCCGCATTTGCTATCCAAATATTGTCGGCACCGCTTTCATCGCTGATGTAGGTGATCCGCTTACCATCCGAAGAAAATCGTGGTTGCGATTGAAAAGCTAAACCGGTGGCGATGGGTTTGGCAATGCCACCTTGTATTGATATGGTGTAGAGGTCACCCACCAACTCAAAAACAATGGATTGCCCATCCGGTGAAACATCCAACGAAATCCATGTACCTTCGTCCACCGTGTATTCAATTTGCCGCATGGCTTGAAGGCCTGGTACAGATTGACTGCTTACCGTACGAGAACCTACAATAAGCATCGTGAGAATGAGTACGATTTTCTTCATTTCATTTTGTTAAAAATCAAATTCCTGATTCTTCGGTCCTGCAAAAGGAATCCGTTTACTTTTCCATCTGTATTCCGGGTAAACACAAAACCCAGCCCTTGTTGACCGAATACATCCTGACTCACAACTGACATAGGAGTTGGCGTGGCATCACCTTTCAACGACCATGAAATAGAATTTCCAATCACTGAGATTGAATAGGTGGCACCAACTTCTTCGCTGAAATATTCACCACTATATTCACTTAGGTTTTTGATTGATGTTTTATCAAAAGGCTTCACGGAAGTAGCCTGGTATGTTTCAATTCGCTCATGAATGGTGACAAGGCTAGGTTGTTTTTCAAAGTTAAACTGTATGACAGGTATGTCCTTTCTGACGAACGAGGTTTCGTTTTTAACGACAAGTTTAAAAGATTCATTGTTCCATAACTGTGTGACCAGAAGACTGTCGCGATCCAATGAAATAGAGTATCGTTTATGAGGCTGGCCAATCACTTCGTATACTCCACTAAGCTGGCCTAACTTTTTTATACTCAGCTTCACCGATTTGCTTTCTTTTTTTCGAGATGGCGTTGAAACAACAGAAGGAGTAAGTAGGTCCAACAACATTGGCGTCTTCAAATGCAGCATGGTTCCTGGATTATTTGCCAGCATAACTAATGAGATATGTAAATCGGGTAAGCGGAAAAAGCCAGACATAAACCCGCCCCACTTACCACCATGTTGTTCTAATCGATGCCCATTATGTTTTTCAATAAACAAGCCTCCGGCATAACTTATGGTATCTCCGCTCGTAAGTATGGCTCTTTCACGTAGTCTGGAAAGCAATGGTTGACCACCTACTTTGGGATTGTAAAAATTACTGTCCCATAAAAAAAGATCTTCTACGGTAGTATAAACTTGTCCATCTCCGCCAATAGCATGATTATAGTAATGTTGTTTTTCAAACTGACCCCTGGAGTTCTTTGAATAGCCTGTGGCGCTATTCTTCACTACCCGATTTGGGTTTTCCAGAATAAACGTACTTTTCATTCCAAGCGGATCAAAAATTACTTCTTGTGCAAATTGGCCTATCGATTTTCCACTCACTCTTCGCACAACAATGGCCAGCAGCAAGTAGCCACCGTTATTATACATAAACTTCTCGCCCGGTTTAAAATTTGGTTCTTTTTGTCGTGCCATCATTTCCAACCCCATCGATTCAGTAAACCTATTTCCAATTGGAATACCTGCATAGTCCATGATCTCTGCATAGTCTCTTAGGCCACTGGTATGATTAATCAGATTTTGCAGTGTGATTTTGTCGTTATTGTAGACTGGTATTTCGGGTATAAACTTTTGAATAGGGTCATCAATGGAAAGCTTACCCTGCTGCTCTAACAAGAAAATGCATGCAGCCGTAAACTGCTTGGAAACCGAGCCGATATCAAAAACTGTTTTGGAAGTGATGGGTATATCATAATCAAGATTGGCCAACCCATAGCCCTTGCTGAATGAAATATTTCCATCTTTGTAAATGGCCACCTCAACACCAGGCGTGTTCTTGAATTCAAAGAACAGTTCCTCAACTTTTGGTTCGATTTGTGCGAAAGCACACGTTGAAATGAAAAGAGGTAGAATAATTGCCCATAATACCTTAACGATCATCTTCGTATTTCTTTATCTTGCGAAAGTAAAAATTAAATTTACCGTACATGAAAAATATTCTGTGAACGGCAAGGTATATGAACTCAATCTTCGAAGATGAAAAATAATTTTGATGCAATCGTTTTGGGTGTTGGTTCCATGGGATCCGCCACCAGTTATTATTTAGCGAGCCGTGGCTATAGCGTGTTAGGTCTGGAGCAGTTCGATATCCCTCATGATCAAGGCTCTCATGCCGGACAAAGTCGTATTATTCGCAAAGCGTATTTTGAACACCCGGATTATGTTCCCTTGCTGGAACGAGCTTATGAAAATTGGAAGGAGATTGAAACTAAAACGAGCTCACAGATTTATTTTCCTACTGGACTTTTATATGCTGGAAAACCCAATGATATTCTGATCAAGGGTGTTCGTGAGTCGGCAGAGAAATATAGTGTAAAAGTAGAATCGCTTTCGAATGCGCAAGCAAAAGATCGTTTCCCGCAATTTAAAATTCCGGAAAGCTATGAAGTGTTGTTTGAACCCGATGCAGGCTTTGTTACCCCGGAGCGTGCCGTGTTGTTGTATGTAGAACAAGCGATACAGGCAGGGGCTCACATCCAGACCAAAGAGAAAGCCATTTCCTGGAAAAAAGAAGGTGAGATCGTCACCGTTACCACCACCAAAGAAACGTACGCCTGCAAAAAACTGATTATCACGGCAGGGCCCTGGGCGAGCAACATGATCCCCGGGTTTTCTGGTCAACTCAAAGTAACTCGCCAGATTATTGCTTGGGTAAATCCTAAAGTGAGAAAAGATTTTGAACTTGGTCAATTTCCTTGCTGGCTGATAGACGATCATACACAACCTGGCATGTATTATGGTTTCCCGATTTTGCCCGTGGGTAAGTTTGGGGGCCCGATAGGCTTGAAAGTCGCCTTGCACTACCCAGGTCAGCCTACTGACCCCGATGCAGTTAATCGAATTCCTTCAAAAAATGATGAGCGTGATCTGATTAGGGCCATTGAGAAACTTCTTCCGGAGGGATATTCATCCACCCATGTCATGAAGACCTGCCTCTATACTAACACACCCGATGAAAATTTTTTACTTGATTTTTTACCGGGCTATAATCAACAGGTAGCCATTGCAGCTGGCTTTAGCGGTCACGGATTTAAGTTTGTTTCGGTAGTGGGGGAGATCATGGCAGACTTGGCCATGAATGGTAAGACGGATTTGCCTATTGGTTTTTTGAATGCTCAGCGGTTCAATACATCGGTGTGACCATCCTAAAACATTAGTGTCCACTCAACTCTGCTTTCCGTTTCATGTTCGTATGAAATTCGGTGATCGCCCTGGAATGAAATCGGGGATATAACTTCGTGTCGCGAAACGTGGATTTGCTTTTGTAAAGAGTCATGTGCGATACCTGGGTAAATCCTTCGGGTGTTTCGTGAAATGAAATCCATTGAGATCCTTCCGAAGCACCCCCTTTCATGTAACACATTTTAATGATCCGATGGTGATCATCTACTTCGGTTATTTCATGAGCGACAGCCAGGTGCAACAAACCCCAAAACATCTTCAGATTTAAAATAATGATTTGTCCTTTTTTCATACCCGGATAAGGATCGTCCTGGTAGTGGAGTGAATTCTGATTTCTTGAAAATTGTATTCCAAAACTCACCATTTCTCCGTTCCAGGCTTCTTTGGGGTGAATGGTCTTGTAAATATTCCACACTGATTCGATCTTGTTTTTTAGGATAAATGTTTGATGATGTTTTCGATAGCTTACCTCCAGCAAAGGATCATAGCAGATAGACTCCAGCCTTGTAAATCCGGAAACATGATTCAGGCCGTGGTTCAATAAGAATTTCTTCACCTTTCTTTGACGGACTCTTTCGAAATCTATTTCCATCATAACTATCCGAAAGTTCACTTTATAAAAGTAGCGGAAAAAGTTTAAATCTTTGAGGTGTCTAAATCTTAAAAGAATGAGCCTCTTCCGCAGAAGCAAAAATAATAATAAACCAGTAATCCGGCAGGTAATTGATTTAGTGCCAC
>CANIVF010000134.1 GCA_947470895.1 Bacteroidota bacterium
ATAATGATGCACCTAAAGGAGGAGGAAGTGTTAGTGCAACCGGAAAATATCGAACGAACCGTTCATTTAATAATGGAGGAGGAGGCAGTGTAAGTGCTTCAGCACGATATCGCTCGAATAAACCATTAAATAAAAGAAGCGGATCATCACTGAGTGTCAGTAATCAGAATAGAAGTTATAATGATGCACCTAAAGGAGGAGGTAGTATTAGTGGTTCCGGGAAATACCGTTCCAATAAACCTTTCACGGGTGGAGGAGGCAGTGTAAGTGCTTCAGCACGATATCGCTCGAATAAACCATTAAATAAAAGAAGCGGATCATCACTGAGTGTCAGTAATCAGAATAGAATTTATGATTATGCCCCTAAGGGAGGAGGCAGCGTTAGTGCCTCGGCAAGATATCGCTCAAATAAACCGTTGAATAGCCGAAGCGGATCCTCATTAAGTATCAGTAATCAGAACAGAGTTTATGATTATGCTCCGAAGGGAGGAGGTAGCATTAGTGCCACCGGAAAATATCGATCGAGCCAACTACCCAAAAACAGAATCGGATCATTAAGTGCGAGTGGTGAAAACAGAACTTATGCTTTCAAGCCGAAAGGTGGAGGAAGTATGAGCGGCAAAGTCTGGAATAATGACAACAAACCAATTGAAGGCCGAAGCCTGAAAATCGGAGCCAGTGCACAGGCTACTTTTCAAGGCAAAGCAAAAGTAAGGGAGCCGGAAAAAGGTGGAGGCAGTGTAAGCGGTAAGCTATGGAATAATAAAGGTCAACCCATTGAGGTTCGTATTCCTACTGGCGCACAGGCTGCTGATGTCGGCTATTCAGGAAAAACCAGGCTTCCGTTTTTCAAAAGAGCTTATGTCAGAAATCCGAATGCGGTAGAGAAAGCACTTAAGAAGGAAAGTCCATACACCACGGTTTATATGGCCGATGGTCTGCAGGTTTCAATGAAGGCTAGACAAACTGGAACCAAGCCTAAAGCAGTAAAAGGTTCAATGCCGGGATTGGCACCAACAAAAGCCACAGTAAAAGCCAGTGAATATTCAAGGAGCATGAAAATGTATTGGAGTTATAAGCACAATCCGAGCAGCGCAAAGGAATCACAAAAAACAATTGCACCAAGCAAAGCTCATGGCCGTCTTGCAGACTACCAGGGAAATATTAAAATGGCCAAGTTCAATAACAAGATATTTTTGCCAGATTCAAGATTTGCTCACGGTACACAAAATAATGTTAAGGAGGAACGAACTATGATAACTGACTTTAAGTTGTTATGGTCAAAGATTTTTAAAAAGAACGGAATCCAACCCACTGCTGTCAAAGAAAAACCTGTTCGTCCACGCTATGATAAGCGAGAGCGCGAACTGTGGCCAGGTCTTTATGATTAATAACGAGATGAATTGGACTGAACTAAAATCCCTCAATCAATTAGAAGAATTGAGAAACGAGTCAAAAAACCAAACTGTAATTATTTTTAAGCACAGCACCTCGTGTTCAATAAGCAAAACTGCATTAAATAGGTTGGAAAGAAACTGGAAAGAAGAAGAGATGAATTCGGTAAAGCCCTATTATTTAGATCTGCTTTCCTTCCGCGAAATTTCCCGAAGTATTGCCGATCTGTTTGATATAGAGCATCAGTCACCACAGATAATCGTCTTAAAGAATGGCAAGGCCGTCTTTAACAGATCACATTTTGATATTGAATTCACAAGCATCAAAAATGCCGTGCTAGGGGCAAACCCGGTCAAAAATTAAAAATCACCGTTTGTTTTACAGAATCTGATAAACTCAGAGCCACCGGGCAGGTGAGCGCAGCATTTTTCAATTTTTGTTTTTGCACATCAGTAGCTTGCAGAGTTGGGTGATAAAACGTGATTTGAATCTCACCAATTTTTCGAGGGTTTGAAGCCATTATCTTCACTACTTCTGCTCGTAATCCCTTCAGGTCAATTTCTTCTCTTTCGGCCAACATCCCCATGATGGTCATCATGCAACTGCTCAAGGCGGCACTTACCAGATCGGTAGGGCTAAAAGCCTCTCCTTTACCATTATTATCGGTAGGGGCATCGGTAATAACCTTTTCTCCTGATTTTAGATGGGTTGCCTGGGTTCGCAAATTTCCCTGATACTCAACTTCTGCCATTAGATTCATAACAAGACTATTTTTTCTGCGTTACTTACTTTAACTTTAACTTCGTTAAGCAAAGTAAGTGGTACGCATGAAGGATGGTATTAAAATTTTGTTTTTTCTTTTCCTAAGTCTGATCGGAGGGTTTAATTCTGCGTTTGCTCAAACACAAGACAGCTACGATTATAATTCTGAATTTACCTGGGGGATTAATAAGAATTCATCGGGCGGATTGATCGGAGGCTTCACTTTCAAAAAAGCCAAAAAACGTAGCGATCGGGTTTTGGAAACCTATGGCTTGGAAGTTATGAATGTGAAGCATCAGCAAGAGGTGAGACGTAGCTCTGCGTACACAGGCAACTACTTTATTTATGGAAAGAGCAATTATCTGTATGCACTTCGCTTTCAGTATGGCCGTGATTTTATTTTATTTACTAAATCACAGCAGCAGGGAGTTGAGATCAAAGCGGTTTTTGCTGCCGGTCCATCCGTAGGCGTTGTGGCCCCCTATTATATTGAGAGGACTGTTGATAATAGTTACTTTTCATCGGTGCATGAGCAATATAATCCCAAGAATCCCAACCATTCTTTTAATAATATTCTAGGTACGGGGAATGTTTTTGAAGGAATTGGTGATTCAAAAATTCAAATGGGTGGTAATCTTAAAGCCGCTTTAAACTTCGAATTGGGGATCATTAAGAGCCAGGTTACAGGTTTTGAAATAGGAGTTTTGGCTGATGCTTATTTCAATAAAGTAAATCTGATGCCCACAGCTGAAAACAAATCTATATTCCCAACCGTATTTTTCACGCTTTTTTACGGGAATCGTAAGTAAACAGCAAATTTTCTTTTGAAATTTTGTGACTGGGAAATCTTTTTTGGATTGTATTGCTATATTTGAAATCCTAAACCGCAATTCTTAACGTATGGAAGCGAAAAAGACTGAATCCGCTGATTTGACGAAAAAGACGAGCTTTTTCTTCAGCATTGGCTTGCTAATAACATTAGCACTTGTTTTCACCGCCTTTGAATGGAAACAATATGAAGAAAGCCTGATTGATCTTCAGGGCAAGAGCACAAACACATTTGAAGAAATGTTAGAAGTTCCTCCTACGGAACAGCCACCTCCACCAGCACCAATTATTCAACAGCCACAAATTGTTGAGGTGCCGGACGAAGAAGAAATCAAAGAAGATCTAAACATTAAGTTTGACGTTGAGGTTTCAGAGGAAACCAAAATTGAGGAGGTTATTGTGTCAGCTCCTGTGGAGGAAAAAGAAAACGTGGACGAAATCTTCAGCGTGGTTGAAGAGTCAGCGAACCCAAAAGGAGGTTATCCAGCTTTCTACAAGTTTGTAGGTGAAAAAATTAAATACCCTGCCCAAGCCAGAAGGATGGGCATCGAAGGAAAAGTATTCGTTGAGTTCGTTGTTAACCGTGACGGTACTATTGTTGATGTAAAAGCAATTAAAGGAATTGGAGCTGGTTGCGATGAAGAAGCAGTAAGAATTGTGCAAAGCGCTCCAGCCTGGACACCTGGTAAGCAAAGAGGTAAGCCTGTAAGACAGAAAATGGTTATTCCTATTACCTTCAGGTTAGGTTAATCAGAAAAATCTTCTTTAGATTATAGAAAGGCTCTGACTTATAAGTCGGGGCTTTTTATTTGATGTTATACCAATACCCCGCAGGCCAAACCAATCAAAATGATAACCCACGAAGGAATTTTGGTAAAGGCTTTTAGGCAGAATGTGCCAATGGTGAAACCATAGTTTAGCGATGTGTTTTCCAAAGGCTGAAATAACAGAATGGCGGCTGCTATGATCAATCCGGCATTCGCTGCATTAACACCTTCAAGTGATGCTCGTATAGGTCTGAATTTTTTAAGACTTTCCCAGATCCGGATCATAAAAAAAATCAGAAACGTGCCCGGCAGAAAAAGGCCTGCCGCAGACATGATGCTTCCGAAAATCTGTCCAACTATACCATAGTCACGCATGGATAACACTCCTAGGTAAGAGCTGAACGAAAACACGGGGCCCGGCAGCGCCTGTGCAAATGCATATCCGGAAAGAAACTCATCGTGCGAAATAGGATGGTGAAGCGGTTTTGAAAACTGTACAAATTCAGTATAAAGCATCGGTGTTAAAACCTGTCCCCCACCAAAGATCAAACTTCCGTTGCGATAGAAATTTTCAAAAAGTCGAACGGGCAGTGTAAGCTCGGGTATACTTTTCGTTGCCCATCCCAGCAAAGCGGCAAAAACCAACACCCCGGCCCATAAAAAAAAGTTTGCCCAGCTAACATCAAACTTCTTCTTCTCCTCACGAGGATGAGCCTTATAATTAAAGGCCGTAACCAATCCGGCCAACAGTAATACTATTGGGAAAACAAATGGAGTCTTGAAGAAATAGGTTGCCGTTGCGGCTAATACCATCAAGAGGAGTCCTCGTTTTGTTTTTACCGTTTTTAAGCTAATGGCATAACCGGCATATGCAATCATCCCCACCGCCATAGGCTGAATGAATCTTGTGAAATCCAGTGAATTTTGTTTTGAAACAAAGCTATTCATCAACATCCCGGCAATGGTCATAATAATCACGGAAGGTAACAGCCAAATCAGCAAGGTCAAATAAGCTAATGAAGGTCCTCCCATTCGGTAGCCAAGTGCTGAAAGGGTTTGAGTTGATGTTGGCCCAGGAACTATCTGACATAATGCGTTCAGTTCTAACAAATCATTATCGCTGAGATAACCTCTTTTCTTAACCAGAATATTCTGAAAGTGGGCAATATGCGCTTGAGGTCCTCCAAAGCACGTCACTGACAGATAGAGAACATCTTTTAAAAAAATGATATAGCGAACACGCTTGATCAACTTGAGTAGATTATTTTTTTAG
Source organism: Bacteroidota bacterium (assembly GCA_947470895.1). Taxonomy (GTDB): domain Bacteria; phylum Bacteroidota; class Bacteroidia; order Cytophagales; family Cyclobacteriaceae; genus ELB16-189. Next base: position 5,026 of record CANIVF010000134.1, read on the forward strand.
TCCTATTTCCTTCAATCTTTGATTCAAAAAATCACCGGCTGTTATATCGTGCCATAGTTTTGGATGAGCCGCATCTATACATGATGATAATGCAGCTAAATTCATTTCTGATCTGGGATGCATGAAAAAAGGAATTGAATAACGAGGCGAATTCATCAGGTGGCGTGGGGGATTCACTACACGATGAATAGTGGACTTAAGTTTTTTATTTGTCAATCGTTCCAACATATCGCCAACATTGACCACCAACTGCGCAGGCAATGCTGTGATAGGTATCCATTTTCCATCTCTTCGCAACACTTGCAAACCGTCTGCACTGGCTCCCATCAAGAGTGTTATTAGATTAATATCTCCATGTTCTGCTGCACGTACGGCATCAGCGGGTACTGTATCAGGATTTTCAATAGGGAAATAATGGATGGGGCGAAGAATGCTGTTACCGTGTTTTACTTTTTCATCGAAATAGTTTTCGGGTAAACCAAGATACAATGCAATCGCCTTTAGCATTTGAACGCCAGTTTTCTCCAATCTTCTGTAAACATCCAGTGCTATCTCTTTAAACTCAGGCACTTCTTCTGGCCACACGTTGTCAGGATATTCATTTTTGATTGGATCATCGTCCAATACCTCCTGACCTACATGATAAAATTCTTTCAAGTCCCCAGTATTGCACCCTTTGGCATGTTCTTTACCTTTTCCGATATAACCTCTTTGTCCGGCCAAGCCTGGAATTTCATATTTCTGTTTTACCGAATCGGGTAGCGCATAAAACTTTTTGATAGCGTCATAAAGTCTTGCAGATAACTCGTCGGTAAGAAAGTGATTACGAATGGCCACGAATCCGATGCTGTTATAAGCTTCGCCCAAGGCTTGAACAAACTCGCACTTTTTTTCCATATCTCCGTTGGTGAAATCAGCGAGATCGAGCGATGGAATAGTGTTGAATAATAACTCCGCCATGGTAGATGGTTTTAAGGGGTTATCGCAAGCTAATTATTTTTAAGTAATTTTACCTGATGTCCTATCGGGTCATGATTTTAGTACTGGCGATTCTTCCGTTTAAATACATAATATGAAAAACATCAACCGCAGAAAATTCGTAAATCAATCCTTGAAGGCAACCGCCTTTACCGTAATAGGCTCACAGCTGGCTTCTAATGTTGCGTTGGCAGAAGAGGCACCGTTTGCTGCATTACAATTTTCACAGATTGCTTTGCCTTATGCAACCAATGCTTTAGAACCAAGCATTGATACGTTAACCATGGAGATTCATTATGGAAAGCACCATGCGGCTTACATTAAAATTGTAAATGATGCTATCGCGGCAGAAAATATTTCTTTCGCAACCGAAAAGGATTTCTTCGCCAACACATCACAGCTTTCAGCGAAAGCTCGGAACAACGGTGGTGGTGCATGGAATCATAATTTCTTCTGGCAGGTAATGAAGCCCGGTAGTGTTACCCCAACAGGTAAAGTAGCGGATGCTATCAACGGAACATTTGGATCCTTTGATAAATTTAAAGAACAATTTACACAAGCTGCGATCACTCGCTTTGGGTCTGGATGGGCCTGGCTTGTTAACGATGGCAACACATTGAAAATTGGTTCAACACCTAATCAGGATAATCCGCTTATGGATATCAGCGATATGAAAGGAACACCACTACTTGCGTTGGATGTTTGGGAACATGCCTATTATTTAAAATATCAAAACAAGAGGAATGAATATGTTGCCAATTGGTGGAGTGTGGTAAACTGGGATGAAGTAGCAAAACGTTTAAACTAATTCATGTTGTGATGAAAAAAATAGTGCTGTTGTTACTACTCTCCATATCGGTCATTACAATTTGTTTAGCTCAGAAAATTAAGGTCTACAAAACCTTTGGCGGTGTACGCTTTGAAATGGATACAGTAACGCTGGGGTTGAATCAACTACTGGAGATTGTACTAGAAAATCCTCAGGCTTATGACGAGCTTAGGCGCGCAAAAACAAATTATAATACAGCGGGTGTGCTTGGTTTTGCAGGAGGAATTCTGGTTGGGTTTCCGGTTGGTACAGCCATAGCAGGCGGAAACCCGGAGTGGGGGATGGCTGCAGGCGGAGCGATGCTGTTGTTAGCTTCTATTCCATTCTCAACCGCATTCAGAACTCATACCATGGAATCGCTTGATCTTTATAATAACAAATTCAAAATAGTCCGACTAAAACCCGAATTGCAGTTCTATGGGACTGGGGCAAGGTTAGCAATTCGCTTTTAATCCGTCTGATGATGAGCATAGACTTGAAATAAGTCTGATGAGACAAATTCTCTCAACTTTAGCTCACCTTGAATTGAAGGGCTTTTAATGCCAACATGAAAGGAACGAGGTGATGTAAAAACGCGAGCTTCATCCCACAAGCCAGATTCAATGAATAGTGAAAGTGTTTGGCTTCCTCCTTCTACAATTAAAGATTGAATCTTTTCTTTATGAAGCCATGCAAGCATTTGAGGAAGAAAATGCTGGTCATACAGCCGGACTAATTTCAGATTTGGATGTTCTTCATGTTTAAGAAGATTAAAACAAATCGTGGATGTTGACTTATCAAACAGATTCAGATTGTCGCTGAGTCTTAAAAAACGATCGATCACTAGACGTACTGGATTTCCTCCACTCCAGTCACGAACCGTGAGATTGGGATTGTCGTGAGCAGCCGTTTTTGTGCCTACCAATATGGCATCTTCTTCGCTGCGCCATTTATGAACAAGCTGCCTTGAAAAAACATTGCTTATCCATTTTGATTCATAATTGCTGTGAGCGATAAGCCCATCAGCGGTTTGGGCCCACTTTAAAATTATAAAGGGTCGTTGCTGTTCGTGATAAGTAAAAAATCGCTTATTAAGTTCACGTCCTTTTTTTTCCAAGACCCCTGTAACGATTTCAACACCTGCTTCCTTTAATTTTTTTATTCCTTCACCAGCCACCAAAGGATTTGAGTCCACATTGGAGATCACCACTTTTTTCACACCATGCTGAATAAGTAAATCGGAACACGGTGGGGTTTTACCAAAGTGTGAACAAGGCTCGAGGTTAACATAAGCTGTGCTGCCTACTAATTGACTCTTGTCGGCAACGCTTGCCACAGCGTTTACTTCGGCATGAGCCTCACCGTATTTTTTGTGCCAGCCTTCACCGATCACTTCTCCATCTTTTACAATCACACAACCAACCCGTGGATTCGGACTCACCAAACCAACGCCCACCATGGCCAAATCAAAAGTACGTTGTATCAAAAGTTCGTCAGGAGTCATGCGGAATTACTAACATTGCAAAGATCATTTTCGCAATGACCAATTCCAAAGAACTTTTCAACGATCTGGTAAGCCGTATCACCCTGAAAGAGGAGATATCTGAGGTTCGGGCTATTGTTTCTATGCTCCTTGAGAAGAAGCTTGGGTTAACCAGATCCGAGATATTAACAGGAAAGGAAATAGTGGCAGTGAGTCCTTCCATTTTTGATCCCTTTATTGTTCAGATAAATGATCATAGACCCATTCAGTATATTCTGGGCGAGGCGGAGTTTTATGGTCGAATATTTAAGGTTAATACTTCCGTATTGATTCCCCGACCGGAAACGGAATTACTTATGTATGAGATCATAAGTAAGTTTAAAGATCAGGACTCCGAAAGACTTAGAATACTGGATATCGGAACAGGTAGCGGTTGCATGGCCGTCACGCTTGCACAGGAAATTCCACGAGCAATTGTTCATGCTACTGACATCAGTAAGGAAGCGATTGAAACAGCAAAACAAAATTCAGAGGCATTAGGTAGTTCTGTGAAATTTCATGAACACAATATTCTTGATGATGGAGTTTCCTTTGGCCCATTTGATTTGATCGTTAGCAATCCTCCTTACATTTCGGAGGATGAGAAGGTTGTGATGAGAAAAAACGTGTTAGAGCATGAGCCACATCTGGCTTTGTTCGCACCCGCAAAAGATCCATTAGCTTTTTACAAAGCCATAGCGTTAAAAAGTAAAGCAACGCTTTCGCAAGGCGGATCTTTGTGGGTTGAGGTCAATGAACACTTTGGAAAAGATGTAGCTGATATTTTCAAAGAACAGGGGTACAACTCAGTTCGCATAATCAAAGACCTTAACAATAAAGACAGAATTGTAACTGGACGACTATGAGCAATCATATTGTTTATGCTAAATCCCGTATAGATTTATTAACTAGACGGATACCAGTCCTTTAGATGTCTGTTGATACGGCAGATCCGCGTTCTTATGGTTTTTTTCGAGACCATTATCTACATCTCAATGAGAACTTGCCGAATAGTCAATTCCTCTCCTCGTATCACATGCAAGTAATAAATTCCTTTTTGAATGTTATGAACATCAAAAATAATCTTTCCATTTTCGCTTGTTCCTTCTCTTATCTCTAAACTAAATTTATCCGAGATCATGCATTAGAAAAATAGAATTCGATATAACTCTATGAAAATCAGGCTCTTTGAGCAAGTATTATTCCAAACCATCCTAATGCTATGCATTAGAAACTAACTGATTGATTCTCATAGAGAAAGAAGTTATCCACAAA
>CANIVF010000135.1 GCA_947470895.1 Bacteroidota bacterium
TTTACAAAAATCATTGTGTATTCCGATTATTATAATTCGGTATTCACCAAACGATGGCATAAAGGTGAAGTAAACCCTGGCTTTAAAGTCATTGCCTTCGGCTGGTGTGGCATTTCGGAAGGAATGAAAGCGCCTGATGATGGAATTAATTTATTGCTTCACGAATTTGCGCATGAACTTTGGCTTGAGCATAAACTCGCAGGGCATCAATACAAAGTATTAGAACCCCATTGGGTGGAAGAATTTGAAAAGTATGCTGAACATGAAATGGCAAACCTGAAGGCAAACGAAAAACATTTCTTCAGAAGGTATGCCTTCGAAAATATGGAAGAATTTTTTGCTGTAGCTGCAGAAAACTTTTTTGAAAGAACACACCAGTTTAATCAGGAGCAACCTGAACTTTACCGTATTTTAGCACACCTTTTTAAACAAGATCCCCTAACCTTATATGCACCCGGCACTAAACAAAAACCTTTATTTAGTTAAAGAGCACGTCAAGATTTTCAAAGCAGCCAACAGCTTTGATGTGTTTGACCCTGAAACCAGTGGCTTACTCCTGGAGTGCCGCGAATAAAATCTCGGGTTCTTTACAAAAATGTTTCGCTTCACGGAATATAAGAGAATGACTCCGTTCAACATGGAGATCAAAACTACCTCGGGTCAAACGATTCTTACTGTGAGAAGAGATGTTTCGTGGTTTCTTTCTACCGTAGAAGTGATTGATGAACAAAAACGGTTGATCGGAAAATTCAAACAAAAGCTTTTTAGTATCGGAGGAAAATTTGAAGTGCTGGACACCAGTGATCGCGTATTATGTACCCTGAAAGGATCATGGACAAGCTGGGACTTTAAGTTTGTGTCCAACGATGGAAAAGAGTTTGCCACGGTTACTAAAAAGTGGAATGGTTTGGGAAAAGAGTTATTTACATCAGCCGATAATTACATTTTGCAGATCAATCCGCAGGTGCCGGCCGATAATCCCCTGCGAATGTTGATCATGGCTGCTGTAATGTGTATTGATTTAGTTTTGAAAGAGTAATGTGATATGGACAACAACGAAAAAGTAGAAAAAACATTACTGCAACTTAGGAAACATTTCGAAGGGACTTTGTTGCCATTCTACGTGGTTCTGATTCTAATAGTCTTTCTTGAATTCGCAGTATTGTATCTCATTTCGTTGCGAACAGAACCCGCCCAATGGACCTATATTGGAAGTTTTGTATTGATGGGCATACTTATGTTGGTATTTCAATTTTATATGGTTAGAAAGCCTTTATACATTCGAATCGACAGCTATCTCAAACAGATAAATGATTCGCAGCTGAGCGGAGATGAATTGATCAAAGAAGGATTATTGCCTGACAACCTTCTGCTGAAAAAATTTTACAGATATAGTATTGAGCTGAGAAATGCTGGCTTGTTGCGACTATACCGTGGTCTTCTCACACTAAACATTACTACCAGGCCAGAACTATTCCCTGAGCATAGCGACATCATCACCATCTTGAATAGTGTTAGAAGAAAATGATTAAACATGATTTGGCATAAACTTTTATCACCCCAACGGTTCGGACAATATACAATTCCTCTGGAACAAACCCGCAGTGCGTTTGAGCAGGACTTTGATCGTATTATTTTCTCACATCCGTTTCGGAGGCTACAGGATAAAACACAAGTGCATCCATTGCCAGAACATGATTTTGTTCATACTCGACTTACACACAGCCTGGAAGTTTCGAGTGTGGGCAGATCGTTGGGCAGGCGTGTTGGCGAAGTGATCATTGAGCGACATGCTGATTTAAAAAACAACTATACCTCACACGACTTCGGAACCATTGTAGCCTCGGCTTCACTGGCTCACGATCTTGGCAATCCACCATTTGGTCATTCTGGTGAAGAAGGATTGAGTGATTTTTTCAAACATCATGAAGGGCAGCAATACAAACCTTTTTTCTCAGAACTCGAGTGGGCCGATCTCACATCCTTCGAAGGCAATGCACAAGGCTTTCGCATTTTAAATAAAAGTCAGTATCAGGGTCTTCGACTTACGGCTGCCACAATGGGCGCGTTTACCAAATACCCATGTCCCTCCAGTTTTAGTGGACGGGATAAATCCAGAAAGAGTCAGAAGAAGTTTGGATTTTTTCAAACCGAACAAAATCTTTTTGAAGAAACTGCTAATCAGCTAGGCTTGCTAAAACAAAATGAACAAGCGTGGTGCCGTCACCCGCTCGCATTTTTAGTAGAATCTGCAGATGATATTTGCTATAACATCATTGACCTGGAAGATGGTTGCCGATTAGGTCTTATATCATTGGAAGAGACCATTCAATTGCTGGCGAATATTTTAGGCAAAGATTTTAATCCCGAAAAGGCAGCACGAATAAAAAGTACAGATGAGAAAATCGGAGTGTTGCGCGCCATGGCCATTGGTAAATTGATTAATGATGTGGTCGATGTTTTTCTGCAACACGAAGAAGATATTCTTAATGGTAAGTTTGATCAGGCATTAACCGATTTAGGTTCCTATAAAAATCAGTTGAAGCAAATCATCGATATCTCAATTGAAAAAATTTACCGGGCACGTCACGTGGTAGAAATTGAATCTGCCGGATTTGCAGTATTACCAGGACTGCTGAGCGAATTTACTAAAGCAGCAGAGCAGGCCATAAAAAATAATCAAGCCAAGAAATACACCAACCTGATGCGCTTGCTGCCACCAGAAACATTGCATGTGATACAATCCAATCCAGAAAATACCTACTTGCATTTTCGAGAAGTGATTGATTTTGTTTCGGGTATGACCGACAGGCACGCATTAGCTTTGTATAGAAAAATTAAAGGTTTTCAACTTTAAAAAAGAGCTTTTTCATTGTATTTGAAATAATTGACAAGTCCATTCCAAAGTATTGTGTCACTACGGATTATAGAAAATGTTTGGCACTTAAAATAATCTTGTATGTTGTAGCGTTTTACTTTCGCTATGCAAAAATCAAGTCTGTTTTTTCTCGTCTGTCTATTGGCCATCTGCTCCCCGTTACTCACGGTTGCTCAAACTACATTGGGCGATCAGAGTTTACCCGAAGAACAAGTTAAAGTTCAAATAAAGCATCATAAACCTACTAAGGAACGTTCGGTAAGACGAAAAAAAGTCAATGTAAAGCATACCCCACGTTATGAATATTATGCCCGCGTGGAAAAAGTGGCAAAAGAAAAACAACGCATTATGCGGAAAATGGACGAGCCTCAGTATACCAATCCATTATATTTTGGTCATAAACGCCCACCCAAAAGACATGACGTGCATCAGATGCGCTATTGTAAAGAGTGCGGCATACGTCATTAAACGGATTAATTAACCATCCCTGGTAGTTCAGCGTAAAAATGTGAACTCAATGAATTAATTTCGTTCCTTTATCAGATCGAAATTGACCGACATCACACGTTATATTGAGCATACCAACCTGAGCCCAACACTCACCATCAATGACATTGATCGGCTAGTGGATGAGGCCAGAAAATATAATTTATTGGGAGTATGTGTGCCTCCGTTTTGGGTGAAGCGCGCACAACGTGAAATCGGAACAGATAAAATTATTCTGGTTACCGTTGCCGGATTTCCGCTGGGTTACAACATGACCGAAACGAAACTCGATGACATACAACGCGCCATCGACAACGGTGCCGATGAGATTGACGTGGTCTTGAATATCTCCTCGTTCAAAACCGGCATCCCCTGGACGAAAATTGAAATCGCGAAGTGTAGCAAGCTTGCTCACGATTATCAAAAGAGCTTAAAGGTAATTCTTGAAACAGCTTATTTATCGGATGAAGAAATTGCCCAAGCCAGTAAGCTTTGTGCAGATGCGGGTGCAGATTTTGTAAAAACCTCCACCGGGTTTGCTCCCAGTGGGGCAAAAGCAGAACACATAAAAATTATGCGCGAGTCTGTGCCTGCTCATGTAGGGATCAAAGCATCGGGCGGAATAAAAACATTACAACAAGCCATTCAAATGATTGAAGCCGGAGCAGATCGGCTTGGCACTTCATCTGGTCTTTCCATCGTAACCTCACAAACCAACCAATAAATCATGAGTGAAGTATTAGCTAATTTATTTCCTGAAGAAAAATCTATTCCTACTTCGATCACGCTTCCCGGCTACATGGAGCAGCGTGAATATTTAATTGATGGAAAAATGGTAACCTGGCATGGCGATATGAGCCCTGTGGCCAGTCCGGTATGTGTGCGCATTGGACATAAAACAGAACAAAAAATAATTGGTAGCACTCCTCTACTAACATCAAAAGAAGCGCTTGAAGCTTTGGATGGAGCGGTGGGTGCCTACGATCAGGGGCACGGTGTATGGCCAATGATGTCCGTTGCCGAAAGGATTCATCACGTAGAATTATTTTTAAGCAAGATGCGTGAGAAGCGTCAGGAGGTAGTAAACCTGTTGATGTGGGAGATTGGAAAAACACTAAAAGATTCTGAAAAGGAATTTGACCGTACCTGCGATTATATTGTAGATACGATCAACTCGTTAAAACAACTGGATAGAAATTCATCGGGATTTGTAAATGAACAAGGCATTATGGCACAAATCAGGCGCGTGCCTTATGGTGTTGCGTTATGCATGGGCCCTTATAATTATCCACTCAACGAAACATTCAGCACACTCTTCCCTGCATTGATCATGGGCAACACGGTGGTGTTTAAGCCTGCCAAGTATGGTGTGTTATTGATTCGTCCGTTGTTGGAAGCTTTTCAGCAGAGTTTCCCTGCCGGTGTAATTAATATTATTTACGGTCGTGGCCGCGAAACGGTGGGCTCTATGATGGAAACTGGTAAAGTAGATGTGTTCGCATTTATCGGAACCAACAAAGGCGCCAATGAATTAAAGAAGCTTCATCCAAAGCCACATCGCTTAAAAGCAATTTTAGGATTGGACGCAAAAAATCCTGCCATCGTGTTGCCCGATGCTGACATTGATAATGCGGTAAGTGAATGTGTGCTGGGTTCGTTGTCATTCAATGGACAGCGTTGCACAGCATTGAAGATTTTATTCGTTCATAAAAGTATTGTGGATGAATTTACAACGAAGCTATCGGCCGAAATTGCTAAACTAAAATTCGGGATGCCGTGGGAAGCCGGAGTTTCTCTTACTCCCCTGCCTGAGCCTGGCAAAACCAATTACCTCACTGGGTTAGTTGACGATGCCCAGCAATATGGCGCTAACATTATGAATGAGCATGGTGGAGAAACGATCAACACATTCTTTTATCCGGCAGTATTGTATCCCGTTAATAGCAAAATGAAAGTGTATTATGAGGAGCAGTTTGGTCCCGTAGTTCCTATTGTTCCGTTTGAGCATGAAGAAGAAGCGATTGATTATGTGGTGAACTCAAACTTTGGGCAACAGCTCAGTATTTTCGGAAAAGATTCCAAAACGATTGCGAGACTTATCGATTTATTTTCAAGCCAGGTGGGGCGCATTAATTTAAATACACAGTGTCAGCGTGGTCCGGATTTGTTTCCATTCAATGGAAGAAAAGATTCGGCAGAAGGTACGCTTTCGGTAGCCGATGCGTTGCGTGTATTTTCTATTCGCACACTGGTAGCTACGAAGAGTACGGAGTCTAATAAAAAAATAATTGGTGATATCATCCGTAATCGTGAGTCATCCTTTTTATGTACGGATTATATTTTCTAATGTAGTGCTTTAATTAAACGCTACCCGTGGAATTAAAGCATTTCAAAATTATCGTATCCGGAAAAGTGCAAGGTGTTTTCTATCGGGCATTTGCTAAAGAAAAAGCAGATGAATGGAATATAAAAGGCTTTGTTCGTAATGAGCCCAACGGTGATGTTTATATCGAAGCCGAAGCGGAAGAAGACGTGCTCTATAAATTCATCAAGTTGTGCAACATGGGGCCAGGGAGAGCGAAGGTAGATCACATTGAAGCGATACCCGGAGAATTATTTGGCTTTACGAGCTTTGATATAAAGAGATAGGAGTTGGAAGGCTTACTTCCTTGCTTCCACACTTTGATTCCAGTCATACACCCGGTCGCTGATTTCAATGAGCAAGTCAGGATTTTTTTCCAGCGCATTGCCAATCACAATCAAGTCGGCACCAGCTTCCAAGGCATTGAATGCTTTTTGGCTTGTGTTGATTCCGCCTCCCACAATGAGTGGTACATCCACCGCTTTTCGCACGGTGTTAATCATCTTTGCGTTGATCTCACGCTCAGCGCCACTACCGGCATCGAGGTAGATTAATCGGAGGCCAAGCATTTCTCCAGCCAAGGCCGTGCAGGCGGCAAGAGAATATTTGTCTTCAGGTATGGGTGTGGTGTTGCTGATATAGGCTACGGATGTTGTCCTTCCCGAATTGATGAGAATGTATCCGGTAGGCATTACCTCCAGACGGTTGTTTTTCAAAATAGGAGCTGCCACTACATGTTGCCCGATCAGCAAATCAGGATTGCGGCCCGAAATAAGTGAGAGAAACAATATCGCATCAGCAGAGGAATCAATTTGCAATGAACCACCAGGGAATAAGATAACGGGTATAGAAACAGTTTCCTTAATTTGTTTGACCACATCACTGAGGTTAGTGGTCGTAATCAGGCTTCCGCCAACAAAAAAATAATCCACACAATTTTCATTGGCCAACCGCAGTAAATTACTGAGACGTACCGGATCATCAATTTTATCAGGGTCAATCAATACGGCAATACTTTTTTTGCCGGCCTGATGTCGTTCTTGCAGCGTGTTAAGAATTTTCATCTTTCTGTTTACGATTGCTCAGATATTCTCCCAGTTTATCTTTTGCTATGCCCAACAAAAGAGCAGTGGCTTGCGTGGCCAGACGCTCACCAATTTGAGATACAAATGAAGGTGATGAGTACAATGCACGAGCTTCCTCTGAACTAGAATCTGCTTCATCTGTCTCTTCGCTGGGTTTTGCTTTTGTTTTCTTTCTCTTCCCGGAAGAGCTAAGCTGAGTTACGAGCAGATAGGTAAGTGCCAGAGTACCCCCAATGATCAAAGCGTTTTTTACAACACGCTCCGTTTTATCCGATATCGACTTAACTTCCTTTTCCAATTCATGCTTATGGCGATCGGACGTTTCGATCAGTCTCTTCTTCTCCGGGTCTTGGGTTTCTAACAATTCCATGTTACTTTTTTTTGCTTTTTATCATCTTCATCAGATGCCTCTCCATCGAGTGGCCAATGTTCTTTCGAAAGAATACGAAGATAAGACAAGGCACACCATAAATACCGGCAACAATCCAATAGCCTGCTTGAGATTGATCGAAGAATGTATTCAGGTAATGGGCAAATCCAATGCTCAGAAAAAGTAAAAAGATCAAGGCCAGAAATACAACAATAAGAATCAACAATGCGCTGGCCAGCACTTTTGCTATGTCTTCTTTGATTTCAATCTTCAGTAGATCAATGCGGGCTTCAACGTAACCCGTAAGGTTGCCCATCAGATTATCCAGTCGCAAAAATTTAAATAGTGTATCCTTGATGTTCTCCATAATTTAACGGAGTGGCAATATAGCAATTTTGGGCCTTTTCTGCGAAGGTTTTGCCTGCTTAAAAAGATGTTGAGAATACTAAATTGATTTATACATGACAACGCTCACTTTTCTTTTTGGGTGAGCAGTTCCTCCTTTAAGAGTAGGGTTCCATGAGGGCTTACCTTCTCCTTTTTTGCCAAAATATTTTGATGTGCGCTGATATAGATAATCATACGAGAGGAATCCACCCGCTCTGGCTGATACCATGTTCTTTCAAATACATAAACGGAATCAAGTAAAAGCGAAGAGCTTAGTGAAAGTACTGGTAAAATTTCGCGAATACAGGTCTTGAATTTTCCATTTTCATCTTCCCCATCACGACAAAAGCCTGCCTTATTAAATTCAAACAATTCGTTGTTAAGCAAAAGAAGATTTTTTCTTCGGTAAACAGCACGGGTTTTTAAAGGATCAGAATCGCCATCTTTCATTGGCTCATATTGAATCCAATTGGTGATGGGTTGATCCCGGTACGTCTTATTGATAATGCTGTAGGATTTTTTTTCTCCTGTAACAAAGTTCTCTCTCTGATACGTGAGTTCCTGAATGGTTACGGAGTCTTTGTTAAAATAGATGAGCGAAAATGGAATGAAGAAGAATGTGAGCAGTACATAAAGAAATCCAGCCAATCGATATTTTAAAGTCAGTCGCCCAAGACCATCAGCCAGTTTTACAGGTAACTGATTGAGGTAGGGAATTGGGGAAAAGATCATCACCCCAATAAAGTTGAACAGGAAATGCGCAATAGCAATACTAATGGCAGCATTTGAATTGAACATTGCTGCTATGAAGGCAGTAATCGTTGTTCCGATATTGGCACCCAGAATAAAAGGGAAAGCAGATTTTATCTTTACAACTTTTTTGGCAACCAGCGGAACAACCAATGAGGTAGTAACGGTGCTCGATCGTATCGCAGCTGTGGTGAGTAATCCCCATGCAAAAGACTTGAACGGGCTTTTAAAAAAGAATTGCTGAAAACGTTCCTGCGAACCGAAGCCCAGTGTTTTGGAGAGCACTTTGCGGAAAAATAAGATAGAGCCAAAGAGCAGGGCTATCGATAATGCGGCCAGAATAAATCCATTGTCGATGGTGGATACAATCACGTTGATAATAAATCCAAATCGATCACCGAGAAGGTTGAATTGTTTTTGAGCTACTCTGATGGGTTCATTGAAAAAAGAAGTAGCGATAAATTGGGCTAACCCAGAAAGAAATCCAAAATAGTATTCGAGCGGAAAAAGGATGAGCACCGTAAGAATATTAAAAAAGTCGTGATAGGTACCAATCGTAACCGCACGCCTGAATTCCTTTTTCTTGGTTATAAACCCCAACGACACAATGGTACTGGTGATCGTAGTCCCCACGTTGGCACCCATCAAAATGGGAATGGCTCCTTCCAATGTAATCGAGCCCGAAGCTACCAATGCTACAACCATAGAAGTAGTAGCGGAACTGCTTTGAATAATGGCCGTTACTAAAAGCCCAATGAATAAGCCGGTAAATGGATTTGAGGTCGCCAGAATGATTACCTCAGCGGCATCTCTGCCAAGGTGCTGTAATGACGCAATCATCAGATCCAGCGTAAAGAGAAAAATCAGCAAAGCCAGCAGAATATAAGCCGTATTGCGAAGTACTATTTTCCACCGCTCGGTTGTGGCCGGCTGTATTTTTTCCGTCTCTTGATTATTCTCCATCACGAAACGTAAAGATAGTTAGCGGATGCAAAGATGAAAGGAAGTAACAATTACTTAATATAAATTACTTACTTAGACTTAATTCATTCACTGCCATCCATGCCATCAGGCCAGGTGCGATCTTCAACGCATCTTCATCAATATCAAAAGTAGGTGTGTGCACGTAGGAGGTAATGCCCTTTGATTCGTTGCGCGTGCCAAGTCTGTAAAA
>CANIVF010000136.1 GCA_947470895.1 Bacteroidota bacterium
GACCAATGGAGAATAATATTTAAGTGGGACAAGTGGAATGCCGCGGACGTAGAGATATTGGACTATCATTAATAAAATATAAAGATGAAAAAATTAAAAAATATACATCCAGGTGAAATCCTACAAGAAGAATTTTTAGTACCCTTGGGACTAAGCGCCTATAAGTTGTCGAAAGACGTTGGGATACCTCAGACAAGAGTTTCAGAAATCAATAAAGGTAATAGGAGAATAACAGCCGACACTGCATTAAGACTTTCAAAATACTTTGGTAATTCTGCGAAGTTTTGGCTTGGTCTTCAGGACGACTTTGACATTGAAGAAGAAGAGCAACTTAAATCTAAAGAGTTGAACTTAATAGAGCACTATCAAAGCAACGCAGCAAACATATAAGGCTTAAACGAAGCACAGCCACGCACGACAGTGGCTACGAAGGATAACCCGTATTTGGCTGGGGTTCGCTGTAAGCCTTAGTTGAACAGAAGCTTCGGTATTTTCCCTCTATGGAATTTTAATAGAGCTGAGCGGGGAATAGTAGCTGTGGTATAGGCCCACCGGACAGAGGGGTAAGCATTTTTCAAAGAGAAAATCATGAGCATGAAAGCAGCGGTTATGGTTGTGGTATAAAATCATGATCATTTCATGCTGATTTTTATTTGTTGAGCAATAGGTTTTCGTTCCCATCTTTTTTGAAGTAGCGATTTTACTAGTTAAGCAACAAAATGTTCCATGGTACCGTGACGAGTTAGGTTTAAGTTTTATCTTTGTTAATAGCCTGCCGCTGAAAATTCTAGACCACGTCATGCAAAAACTACCGGACATTAAAAATCAACTCAGCAGCAAAGACTTGTTCGAGGCTTTCAAAAAGCAATTGGTACGGGATTTTGAACAAAGTAATTTTTCTGCCGATTTTGTAGAGACTCTTGAGCCTGATTTTGCCAGCATCCAGGGAAAAATTGCGTTTCAACTTCAGCGAAACGAAAAGAATGCTGATTTTAATGTCATGCACTTGCTTTACCGGATTGACATCAGCGAAGCTCAATTAAAGCGGTATTTAGTGGCGAATAAAAACGATCATTATTTTAATGTCATCGCAGAACTCATCATCAAGCGGGTATTGCAAAAGGTAGTTATTAAACAATTTTACAAGAACAATGAAAATCCGTAAAGGATGTAACAGTATTTTAACGGACACCATCAATGGTAATAAACTATGAATGAAACGTGGGTTCAACGATGGGATGAGCGATACCGTGCAGGCGAGTTTGCCTACGGCATAGAACCTAATACCTATCTTAAAGAACAATTAGAAAAATTAAAAACGGGCAGCATTCTCTTTCCGGCCGATGGAGAGGGGCGTAATTCAGTCTTTGCTGCCACGCTAGGCTGGTCTGTTTGCGCCTTTGACATCAGTGTAGCAGGGAAACTGAAAGCACTGCGCCTTGCAGAAGCCAATCGCGTCACCATTGATTATAGTGTTGGTGAGGTGCACACATTGAAATACAAACCTGCACAATTTGATGCCATCGCGTTAATCTATGCACACTTTCCTGCAGATATTAAATCATCAATTCACAAGACACTCGATACCTACTTATGCAAAGGTGGATTCATCATCTTTGAAGCATTCAGTAAAAAGCACATTGAATACAACTCGAAAAATGAAAAAGTAGGCGGACCAAAAGATTTGGCCACCTTATTCTCTATCGAAGAATTGAAGGCTGATTTCCCTAATTATGAAATTATTGAACTTGAAGAAAAGGAAATTGAGTTGAACGAAGGTTTGTTCCATAACGGTACAGGTTCTGTAATACGATTTACAGGGATAAAGAACTAGTTTAGTAACTATATGATAGCGAGTAACTACTGAATCTTCGATAGTATCTGGCACAGGAAAAATTCACATTAAGAAGAATCATCCTCTTTGCACACCGCGTGGATAAATTAAAATCTTTCTACGTGGATCATTTTAATTTTGAGGTAACCGAGGAGATCAACGCTCAACGGATTGTTTCAAGTGCCGGTCAGATCGAAATTACAATTCATAAAATCGGTCAGGGATATGAGCCTGCGGATGCTCCAAACCAACCGCGGAGCGGTTGAATATCTTTATCAGATATTTTTCAACAAAGACCGCCTGTATTTTTGGAATTTCCATTACTAAATATGGAACCTGTTGAATCATGACGCTCTAAAATACTTTACCTTTGGTTATGGATTTAGATCGCTTTCGCGAAAAGGCAAAAAACAAATCGGTAGAGAATAAGAAGTTCCTTCAGTTGACCCGGAAGAAGGATGCACGTGATGTGGATGATGCATTTCATACCCTTCATGAGGAAGTATTCGAAGAGATTGATTGTCTTACCTGCGCCAATTGTTGCAAAACCACCAGCCCGATTTTTTACCAAACAGATATTGAGCGCGTAGCCAAAGCTTTGCGGATGAAGCCGGGCGCCTTCATCGAAAAATATCTGCGTATCGATGAAGATAAAGACTATGTATTAAAATCATCGCCTTGTCCTTTTCTTGATGCTGACAATTATTGCAAGGTATATGAGAGCAGGCCCAAAGCCTGTCGGGAGTATCCGCACACCGATCGTAAGAAGATGGTGCAGATTATGGATTTGACGTATAAGAATACACTCGTGTGCCCTGCTGTTTTCGAGATGGTGGAGCGATTTAAAAAAATTGAATTATGAAAAGAGGTTTGTTGATTTTACTATCCATCCTGTTTTCAATTTTAATTCAGGCACAAAATCGTGTTCGTGATTTTGGTTTACATATCGGGGTGCTGTCTCCCGGCAAACTTAATGCAATCACGGATGTTGCCGGAGTGAAAGTAGGCCACACTACTTTATTCGAAGGAAGTTCTGTGCGTACTGGAGTCACAGCGATTATTCCCCACGATGGAAATGTATTTCAGGAAAAAGTGCCGGCAGCCGTTTATGTAGGCAATGGTTTTGGAAAACTTGCAGGCAGCACGCAAGTAATGGAACTTGGTAATATTGAAACACCGATTATATTGACGAATACATTGGGAGTGTCAACGGCCATTGGTGCAGCAATAGAATATATGCTCAACCTGAAGGGTAATGAACATGTACAGTCTGTCAATGCGATAGTGGGCGAAACCAACGATGGCTATTTGAATGACATCCGTGCGCGGCTGGTGAAAAAGCAACATGTACTTGATGCCATTTACCATGCAAAAGCAGGCGCAGTGCAAGAAGGAAGCGTAGGCGCTGGCACAGGAACAATCTGCTTCGGTTTTAAAGGTGGCATAGGTACGTCTTCACGAGTGCTTCCAGAAAAGTCAGGCGGTTATACCATAGGGGTACTGGTGCAATCAAACTTTGGAGGTGTGTTGCAGATGGATGGCGTGCCGGTGGGCGAGGAGTTGAAGCAATTCTATCTGAGTGATCAACTTATGGATAAAGCTGATGGCTCGTGCATGATTGTGGTTGCCACGGATGCACCGGTTGATGCGCGCAATCTGGAACGGATGGCCAAGCGCGCTATCTTGGGTTTGGCCAAGACTGGTGGAATAGGATCGAACGGAAGTGGCGATTACGTGATTGCCTTTTCAAGCCATCCACACCTTCGCGTGAAGCATGATTCAAACGATAGAACAGAAACAATGGATGTATTGCGCAACGATGCTATGTCACCGTTGTTTATGGCTGTTATTGAAGCCACAGAAGAAGCAATCATTAATTCTTTGTTCGCGGCTGAAGCGATGACTGGAAATGAAGGTCACACGATCAAAGCGTTACCCAAAGAAGAAGTGATTAAGATATTAAAGAAACATCAGGCCATTAAATAAGCCGGTTATTGGTTAGCTTTCGTTTATAATTCAAACTATCCCATGTCCAGAAAAGTCATCTTCATCACGTTTCCGATCGTATTGTTGGTAGCAGTTTATTTTTTAGGCCCCACTCCGGATAAACCTAAATGGGATAAAGCGGTTGTTACTATACCCGCTGATCCTACCGCGTTGGAGAATTATGTTGTTGTACAGGAAAGCAAGCATAGCTTGAAACCCGATAATGAAGCCAGAATTGTTTGGGCTGATAGCTCTAAGAAGAAAACGAAGTTTAGTGTAGTCTACCTGCATGGTTTTTCTGCTAGTCAAAAAGAAGGTGATCCCATTCACCTGCAGTTTGCGAAAGAGTTTGGTTGTAATCTTTATCTCGCCCGATTGGCTGATCACGGAGTTGATACGACTGAGCAACTTTTATATTTTACCGGAGACCGCTGGTGGCAAAGTTCTAAGGAGGCATTGGCAATTGGCAAGGCCCTTGGGGAGCATGTGATTTTGATGAGTACCTCAACCGGTGGAACGATGGCTATTCTGTTAGCCGCAGAATATCCAGAGGATGTGTATGCCATGATCAACATGTCGCCCAACATTGCGGTGAATGATCCGAGTGCGTGGCTGTTAAATAATCCCTGGGGATTGCAGATTGCACGAAAGATTCTGGGCAGCGACTATCAGAATATTCCATACGATTCGGCAAGACAAATTTATTGGAATGGAAAATACCGGTTAGAATCACTCGTGCAGCTTGAAGAGATAATAGAAGACAAGATGACCCAATCTACATTTGAAAAAGTAACCTGTCCATCGCTCACGTTGCATTATTATAAGAACGAGCAAGAGCAAGACAAGACGGTAAAGGTAAGTGCCATGCTTGAGATGAATGAACAGCTGGGCACGCCAGATTCACTGAAAGCAGCCGTGGCTGTACCGAATGCAGGTTTCCATGTGATGGGCTCATACCTGGTCTCCAAAGATTTAGAGACAGTGAGTGCTGAAGCAAAGAAGTTTGCGATTGAAAAACTGGGTATGAAGCCTGTTCATTAATTACTTCTTTCAAACTCCATGATCAGGTGTTTACCTAAAAGTACATCCAATGATGTGTTAAGTTTAAAGATGGCGCGATACGTTTGCTCGTTGGCCAGATCCTGTTTGATCTGTTTCTTCATCGCCCTATGATTGAAATAATAAAGCACAGGAAACCAGAATAGCATAAAAGAAGATGTTGAACTTCTTTTGGTTGGATGAACTTTCTTCAACGCTAGTTTATTGAGCGTTGCCAATGTTCTTAATCGCAACACACCACTGACAAATAGTTTGCTGAAATATCCGTCTTTGCCGCCATCCCAGGATGTGAATGCATTTAGTTCGTTGGGTGCCGGTGCGCCATAATGTTCACTCTCCATCATGAATTGAGAAAACCGGCTGCGCAGCGAAGAGCTGTTGGGTGTGGTGAGAATAAAAATTCCTCCGGGCCTGAGGATGCGCGAAGTTTCCTGAAAAAGAAAATATTGATTGGGCAGATGTTCAATGGTTTCGCAACAGATTACCACATCCATGGAGGCATCTTCGATTGGAAATTTTTGTTGGAGATCGATTTTCTGTACACTGGTTTTCAGAAATCTATTCTGATCGGGAAACAAATCATAGCCATGTACTTCGGCCCCCACTTTTTCGAATAATCGTGCGATGTAACCTCTGCCTGCTGAAAGATCACAAATTTTTTTTGAGCTCAGCGGATGGGCATTTGCTTTTGCATAATCCAGAAAAAAATGGACAGCACTTTCTCTGGAGTGATCAACTTCAGGAGGATTACTCATGCATTGTTGGTAAGATGTCTCAGGGCATTTTCCAGATCTTCGGGCGTGTCGATGCCGATGGTTTCGATGCTGGTTTCTTTCACTTTAATTTTATAACCATTTTCCAACCAACGCAGTTGTTCCAGTGATTCAGCTTTTTCTAATGTTGAAATCTCAAGTCTTGTAATTTTCTCTAACACATCCTTTCGGTAAGCATACATGCCAATGTGTTTATAATAGTGGTGATGCGTAACCCATTCTACGTGGTCTATATTTCTGAGATAAGGAATGGGTGATCTGCTAAAGTATAAGGCTTCCGCATTTTTATTCACCACCGCTTTCACCAGGTTCGGATTGAATAACGGTTCTGCCGAATCAATTTTTTTAATCAGTGTGGCAAGTTCAGTGTTTCCATCGAGTAATGAGGCGAGCAGATCAATTTGCTCTGGCGCTATAAAGGGTTCATCGCCTTGTATGTTTATGACGTAGTCAAACGATGGACGTTCTTTAGCCAACACTTCATAACAACGATCTGTGCCGCTGGCATGATGTGTTGAGGTCATACAAACATCGCCACCAAAATCCATCACATGGTTGTAGATATCTTCATGATCAGTAGCCACCACCACTTTGGATAATGACTTACTTTTCCTGGCCTGCTCATACACACGCCTGATCATCGACTTGCCAGCCATATCCGCCAGGGGCTTGGCCGGAAATCGCGTTGACGCATAGCGGGCAGGTATAATACCAAGAATACTCATCCTATTCTCTTTACTTTTAAAGTGATGCCTTCGTTGCCGATAACTTCAATCGGTTCTCCTTTCTCCACATAATCGCCACGCGTGAATGCATCATAAATCTCGTCATCAATCATTACTTTTCCACCCGGCCGAAGTACCGTATATGCAGAGCCTTTCTTTGCAATCAGTGTATCGCTCAGTGTATTTACCGTGTAGCCCTGTGATTTTTCCTGAGTATCGGTCAGTGCAATGCGTTGAAAGGCTTTTGTCTTGGTGATTCGAGCCCCACCAAAAAATAATAAAAGTATTCCTCCGACAAGACCGCCTACCGTGGCGAATGTGGCGACAATGATGTCACCCAGTGGTACGAATTCAAAATTAAAGAAGTCGTTGTTCAACATGATGAGCACTAACGAAACTAATGTAAGAGTGATGCCGGCAACGCCCGCAATTCCAAATCCAGGGAGTACAAAAATTTCAACGATCAGGAGAACAATACCCGTGAAGAGCGCGATGATCTCCCAGTATTCGGCAAGGCCGGTTAAATAGTATGGAACTAAATACAGAACAAGTGCAGTGATGGCCGCAAATAATGGAAATCCAACGCCAGGTGTTTGAAGTTCAAAGTATATTCCTCCTAGGATGACTAATATTAAAATCCCGCTGATGAAGGGATTTAAAAATATAGCGATGATTTTTTCAGAAACACCCAGATCAAATTTTATCATCTCGTAAGAAACTACTTTGTTACGTTTCAAGATTTCTTCAATCGATTCAACCTTGGCTTCGCAGTAACCATTTTCAATGGCTTCGTTGGTTGTAAAGGTGATTACTTTGCCAGCTTGTTTCAGGCTATCGATCACGATATTCTCATCCACCATGCCTTCAGCAATGCGTGGATCACGACCATTCTCTTCGGCAGTTGATCGCATAATCGATCGCATATAGGATTGATATTTGTCAGGTGCTGCTTCGCCTGTTCCGTTGACAACCGTAGCAGCTCCTATCGTTGCACCGGGTGACATATAGATGCTATCGCAGGCAATGGAAATCAATGCTCCGGCCGAAGCCGCATCAGCATTAACAAAAACCCAAAGCGGTCTTTTTTCATCCATCAACATGTCAACAATTTCTTTTGCATCCGCAAGAGCGCCACCAAACGTGTCCATATCAATAATAATGTAGTCGGCATTTATTTTCTCAGCATTGGCCAGCGCCAGTTTCACATAGCGGCTCACGCGCGGATCTATTTCTGCCTTGATATCCATCACCATTACTTTCTTCTTTTCGTTTTGGGCAACAAGCAGGATGGGGAGGAGCCCGATCAGGCAACTGATTAAAAATAGCTTTCGCATGGGTTTGTCTTATTTTTGTATAAAAATACTAAGTCTTGTCCGAATTACATGTTAAACCTGTATCCGTAACATTATCAGCCCCGGTTTGGAATTTATTGGCTTGTGATGGAAACCCATGGATGGTTATTGAGCATCGCGATGAGGTAAGGCGCGTGGCATCTTTTTCCTTATTTGACTTTAAGAATCAAAGATTTCTTTGGCACGATGTAGTGATGCCCGAAAAATGGTGGTTATACCTGGCAGGAGTATCAACCGATCATATTGTGTTAAAAGTATTTGAGAGCACCGAAAATCCAGATAAAACCTCCTTCCTTTTTATTTCGATAAAAGATGGAACAGTAAAAAGTCAAAACGCGCAAGGAACTGACCGGCAACATACGAATAGCACCGTGCAACCTTTTCAATACCTTGCTGGTGAGCCGGATTTTGAAACTGTGAAAAAATTTCTGAACAGTAAACTTAAAATAGTACCAAAGCTTGGTGCCGAATACCTGGAGCATGGAGGATTTATTATCATTTCATATTATGTTGGCGATCCTGCAGCGTTTAAAAACCGTATTGTCCTATTTAATGCGCAGGGCGATTGTCTTTATGAGAATGAAATTGGCATGAATTTGAAAGGAATAGGAGTAAACACATTTTTTATTGCCTCTGGATATTTATTTTTTGTGAAGAACAGGACAGAATTGGTAACTTTTCGCATCGTTTAAGCTATGATTAAAGTAATTTTTTTAACTCTCATTTCCTGGACTTCTTCTGGAGCCCAGCTTGATTCTATCCGACTGGAAACCATCAACGGAAAACAGTTTATTATTCACCAGATCGTTGAAAAAGAAACCCTGAGCTCAATTTCCCGAAAGTATAATGTTCCCATCACAGCTATTCTCGAAGTTAATCCCACTGCCGATGGGGGATTGGCCACAGGCCAGCTTTTGAAAGTGCCCTATATTTTCAAAGGAAATAAGGCCCAACCTCAAGCCGGAGGAGAGCGTATTCATACAGTGGTTACCGGGGAAACATTGTATTCAGTCTCCAGACTATATGATGTATCTGTTGATGATATTAAAACATGGAACAACCTTAACGATAATTCGCTAGCTGCGGGGCAGTCATTGACAATAAAAAAGAAATCAACCACTTTAAGCATCGTAGCGATCCAACCACAAGAAGCAACCAAACTTTCTGAAGCAAAATCATTAAAGGGTGTACACACGGTAGTTTCAAAGGAATCGATGTATTCTATTGCTCGCCTTTATGGTATTTCCGTTGGGCAATTGAAGGAATGGAATGGCATGGATGAAGTTGAATTGAAGATTGGTCAGACGTTGTTTATCGCCCAACCGAAGTATAACAATGCCGAAGGAAAGCCAATCCAACCACAGGAAGCAATCAAACTTTCTGAAGCAAAATCATTAACGGGTGTACACACGGTAGTTTCAAAGGAATCGATGTATTCTATTGCTCGCCTTTATGGTATTACCGTTGGGCAATTGAAGGAATGGAATGGCATGGATGAAGTTGAATTGAAGATTGGTCAGACGTTGTTTATCGCCCAACCGAAGTATAACAATGCCGAAGGAAAGCCAATCCAACCACA
>CANIVF010000137.1 GCA_947470895.1 Bacteroidota bacterium
ATACACCGTGCGAAGATGCCATGCTCAACGTGAATGCTTCATTAGCTACCGGGAAAACCGAAATCTTTCCGATGTGATAAGGTTTCGTGATGTGTCTTGAAAAAATGTGCCACTGAACTCCAGGGAATTTCAAGAAGAGCTTTACTAACTTCTTGTCGTCATAAGCAGGCAGATAAACGGTGTAGTGACCGTCATCCGTAGCTTTCGTTCTGCGAATTTTTTCGCGAATGACAGGAGTGAAAATGTTTTTATCGTACGAATCAAAATGAAATCCTACTCCTTCTTTCACCGGGGCGTAATTATTCAAAAACCACGTGCCAATAGGATCAAAATGCTTGGGCTTAGGCACTTTGGGCGACAACAAGGAATATTGATGACTAAGGGCAAAGCAAGGAACTTCTCGCCTATGGCATGCCCATGCAGTGATGGCTTCAAAGTCGTTGATGACAAGGTCATACTTTTCAACAGGAAATTCCCTGATCTCCGCTACCACCCTTTTTGAGCTATTATTCTTGAATGTTTTAAGAAAATCAATGCCGCCCCTCTTGCCAAAGAAAAAACTGAGGCCTTTTGATTTATACTTTACTGGCATCGACAACTTAATGTCTGCTTGTGCACCACTCACAAACAAATCCAGTTTGCCGTATGTAGAAAGGATGGGAACAATCTCTTCGGCACGGGCAATGTGTCCGTTGCCGGTTCCTTGTATGGCGTATAGTATTTTCACTTTTTAGGTTTAAGTATCTTCTCCATCATTTCATTAAAAACCTCTTTGTTATCGGAGCCTTTAAATCTACGAGGAAGTTTGATGCCTTGAGCCTCTTTGTCATCCCGATAGTTATAAATACTCCAAACTCCTCCATGACATTCCAGCGCAGTGAGGTTTTCAATCCAATCACCGGAGTTGAGATACACGACACTTCCTTTTTCGGTGGTTATGGTTTTCATAGCCGGTTTATGAATGTGCCCACAAACCACATAATCATATCCATTATCAATGGCAATTCCTGCTGCTGTCAATTCAAAGTTATCAATAAACTGAACAGCTTTCTTTACACTGTCTTTAATCCGTTTGGAGAGTGATATCTTTTCACGTCCCAATTTTTGCAAAATATAGTTTGCGAAGGTGTTGATGTGAATCAGAGAATCATATCCTACTGCTCCTAATTTGGCAAGCCATCGTGCGTTCTGCATTGTCACATCGAATACATCACCATGGAATACCCATGCTTTTTTTGAATTGATTTTTAATAACATCTTATTCTCAATCTGGAATGAACCCAGCCTGAACCCCGAAAATTTTCTCAACATCTCATCGTGATTTCCGGTTAAGTAAATCACTTTGGTATTGTGCGTCATCAAACCGGTAAGATGCTTAACTACCTGCATGTGCGTTTTGGGCCAGTATCGTGTCGAGAACTGCCACATATCAATAATGTCGCCATTCAAAATAACCTTACCTGGCTCGATGGATTTCAAATATCGGAGTAGTTCGGCAGCGTGACAGCCGTAGGTACCTAAGTGAATATCAGACAGAACGAGAATGTCTACGGGGCGCTTTTTCTTTTTTCGCATTTAATGAAGTTCCGAAAGGTTTGAGTGAACTTACTCATCACTCCATGATTTCCCAAAATTAAGTTGAGAGATGATTACAATTTCTTAAGGCATGTTATGTAATTGTTAACCAATTCGTTCGTAGCGCTGATCTATGAATGGAAACGGGTTACTTATTCACCAATACCCTTTGTGTAGGTTAGGCAAACTCAATTTCTTCTTCCGCAAAGGCTTTGAAGATCTTCATATTAATTTCCTGCTGTGCGTTCAATACCACCAATACCCCAACGGGCAATGATGGTGGTCACATGGCAGCGAAGGTTGGCAACTAAAAACAATAAACCAACCGACCAGATGATCACGTTAAGGATCAGCATGATGCCGTTGGGTTGCTTTAACTTTCCCTGTCCACCCTCTTGCTTGCCAATGAATGCTTCCCGTGCGAGGCGGATAAATGAAGAAAGCATCCTGATCACATAAAATGTGACGATCATGATGGTGTTGCCGATAAACTTATTCACCCTTTCGGGAAACATGAAGTAGCTACAGTGCTGAATAGATGATCACCATATTCAGAATGGGGAGCCGAATCGTTCCCATCCCTCGATCAGGTAATCATCCGGTTTTGTCTCTGTTTTTTCCGTCCACTTTTTGATTTGATTGAGCATTCTCCTTTTGAAAGTCCTAATCAACAAAATGCCTCCTGTAATGATAGCCAGAGCAATCGCATACTGCTCGAAGGTGTTTCCGTAATACGGTAACGTTGCTATCTCATTCATATACAATTCATTTTAGCGGTGCAGAAATAGAATGTTATGCGATGTTGAAAATGATACCATTGAAAGAATTTATTAACAACCGATTGCTTCTTTTCCTAATTTTCAAATTCAAATTCGGAATCCTATGAAAAAAGTTCTTTTATTGTTATTGATCATCCCTTCGACCTTCGCCCAGCAACTCGCTCCGCTCACGGTCGAAAAAATTATGCGCGATCCGAAATGGATTGGCGTTGCTCCTTCCAACCTGAATTGGTCGGATGACGGCAAGCAACTTTACTTCAGCTGGAATCCGGAAAACAATGCGGGCGATTCCTTATATAAGATTACTCCTGTTAATCGCACGCCACAAAAAGTAAGTGCAATCGTAAGAAGGGCGTTGCCCTCATCGTTTGGTACATATAATAAAGCAGCCACCAAAAAGCTGTATGAAAAGAATGGTGATTTATTCCTGCTCGATATCCTTACGGGAAAAGTGAACCAAATAACCAACACATTGGATCGCGAATCGAATCCATCATTTTCTTTGGATGAAAAGAAAGTGCAGTTTACCACGATTAGCAATTTATTCAGTTGGGAAATCAGTACGGGAACATTCGTACAGCACACCGATTTTAAAAGAGGAAGCAAAAAACCTGATGCAAAACCCAGTGAGCAAGAGAAATGGTTAACGAATGATCAGCTCGAATACTTTGCGGTGTTAAAACAACGCAATGACGAGCGCAAGGCCTCTGAAAAAAATCGCAAGAGCGATCAGCCCAAACGCCCAAAAGAAATTTACCTGGATGACAAAAACATCAGTGGCATTCAACTGAGTCCGGATGGAAATTTTATCACCTACACGCTCACTAAAAATGCCAACGCAAAAAGCACCATCGTTCCTAGTTATGTAACCGAATCGGGTTTCACGGAAGATATACCCGCGCGCTCCAAAGTAGGAGGAGCACAAAATACTGCTGAACTATTTGTTTACGATCTTCAACGGGATACGGTACTTTCTGTAAAGACCGATGAACTCCCCGGAATCACCGAATCGCCCGAATACAGAAAAGATTATCCGGCCAAAGCAAACAAAGACAGCAAAGAGAAAAAACCAGAAGCACGCGCAGTAACTTTTTCAAACTTGATTTGGTCTGCCGATGGAAACAATAATGTTCTGGTATTACGCGCTCACGATAACAAAGACCGTTGGATTGTTTCGTTAGATCTTTTTACGCGCAAATTCAAACTCATCGATCGACAGCATGATGATGCGTGGATTGGCGGACCGGGCACTGGTGGTTTTTTTGGAGGCGCCAATGTTGGCTGGCTGGCTGATCATAAATCCGTTTGGTTTCAATCCGAAGAAACAGGTTACTCTCATTTATACGTAGCGGATATCACCCACGGAAAAAAGCAGGCACTCACTTCCGGAAAGTATGAAGTGCAATCCGTGGAACTCGCACGCGATAAAAAATTCTTCTACTTCACCACCAACGAAGTCCATCCCGGGGAAAAACATTTTTATAAACTTTCTATTGCCGGAGGCAAAGCAGAAAAGTTAACCACGCTCACCGGTGCTCATGAAGTTTCGCTTTCTCCGGATGAAAAGTGGATGGCTTATCGCTATTCATACAGCAACAAACCCTGGGAACTTTACCTGCAGGAAAACAAAGTTGGTGCAAAACCAATTCAAATTACCAAATCACTCACCGCTGAATTCAAATCATACAACTGGCGCGATCCGGAAGTAACGACTTTCAAAGCCCGCGATGGTGCGGATGTTTATACGCGCGTATATAAACCTGAAAAACCCAATGGTGCTGCTGTCATTTTTGTTCATGGTGCCGGCTATTTACAAAACGCACACAAGTGGTGGAGCAGCTACTTCCGCGAATACATGTTTCATAATCTGTTAGTCGACAAAGGATATACCGTGCTCGATATGGACTATCGTACCAGTGCAGGCTACGGTCGCGATTGGCGCACGGGCATCTATCGCTTCATGGGTGGAAAAGATCTGACCGACAATGTGGATGGCGCTATATGGCTCACCGAAAAATATAACATCGATCCCAAGCGCATTGGGGTTTATGGAGGATCATACGGTGGCTTCATCACATTGATGGGCATGTTTACTACACCGGATGTGTTTGCCGCAGGTGCAGCACTCAGACCTGTTACGGATTGGGCGCAATACAATCATCCCTACACGGCCAACATTTTAAATGTGCCTAGCATGGATAGCATTGCCTATGTAAAAAGTTCTCCGCTTTATCATGCTGAAGGATTGAAAGGGCACCTGTTAATCTGTCATGGTATGGTAGATGTGAATGTTCATTTTCAGGATGCCGTAAAACTTTCGCAACGCTTGATCGAACTGGGCAAAGACAACTGGGAACTGGCCGTCTATCCGATGGAAGACCACGGCTTCGTTGAACCGAGCAGCTGGACAGATGAGTATAAGCGTATTTTGAAATTATTTGAAGAGCATTTGAAGTAAGGCCATGAACATTGGCATAGTCGCCATAAATTTGTTCCCATATTAAGTTAAATAGCTGGTATGTGCTGCGCACGAATCCTTTTCTTCTCTATTTTACTTTCTCTTTGCTCCTGCGAACATAAAAGTATGGTTGAGCCAATCTATGTGTGCGATAATGCCAGTCAACTGGTCTTCTCAGACGTTCACTCTATTACATTAACAAAATGTTCTTCATCAGGCTGCCATGACGGAAGCAAGCTTACCATACCTACACTATTAACTCAACAGGAATGGAAAGATAACAGCGGAGATGGCCAAGGCCAGATAATGCGAGGGGCTATGCCTCCCTCGGGCAGTCCACAGTTAACCAGCATTGAATCATCCAAAATTTTGTGCTTGATCAATCAGGGGGCTAATTGATATCCAACTTCGTAAAGAATACATTTCCAATCGCTCCTTTATGCTCTTGATGCCTTTGCATGCAATCTCAGTAACGTTTAAGTAATTTTAACCAATGAAGCTCACCGAAGACTACACCGCCATTCTCATTTCCCTTGTTCTGATCTTCATTGCCAGCACAGGAATCACTTTCTGGCTCCCCTCCATCGCCTGGAATAATTTTTCAGAATTAACAACAGCCATCGGTTTATTATCGGTATTAACTATTCTTATCCTCTTCGGGTTATCGTTTCTAATCCTCTGGATCTCTTCCTTATTAAAAGGTGAACCTCTTTCACTCAACGCGATCAGTGGATACTTAGTTATTTTCCTCATCACCTTCATCGCCCATGTGCTCACGGGTTTCAGTCCCGCTAAAGGTGTGGGGCTTGAGATTGTCATCTTCAGTTTGTTGATAGGACTGTTCATCTCTAACGTCCTTTCTGTTCCTGCCTGGGTAAAGCCTGTGTTGCAAACCGAACTCTACATCAAAATCGGATTGGTGATGCTCGGCTGCGGAATTCTCTTTGGCGATATCATGAAAGCCGGATCACTCGGCATGATTCAATCGATCATCGTGGTGCTCACTGTGTGGCAATTTTGTTTCTGGCTGGGTAAAAAATTCGGATTGGATGATGAGTATCGCACCATGCTCGCCAGCGCGGTTTCGATCTGCGGTGTATCTGCTGCCATTGCTACAGCCGGAGTCATCAAGGGCGACAATAAAAAACTTTCCTACATCATCTCACTGGTGTTGATCACCGCCATCCCCATGTTGTTATTCATGCCTTACCTCGCGAAAGCAATTGGCCTGAACAATGCCACGGCCGGTGCCTGGATGGGTGGCACAATTGATACCACCGGTGCCGTGGTTGCAGCGGGCAATATGTTAGGCGAAGAAGGATTGAAGTATGCTACAGTCGTTAAGTTCTCGCAAAATGTTTTATTGGGATTCGCTGCCTTCGCGATTTCCGTTTATTGGACGTACGCAAAAAAAGAAGTAAGCAATAAACCGACTGCCGCCATGATCTGGGAGCGCTTCCCAAAATTTGTGCTGGGATTTATTATGGCCTCATTAATTTTTTCTTTCCTGATACCCACTGAATTAGTGAGCACATTAAAAACTCCCTTGAAAAACATTCAAACGTTTTGGTTTGCATTAGCCTTCACCTGCATTGGTTTGGAAACTCGCTTTGCCGATATCTTCAACAAAGAATCAAAAAAACCTGCTGCCGTATTTTTGATTGCACAGGTGTTTAATATTCTGATCACGCTCGCTGTGGCATGGTTTATTTTCGGATAAAAAAAGTATATGGATTTAGTATTGCTCACGTAGTGAACTGTTTCGAAGCGTTGTGCACTGACTTCGGGCAGTAAAAAAATCACAATCAACATTGCTATGAAGTTCTTTGTTACGGGTATCTTTTTTTGTCTCTCTGTCATCACCGCTTCGATGGGCCAGGAATTCGTGCCACTGGCAGTGCAGGATGATAATCATGATGTGATTACCGAAGGTAGTGGGCACAGCAGCCTGGTAAACACAAGCATGGCGATGGATGTTGTTGTTCCATCCAATTACGTGATCTGTACCAAACAATTTGCGATAGCAAACGGACTGCCTGCAGAATATGGCATACCCGATAACGGAGTAATGGCTACGCGTAGAGTTTATTATCACCGACATTTGAGTTCTTCTTGGTTACTTACCAAGTGACTTGAATCCAAGTCATCTACCCGACCGGTATGACAGCTTCGTAATAGAATGCGCTAAACTATACTATGAAATGTCAAACCGGCCGAGGAACGAGAGCCGGTATCCCAATGAAGTGAAATGCGAACCTACCTATGAAAAAACCGGTATTACAGTTTTGTATTAGAATGAAACACTTTTTCCAGCCAAAGAAATAAGAAATAAAAACTCACGATAATTTCTTAATTGTCGTTTTATTCAATTTTTAGATCAAACTTTTGATTCTATTTTGCGCTTTTTTATAGCATAAGGAAAAATATACCCCAGGAGCTAATACGCTTAATGCTACAAAAGATTGAAAAGGAAAAGGAAAACGTTCCAAATTGTAACGTTTTGAAAATGGAAATCCATGATGGCAAAATGCGGGTAATGGATGCTGCCGATACTGAACAACCCTTCCGACTTATCCAATCTATTCCCTCTCCAAAAGCTGAGCCGTTCAAACTTTGGTTAGCACAAGTTGCTTCAGAACGGTTAGACGAAATGCAAGATCCTGAGCTATCCGTTTACAAAGGATTGCAGCAGAACCTCAACGTAGGCTACTCCGAAAACTGGATTAACCAACGGCTGAAAAGCATTGAAATCCTAAAAGAGTTGACCAACGATTGGAAAAAGAGAGGACTTAAAAAAGGTATTCAGCCAGAGATGGCTTGCTTTTCTTTGCTAGCCAATTAGTATTCGTGATATTGAGAATACGTGCCATGCGTAAATTCTACTGTTCGTTTCAATCCAACAACAGCGTCAACAATTAGAAAAAATAATACTGGTATTAACTTGTTCAAATAGCAAAAACTTAATCTAAAAAAATCTGTGACCAACGACCAATAAAACATGTGTGTCATTTCTCTTCTTTTCCTGATTTCAGCTTTGTTACTATTTTTTAGTTATTGCTTTATAAGCACTTTCAAGACCTGTTTATCCGTTCGAAGAAAATACAATCCAGGGGGGCTTTTAACTTCAAGGGGATGTTCACCAGTTTCAAGTTCACCGGCTTGAACAATTAATCCCATTGAATTATACAATTCATACTTGATCTTCTTGCCCCTGTTAGAAATCATAAAGGTTCCATTGCCTGGATTTGGGTAGATGGTAACACCGGATTGGACGGACGATTCTATGGCCGTTATAGTTCCGCACGTACCAGGCATATTTGCATCCAGCCATTGCATACGTGTTGTAATCCAGTTTTTTAATTTAACTACTTCACCATGGTAGGAGGTGGGGATAGCGTCCACTTCGGGGGCACCATTGTTTTGTCCAAGAACAGGAAATGCTGCGAAGTGTCTTTGTTGTGGGATGGCGAGCACGAGTTCAATAGAATCAATATAGTTGAACATCACCTCGGACTTCAATACGGTAGTGCGCAGGTCTTCCCAGCGGCAGCGTATCTGGTTAGCAAAACGTGGGTCTTGCAATAATCTCTTAAACCATCCAAAGGATAGGACATCCGCAGGGCAGTCAACAATTTTATAACTCCACCCCGAGCCATCTGTTCGGGAGTATTCTTCGCAGTCGTAAATATTTTTCCAGGCCCAGTCGAAGTCCCATACTGGTCCGGCATGCAATTTTCCTCCCTTGTCCCATCGGTCTTTATACCAGTACGAACTTTTTTTGTTTCCGTCAACATTTCGCGCCAGCTCATTTAATATAAAGTAATCAATGAATGATGAATTACTGAGATACTTTACATATCCATTAACAGGATCATTAAATGTTGAGCTGTACAATGAAGTTTCTACCGTATCGATAAATGCTTTTATGTAATTCTTTTGCTGTGCGGTAATCTTTGATGCTTTAGGATATTCATATAGAAAATAAGGATGTTCTGTTGAACTGTGCCCTAAGGGACTAAATTTTGAAGCCCATCCGTTCGATCCATCGTAGATGTCGTTTTTAATGATGTAGCCTCCGGATACTGCAGCTCCGGCATTTTCAGTTTCGGTGAGCTTTGAGATGTTAACCCGACCTTTGTCCGGTTTTATTTTTTCGCTTAACAGGTAAATGCCAATGTATTCACCATTAAGTGTAACCTCGCAATGTTTCTGGCGCACTGCGTAGTGTCCCATCGCTGAGAATAATCTATGCGCGAGTGTGTTACGGATAAATGATTTCTCATTCCAGTTATTGATCAGTATCCAGTCATGTTCAGCTGGCATATCCAGAATAGAAATGTTAGCCTCCAGCCCCGCGAGCAGGGTTGTGAAGTTATACGATTTTTGAGGATAACCGATGGAGGATGCA
>CANIVF010000138.1 GCA_947470895.1 Bacteroidota bacterium
TAGAGTTTGTGGATAACTTCTTTCTCTATGAGAATCAATCAGTTAGTTTCTAATGCATAGCATTAGGATGGTTTGGAATAATACTTGCTCAAAGAGCCTTATTTTCATAGAGTTATATCGAATTCTATTTTTCTAATGCATGATCTCGGTTAAAATTATGTTAGCATCATCATTAATTGATCTACACATTGACGGTGGGATTATTTTCACAACTCCCCTGCTCTTAATGCTTGTTATGAACAATCTGCATCATCATTTACTTATTATTCGCACGAATCCAAAAGAAGCAGTTCAATACAAAATGGCTGGAAACCATCAAACAAATTGGAGGTTTGGCATTGGGATGGGGAACTCTCAGTACCACGGTTGGATTGTTTCAGGCTTTTGATGCTATTGAGAGAACAAAAGAAATGTGGCCCATCCAGATAATTATGGGTGGACTTAAGGTAGCCATTATCACGGTTAATTATGGATTGTTTATTTACTGCATCTCAATGTTATCTTACATCCTCTTTAAATTAACTGCCAAAGATTTATCAAAGTAAAATGCTTGAGTTAACTCTTCTTGTACCTATTGCTATCACTATTATAATCGTCAGTGTTATTCATTTGAAGAAGAGAATTCTGAATTCCTTGTGGGCTGATTTTAATACGCATGCAATTTTACTATTCGGTGGCTGGATTATCTTCTCAATACTGTCTGGGCTCTTTATTGTTTTTAATGACCTGGAAGGCTCCAGAGATTACTCGGATCAAGAATTATTACTTGGTGCGAAAGTAGGAATGCGTTTGATGACTTGGGGATTATTGATTCTGTACGTTTTGTTATTTAGCCGATCCAACATAAAATCTGCCAAACAAGATTAAAAATAAAGGGAGCTCATCGCTCCCTTTTCTTTGTTCATCTCAGATCGAATACTAAGCAATAGAAACACGTTTAAATTCAATTACAGTCAATCCTTTGGTTACACTATCCAGATATTGAGCAACGGTTTTTGAATTGTCTTTTACAAATACTTGTGGCAACAATGTATTATCCTTAAAGAACTTGTTCAGTTTACCCTGCGCAATTTTATCGACCATATTTTCAGGCTTGCCTTCCGCAATAATCTGTGCTTTCGCTATTTCGATTTCCTTTTCGATCAAGGTCTTATCAACACCTTTCTCGTCAACCGCTACAGGGTTCATAGCGGCAATCTGCATGCCCACATCTTTACCTGCATCGGTCACATCTTTTCCGTTCACACCCTTCAATGAAACCAATACACCCAGCTTGCTACCAGCATGGATATAAGGGACTACAGCCTCGCCAGTCATATAAACAAATGCGCTAATTTCAATCTTCTCACCAATCTTACCTACTAATTCTGTGATGCGATCATTGATCGTCAGGTCTCCTACTTTCTCCGTAAGCAAAACATCTTTGTCAGCAGATTTCTTAGCAAAAGCAGTCTCGACAATCAACTTGCCAAGGTTTTGAAACTCCTCATTTTTTGCAACAAAATCAGTCTCGCAATTCAATGCAATCAAAATAGCTTCCTTATGATCATCTGAAGTTTTTACAAACACAGATCCCTCTTTGGCATCTCTATCAGAACGGTTTGCGGAAACCTTCTGTCCTTTCTTTCTTAAAATTTCAATGGCTTTTTCGAAATCGCCTTCGGCTTCAGTAAGAGCTTTTTTGCAATCCATCATGCCTGCACCAGTCATGGTACGTAGCTTATTTACATCTTGTGCGGTAATTGCTGACATATAAGTATTAGTTTAAAATTCAAGTGTTTATAAAAAACAAACATCGGCTTTTGCGGCCGATGTTAGTTTATATTTAAAATCAGCCACGCTTGTACGTGGTCAACCGATCATTAATTCTCTACGGCTTCGTCAACTTTGCGTTTCTCTTCTTCGTCCTTCTTGTGACCGGCTTCCTCTTTGTCCTTCTTGCGCTCCATTAATGCCTCTTCAATAGCTCTACCAACATGGCCGGCAATCAATGAAATTGATTTGAATGCATCATCATTAGCAGGGATAGGGAAATCTACGTTGGTAGGATCTGAGTTTGTATCAACCATAGCAAACACCGGGATATTCAATTTCTGTGCTTCGGCTACTGCGATATGTTCACGCTTTACATCGATAATAAAAAGAGCTGCAGGTAAACGGTTTAGATCGGTTATACCACCTAACAATTTTTCCAGCTTGGCCTTTTCACGAGTGATCATCAAACGTTCGCGCTTTGCAAGGTTATTGAAAGCTTCATCTTTCATCAACTTGTCAATCTGAGCAAGTTTTTTCAAAGACTTACGAATGGTTGCGAAGTTGGTAAGCATACCACCTAACCAGCGCTCCGTAACGAAAGGCATGTTTAAACGAGCTGCTTCAGCGGCAACGATATCCTTAGCCTGTTTTTTCGTAGCCACGAACATGATCTTACGACCAGAACGAACTATGTTTTTCAGTGCATAAGTAGCTTCTTCAAGACACTTCATCGTTTTGTTCAAATCGATAATGTGTATGCCATTATTTTCCATGAAGATGTACTCCGACATCTTTGGGTTCCATTTACGGGTGAGGTGTCCAAAGTGAACACCAGCATCCATTAAACTTTCGGTTGTTATTTTTTCTGCCATACTGTATCGATTAACGCTTGCTGAACTGGAATTTCTTTCTTGCCTTGGCACGACCTGGTTTCTTTCTTTCTACCATGCGCGAATCACGAGTAAGCAAACCTTCCTTTTTAAGAGAAGGACGATTTTCATTATTAATTGTAACCAAAGCTCGGGCTATCCCCAAACGAATTGCCTCAGCTTGACCTTTATTTCCACCACCCTCAACATTCACGGTTACATCGTATTGCTCATTTGCTTTTAACAGCGTAAGTGCTTGCTTAACCGTAGTTTGTAGAATTTCTGACTGGAAATAGTCGTTCAATTCTCTATCGTTTATGATGATATGACCATTGCCTGGTTTTACATAAACTCTGGCGATCGAGGTCTTTCTTCTTCCGATGGTATTAATAATCTCCATTTATCAGAACTTTATTTCTTTTGGTTGTTGTGCTATGTGAGGATGCTCCGTTCCGACATAAACATGAAGACTTCTGAAAATCTCACGTCCGATGCTGTTTTTAGGTAACATACCGCGAACAGAAATCTCTACCAGTTTAGCAGGATTCTTGCCGCTGATTATTTTAGGAGTAAGCTCGCGCTGACCACCTGGATAGCCAGAATACGTTAAGATAAGCTTATTGCTAAACTTCTTTCCGGTCATTCTTACTTTATCTGCATTGATGATGATGACATGATCACCGGTATCCACATTTGGTGTGTAGCTAGGCTTATGCTTTCCGCGTAATACGCGAGCAACCTCACTGGCCAAACGTCCCAGAACCTGATCTTTTGCATCCACCAAGACCCAACCCTTTTCTACGGTTGCGTTGTTGGGATTAATTGTTTTATAACTGTTATGATCCACTTTATTAGCTTTTTAAGCCCTGTTAAATACACTTACCCCTCTAAAAAGGGACACAAAAGTAGATTCAAGAAACTGAATATGCAAGCCCGACTGAATATTGATTTCATTCCCATTTGTAAAAAGCGAAGTAAGACTATCGCAGGTTTTCACTAAGCTGGCGCATAAGAGCTTGAAAATCTTTCGGATACGGTGCTTCAACAGTCTTTTTTTCACCATCTAATAAGGCAAATTCAAGTGAAAAAGCATGCAGGGCCATTCTCTTCATAAGGGGTTGCTCCTCACTCATTTTCTTCAAATTGAACTTTCTTTTGATTGAAGAGACATAAAAAAGCTTACCTCCATAGACCTCATCGCCCGCAATCGGAGCCTTCAGGAACGACAAATGGATACGAATCTGGTGCATGCGACCTGTAACCGGCCTACACTCTATTAATGAATGATTTTTAAATGTTTTAAGCGTGGTGAAATATGTCTGGGCTGATTTTCCGCTTCGTGAAAGCCGAACCGTGCCATCATTTTGTTTTTCGATCGCTGCATCTACCAATTCATCAGAAAAACTATGGATGCCATCGACCACGGCATGATAAATTTTTGTCACCTCTCTGTTTTCAAATTGCATACTGAGATGGCGGTAAGCCTCCGGATTTCGGGCAATGGCCAGCACTCCTGAGGTATCCTTATCAAGACGGTGACAAACCTGGGCGTCCGATTCATACTGACGGGCTAAGGCCAGAATATTAACAGAATCGTTTCTATCCTCCAGCGTGGCAATAAAGGGTGGCTTATTAATAAGAATAAAATCGTTGTTTTCGAACAGAATCGATTTTTCAAAAATGAACTGAGGTGCTTTCACGCTGCAAATTACGATCAGTCATCCAAATCTGAGCTATCGTGCTTTGATCTGTGTAGTTTAAAACTGAAAACCGAGCCTTTGCCAACGGCACTCTGTACCTCTGCTTTACTATTATGACCTTCAAGAATGTGCTTAACGATGGCAAGACCAAGACCCGTTCCGCCTTTCTCGCGACTGCGACTTTTATCTACGCGGTAGAAGCGTTCGAAAATTCGATGAATATGTTCTGGCGGAATTCCCTCCCCGGTGTCAGAAATCAACGTGCTCACATTCTTTTTGCCGATGTCAAAGGTGATTGTTACTTCTCCTCCATCCGGTGTGTAGTTGATTGCGTTTGAAACGAGATTGGTTATTACTTGTGTAATGCGCTGCCAATCAGCAAATACAATGATTCGATGTTGATCGCTCTGAATTTTTAAATGAATTTTTTTCTTTTCTGATTTCTCTTCAAACTGCTCTACGACCTCCGAACATAGTTTATAAAGATCCAGGTTTTCAAACTTCATCTTAATCTCACCCGTTTCTATTTGCGAAAGCGTGAGCAAATCCTGAACAAGTACATCCAGGCCATCAAGACTCTTAGCAGCTTTTTTTAAAAACCGGTTACGCACGTTTTTATCATTCACAGCACCATCCAGAAGCGTATGCACAAAACCCTGAGCGGCAAAAATGGGTGTTTTTAATTCGTGCGATACATCAGCAATAAATTCCTTACGGAACACCTCCAGTTTTTTGAGTTCATCTATTTCTTTTTGTTTGAGGGTGGCGAAGGAATAGATCTCTTCATTTATTTTTTGAAGTGGATTTAATGCCCCTGATTTTTCTTTCGAAATATTGGCCAACTCTTTCTTGCGCAACTTCTCCATCATCTTATAAATTTTATTGATCTCACGAAAGACCAAAAATTCAAGAATGACGAAGATGAGTAGATATGAAGAAGAAAAACTGATTACAGTTGCCACCAGCAATGCATCGCGGCCAACGCTCTCTAATAAGGAGAGAAATAGCGCTGTAACGATGGCTATGGAAACAGCCAGAAGCAATGCCAACGTGCGCGCACTATATACCATGTATTAACCGAGATTGAACTTATACCCCACTCCTTTTACTGTGGTAATATAGTCATCTCCTATCTTTTCACGCACTTTACGGATGTGAACGTCTACCGTGCGGGCCAACACATATACATCAGAACCCCAGATGTTCTGCAATAAATCATCTCGATTAAAAACTTTATTCGGATTTTGTGCGAGGAAGTACAACAATTCAAATTCCTTCTTAGGCAGATTGACTTCCTTGCCACTTACTTTCACGGTGTAGCTGGTGCGGTCGATCACTAAATCGCCAATAGTAATTTGTGCGGATGTCGAAGACTTCTTCGATTCTCTGCGAAAAAGTGCGCTGATCCTACTCATCAACGCGCGTGGCTTAATCGGTTTCAAGATATAATCATCGGCTCCTACATCAAATGCAGCAATCTCTGAATACTCTTCAGCTCGTGCCGTAAGAAATACAATGAATGTGTTTGCCAGTTCTGGCATGGCTCTTAAATGCCGGCAAGCCTCAACACCATCCATCTTCGGCATCATGATATCCAATAGTACCAGATCAGGATGAAATCTTTTAGCTACCTCTAATGCGATTTGGCCGTTGGTCGCGGTCTTCACTTCGTAGCCTTGCTTCTCGAGATTGTATTTTAAAAGTTCCAGGATGGGTTCCTCATCATCAACGACCAGCACTTTTTGCGATGGTTTACTACCCATAGGTTTAGAATTTATTTAAAACAAAAATAGATACTAATTAAGCCAATAAAAAACCAGTGTGATGATCTTAACAATTACTTAATGAAGCGTTTGTCTAATCTTAATGTTATAAATAAGGATATTTTTTTATAAAGTGTTGGATGTATTTCTCAATGTCTCCTCTAAAATCATCATCCAGTTCTCGCTTAAAATTATCTTGTCTTCCCTGATAAAGATGATAGGACATAAAGTAAGTGTTGTTGGGTATTCGCCCGCTTCCATTCCCACTTCGAAGTTTATATAAGGATAGTGTATCAGCCGAAGACATAATTTGTGTGATCATGTTTTTCTTCTTCTCTTTTTTGATTTCAATGGGGTCTTCTTCCTTCATGGTTTGATACAAACTATCCAGCTTCTGAGTGCCTCTGAGTATATGACGACTATACTTTCGGTAATCCTGATCGTCATGTAAGTATTCTAAAAACTGGTTGGAGTCTCTGCCAAATTTTGAAGCGAGGAAATAATAAGAAGCAGTATCACCCACAAAAGAAGCAAGATTCTCATTGAAGTCGACATCATCTTTTACAAAGATGGTCGCATGAACCATCTCATGAATAATCAAACTGGCAAGGTCTCCGTCATCTCGCTTCAGCATACCACTTAATATAGGATCAGTAAACCATCCCAGCGTGGACCAACCTCCCGGATTACGAACGGTAATGTCATAACCCTCTTTCTCCAGACGGATTCGTTCATCGATTGCTTTCTGCTTAGCAAAAAAACCCTTGTAGGGAACAGATCCCACCACTGGGAAATCCCACATTTTTGGTTTGAGTGCAAAAGGCTCACAGGCCTGCACCACCCACATGAGCTCCTCACCCCTCTGATCAAACAGCGTTTTATAATTTTGAGTGTCTTCCAATCCGAGCGAATCAATGGCATACTGACGAACCTCCTGAATGAGCAAGAGTTTCTGCTTGAGCGAATCAGGGAACTGAGGATCGTTCAAAAATTCTCCGATAGGCTTTGCCTGCCATACAATCTTGACCTGCCCATATCCTTGACGGATGCCATACACCACCAATTCCCAATTCCAAAGGATAAGTACCAGTATTACTGCCGTAAAAGCCAAAACTATTTTCTTCATCATGAGTAGCCTGAAAATTAAATCTCCTGATCTTTAGTCATCCTTTTACTACTTCAAAGCCTAAAAATCAAATTAATACTAAATATTTTAGTTTTTAATAACTGTCAGCATTGCTGATACTACTTTAATTAGTAATTTAGCGCCCGATCCGCAATAAAACTGTAAATAAACGACTGATTATATGAGCGATTCAAAAGAAAAATTAAAAGCACTTCAACTTACCATTGATAAGTTAGAGAAGACCTATGGAAAGGGCACCGTCATGATGCTCAACGACACCAAAGTTTTGGATATCCCAGCCATTTCAACAGGCTCTTTGGGATTGGACATTGCCTTGGGTATTGGCGGTATCCCTCGCGGAAGAGTAACGGAGATCTACGGACCTGAATCTTCTGGTAAGACTACCTTAACGATGCATTGCATTGCCGAAGCACAGAAAAAAGGCGGTATAGCCGCTTTCATTGATGCCGAACATGCTTTTGATAAGACCTACGCGGAGAAACTTGGAATTGACACGGAGAATCTTTTGATCTCTCAGCCGGATAATGGCGAGCAGGCCTTGGAAATTGCCGAGCATTTGATTCGCTCAGGTGCCATTGATATTATTGTTATTGACTCTGTAGCTGCACTTGTGCCCAAAGCTGAATTGGAAGGCGAAATGGGTGAAAGCAAAATGGGATTACAAGCCCGCTTGATGTCTCAGGCATTAAGAAAACTTACCGGAACGATCAGCAAAACTGGATGCGCTTGTATTTTCATCAACCAGCTGCGCGAAA
>CANIVF010000139.1 GCA_947470895.1 Bacteroidota bacterium
CAAAGTGCTTTGTGTTTTGAAAAAAGTCCATCCCTATTCCAAAACGCATGAGCCACTTTTATTCCCCACTGTCAAACACAAAGACAGCAGCCTTTCATGAATTATAGGTTATTCCAGTAGATCTGCCAAAAGTCCGGATGTGTGTGAATGTAAAGTGAAATAATCAGGAATTAAGTTAGCGATTTATGGATGGTTACCTGATTGGTTTTCCTCTTGATTAAGGCTACAGATCGGAGGTAAAAGGGTAGCAGTTCACTTGTTCGTTCGAACTCAATACAAACAGATTGTTCATTTGATATTTTTTTTATCTTTTTTATCCAAGGTCAATTCATGATTCAGGTGGTGATGAGGATTGCTGCCTCATGTTGACGGAATCGTTTGTGGTTGATATTGGTAGGAGAGATCAGATTTTATCTGACCAAAACTTGCGAGTTTCAATTTCAATGCCATATTTTGGTAGATTGTAGTGTTTTCATCTTCACGAAATAAAGTGACTTGGCTTTTCTTTTGAACTGTAATCTAATCATTAACCGTATTGGTGTTACGAATAAGTTGATTCGCTCTATATTTTTATTGACCATTTTCAGCTTTGGTTTCTTACCCTGCTATTCTCAACAAAAACAGTTGAGTCTTACCGAAGCCATAAACCACGGATTAAATAACTATCAATCTATTCAAGCGAAACGGAATTACTATCACGCTTCATCAGCGCTTCAGCAAAACAGTAAGAATGAATATCTGCCCAACCTGGTGGGCTCCATTCAACAAACGTATGGTACTGTTAATGGTCAATTTGGTCCTCTCGGTGCGGTAGGCTTACCCGGAGCAGGCGGAGGTTTAGCAGCCGCTTCTGCAGGCCCGGCCTATTCCGACCAAAGTTGGAATGCGGCTTTCGGTGCGTTATACCTGGCCACCATCAACTGGGAGTTTTTCTCTTTCGGACGAGTGCGCTCTAAAATTAAAGTGTCGGGCATGCAAATGCAGCGCGATTCTGCAGATCTCACACAGGAACAATTTATTCACAGTGTAAGAATATCCAGTGCTTATTTGAATCTCCTCGTGTCGCAACGTCTAATGCGCGTGGCACAATCCAATCTTGCACGCACCAGCTCCATTCAGAATACCGTAAAAGCAAGAACTCTCACAGGCTTGAATGCCGGTGTTGATTCATCCATGGCCAATGCTGATGTATCGAGGGCCAGGTTGGCGGTGATTGAAGCACGCAACCAGGAACAGCAAACTAGAAATATCCTTGCGCAGTATCTTAACACACCTGCAGATCCGTTGGTGCTGGATACAACCTACTTATTCAAAATTCCTAGATTGCTTAAAACAGATTTTGACATTACCAATAACCCATCTATACTCTACTATAAGAGCCGCCTCGACCTGAGCAACCAAACGGTTTCCTTCTTGCAAAAAAGTATTCTTCCCGGGTTCAACTTCTTTAGCATTCTTCAAACCAAGGCCTCTGGATTTGATTATAATTATTCACCTGCCTTCCCGGAGAATTTTTCTAAAAGTTATCTGGATGGTATTAATCCAGCGCGAACGAACTACCTGTTAGGCGTGTCTCTGTCGTGGAATGTGATGAGCCTTCCTAAAATACGTCAGCAGGTAAATGCGCAACGCTTCGTTTCAGCGGCTTATCAGAATGAATATGATTTGATTTCTACGCAACTTAAGGATCAACTCATCCTGGCCGATCAGCGGCTGGAGAACAGCTTGCAAAGTGTGAACGAAGTTCCAATACAACATAAGGCCGCATTGAATGCCTATGTTCAAAAGAGTGTGTTGTATAAAAATGGACTCGCTACCATAGTCGAACTGCAACAAGCATTGTATTCACTTAATCGTGCAGAAGCCGATGTTACTATCGCCTACATTTCGGTATGGCAGGCGTTGTTGCAAAAGGCTGCTGCTTCGGGAGACTTTAGTTTATTTCTTAATCAGGCCCGTTAACCTATGGATTTAATTCGGTTCGCCTTACGCAGGCCTATTACTATTCTGGTGCTGGTGGCCGGCTTATCGTTCTTTGGTTTCAATGCCATCCGCACCATCAAAATTGATATTTTTCCTTCGCTCAATCTTCCTGTGATTTATCTTTCGCATCCGTTTGGTGGGTACACCCCTAACCAGATGGAAGCTTATTTTGGTAAGCAATATGTAAACCTGATGTTATTTGTGTCGAATGTGAAAAGCATCGAAACCAGAAACATACAAGGAGTAACGTTGATGAAGCTTACGTTCTACGGAGGAACAAACATGGCACAGGCTGCCGCTGAGGTTTCTGCCTATGCCAACAGGGCCCAAGGCAATTTTCCGCAGGGGAGCACACCGCCTTTTATCATGCGGTTTGATGCATCCACGTTGCCCGTTGGCCAATTGGTGTTGAGTAGTAAAGTGCGGTCCAACAATGAATTGATGGACATGGCCAATATTTATATCCGATCATCATTCACTTCAATACCTGGATTGGTATC
The DNA here is from genome assembly GCA_947470895.1 of Bacteroidota bacterium. Taxonomy (GTDB): domain Bacteria; phylum Bacteroidota; class Bacteroidia; order Cytophagales; family Cyclobacteriaceae; genus ELB16-189. Next base: position 2,484 of record CANIVF010000139.1, read on the forward strand.
ACCGGCTCCTTTTGGCGGAAACGTTCGCACGGTGGTGATCAAAGTGGATCCAGAACTTTTGCGCTCGCACAATCTTACGGCCGATCAGGTGGTGGAAGCCCTTCGTCTAAACAATCAAACATCGCCATCAGGTAACGTTCGTATTGGTGATCAGAATTATATTACGCCTTCCAATACAACCATCAAGACGGTTAAAGATTTTGAGACTATTCCTCTTTTTAAAGGAGGAGCTGCTAATCTTTATTTGAGGGATGTGGCCACGGTAGAAGATGGTGCCGATGTAACGGTAGGGTATGCCCTAGTAAATGGAAAACGATCCGTGTATATGCCGGTGACAAAATCGGCCGATGCTTCTACCTGGGAAGTAGTACAAAATCTGAAGGCTGCTATTCCCAGATTTCAGAGTCTACTTCCGGAAGATGTCGTGCTCACCTATGAATTTGATCAATCGGTGTATGTGATTAACTCGGTAAAAAGTCTGGCGACAGAAGGAATCATCGGAGCATTGCTCACCGGGTTGATGGTGCTTTTATTTCTAGGGGATTGGCGGGGGGCTCTCATTGTTATATTAACCATTCCTGCGTCCATCATTTCGGGTATTCTATTCCTTTCACTTTTTGGTCAGACCATCAACATCATGACGTTAAGTGGACTTTCACTCGCCATCGGAATTTTAGTGGATGAGTCTACGGTTACCATCGAAAACATCCACCAACATTTGGCCATGGGCAAACCCAAGGCGCTTGCCATTTGGGATGCCTGTAAAGAAATAGCTTTCCCAAAACTTCTGATCCTGTTTTGCATCCTTGCGGTGTTTGCTCCGGCTTTCACCATGACGGGCATTCCCGGTGGCTTGTTTCTTCCGTTGGCTATGGCAATTGCCTTCTCGATGATTACCTCATATCTGTTGGCGCAAACTTTTGTTCCTATTATGGCCAACTGGCTTATGAAAAGCCATCACGGAAAAGAAACGACAGACGCTCAAGAATTTGCTTCTGCAAACTTGCAAGGTGAAGACGACACTTGGGATCAAAAGAAAATCCTTCTGCAGAAAGAAAAGCGTACACCCTTCGACCGGATGCGCGATCGGTTTATGCGTTTCTTAAACCGGATGGTTCCTCATCAAAAGCTGATCGTTAGCAGTTATGTGATTATCGTTTCCGCACTCGCAGTTTTGTTGCTAACACAAATCGGGCGCGATGTGCTCCCAAAAGTGAATAGCGGTCAGTTTCAGGTTCGCCTGCGCGCACCTGATGGCACGCGAATAGAACGGACCGAGTTGAAGGTAGTAAAGATGTTAGATATTCTCAAAGAGTTAGTGGGCGAGGAGAATATCACCGTTACCTCATCCTATATCGGCCAGCATCCCGGACAATTTTCAACAAGTCCTATTTATCTTTTTATGAGCGGCCCTCATGAAGCTGTGCTTCAGGTAAATCTGAAAGAAGATTACTATGAGAACCTCGATGATTTAAAAGAACGCTTACGCATGAAGGTGAAGGAAACGATGCCTGATATCAAAGTTTCGTTTGAGCCCATTGAATTGACGGATAAGATACTGAGCCAGGGCGCCTCTACACCCATTGAAGTCAGGGTAATAGGCAAAAATAAAAAGGTGAATGAAGTGTATGCCAATAAGGTGATTGCTGAACTGAATAAGTTTTCTTATTTCCGTGATGTGCAGATTGCCCAACCCATTCATTATCCATCCATCAACATTAACATTGATCGGACCAGGGCAGCACAGTTAGGTGTCGATATGCAAGATATTTCCCGTTCTTTGATTGCGTCTACTTCGTCTTCGCGCTACACTGAAAAGAATGTGTGGATCGAAGAGAAAACCAATCAGACTTACACGGTTCAGGTTCAGGTCCCGGAGAGTAAAATGAGTAGTGTGGAAGATATGACTGAGATTTCTGTGCTTCGCAATACACTAAGGCCTGTGTTGGGCGATGTAGCTACTCTTAGACAAGACACCACCTATGGTGAAAATGATAACATCGGGGCTGTCCCGTTTCTTTCTGTCACGGCTAATCTTCATAAAAAAGATCTTGGCACGGCTAACAGCGATGTTCAGCAGGCACTTGTTTCCATCGGAGAGTTGCCCCGTGGAGTTTCCTTCGACATCAAAGGACTCACCCAGGTGTTGAATGAAACCCTGAGCAGTCTTCAATCCGGATTGCTGCTTGCCATTGTGGTGATCTTCCTGATGCTGGCTGCGAACTTTCAATCGTTTAAAGTTTCGCTGGTAGTGCTGGCTACCATTCCGGCTGTTGTGTTGGGTTCGTTAATCATGCTCATGCTCACGGGCTCCACCCTCAATCTGCAATCGTATATGGGCATCATCATGTCGGTGGGTGTATCCATTGCCAACTCCGTATTGCTCATTACCAATGCTGAGCAATTGCGTTTGAACAATGGCCGTGCGTGGGAAGCCGCTGAAGAAGCTGCTGCCTTACGACTGCGTCCGATCTTGATGACCACCGTGGCTATGGTGATGGGTATGGTTCCCATGGCATTGGGCATCGGTGAAGGTGGCGAACAAACATCTCCGCTGGGGCGCGCAGTAATCGGTGGACTTATTGCATCAACTCTCGCGGCACTTTTTATTCTCCCGTTGGTTTTCTCCTGGGTGCAAAACAAAACTTCTACCGATTCTGTATCGCTCGATCCGGAAGACAAAAACAGTAAATATTATATTCCAACCTTGCATGATCATGATAAATAACGTAAGCGTGAGAAAATATTATTTCACAGCCACCACCACAATGGCGTTGGCTGTTTTTTTAATTGGTTGTCAAAAACCGCGGGAAGAAACAGAGCAGAAACAGGTTACGGTTACTGCTACTGTGGAAGTATTTCCATTGCAAACCGGAAGGATCAGTACTACGATGAGAATTCCGGGTGAATTGATTTCTTATCGTGAGGTTGATTTATATGCCAAGGTCAGCAGCTTTTGCAAAGAACTCTTTGTCGATGTGGGCACCGAGGTTAAAGCAGGAGAGTTACTTGCTCAGATGGAAGCGCCTGAAATAGTTTCACAACTGGCTTCAGCTAATGCGCGCGTAGAAGCCTTGATGGCTATGGCTACCGCCAGCAAAGCAAATTATGATCGCCTTCTGGAAACCAGCAAAACGCCCGGGACGATTTCTCAAAATGACCTGGACCAGGCATTAGGAAAAAGTAATTCAGACAATTCACAACTGGAGGCTGGCAAGTCAGCACAAAAAGAAATTCTGGCCATGCAACATTACCTGGAAATACGCGCACCTTTTAGTGGCGTTATTAGTGTGCGCAACGTAAATCCAGGAGCCTATGTTGGTCCCACGGGGAAGGGTTCTGACTCCCCCTTGTTTACGCTGAATGAACAAAAAAAACTTAGGCTGGTCGTATATATTCCTGAGGCGAACATTAGCTACCTGCATCAGCACGATGAAATCCATTTTAGTGTGAAAGCTTACCCCAATGATAAATTTGCCAGCAAAGTAAAACGTCTTGCCGGTGCATTGGATAAACGCCTCCGTGCACAGCGCATTGAAATGGACGTGATCAACGATAACAAAAAACTCCTTCCCGGTATGATAGCCGAAGTAGAATTTTCATTGGCTACGAATCCTGATACCTACATTGTGCCACGTTCTGCTTTAGTAAACTCAACTGAACGTGTTTTTGTGATCCGCATTACCGATCACAAGGTAGAATGGGTAGATGTGAAGAAAGGAATGGAAAGGAATGGTGAAGTAGAAATCTTTGGTTCGTTAAACCCCGGTGATCGCCTGGTGACTATCGCCAGCGAAGAGATTCGTAGTGGTGCCAGTGTTTCTGTTATGGAGAAGAAAAAAGACTAGCACATCATTGGGTTCTGTCCGATTACTGATTGGACTTCATTTATAACATGAGTACTTATTAAGAGATACTTCTCGTTTAAATGGATAACGTTTGTGATTCTCGTTGGTGAACTTACGCAAGGCAACCGCAACCGTTGTTGGATAGGATTTTTTGATGTTAACTTGTGCGATGAAACAAAATCTTAAAGACATCCCCGTATCCATACTTGATCTCGCCAACATTATTCAGGGTGACAAATCAGCAGGAGATGCCTTTGCCAGAAGCGTGAAGTTTGCCCAGCATGCCGAGAAATTTGGCTATCAACGTTATTGGTTTGCCGAACACCATAATATGGAAAGTGTTGCTTCAGCAGCTACTGCCGTGCTTATTGGTCATGTGGCGCAAAACACTTCATCGATTAGGGTGGGCTCTGGTGGTATCATGTTGCCTAACCATGCTCCACTGATTATTGCCGAGCAATTTGGAACGTTGGCATCATTATATCCCAACCGTATTGACCTCGGTTTAGGTCGTGCACCAGGTACTGATCAGGCCACTGCTTATGCACTCAGAAGAAATTTAAGCAGCGAAGTAGACGCGTTTCCTAACGATGTTCTGGAGCTTCTGCAATATCTTGGACCCGAAGAAAAGCAAGGCAGAGTAAAAGCCGTTCCAGGTGTTGGCACGCAGGTGCCCGTTTGGTTACTCGGATCCAGTACATATAGTGCACAACTCGCTGCGCATCTAGGATTACCCTTTGCTTTCGCATCACACTTTGCGCCAGCACAATTATTTCCTGCCCTGCAGGTATATCATTCTTCATTTAAACCTTCGGACGATCTTCATGCACCTTATGCGATGGCGTGTGTAAACGTGATCGCTGCGGACACTAATGAAGAGGCTCAGTATTTGGCTACATCGGCCTATCAATTAGTACTTGGGCTCATCCGCAACAACCGAAAGCCACTTACCCCTCCAACACATAACATGGATCAACTATGGAGTGCTGAAGAATGTGCCGCTGTAAACCAGATGTTTTTTTACTCATTTAACGGAAGCCCTGATTCACTCACTGCAGAATTAGCATCATTTTTAGATAACACCGGTGTGAACGAACTCATGATCTCCACGCATGTGTTCGATGTGGAAGCAAAAATTCATTCCCTTGAACTCACAGCCTCATTATTCAAAACACAGTTATACTGATTTGTGAATAACTTATAAAGTCACTGGTGAGTTGACTATTATCAATTCAGCCAGACTACGTTTGAAAACACCTCACCATTATCCTTACTATACACATTGGGCAGTGGATGGTATCTGTGCGGCCGATGAATAAGATCCACATCGATCACTCGGTTGTCAACGACTTTGAAAAATAGTTTTGCGGTATTGACTTCCTGATTCTGAAACGATGATGAATAGTGGGTGGCAAGAATATATTCGTTGTTAAATCATAACTATCCGAAAGTTCACTTTATAAAAGTAGCGGAAAAAGTTTAAACCTTTGAGGTGTCTAAATCTTAAAAGAATGAGCCTCTTCCGCAGAAGCAAAAATAATAATAAACCAGTAATCCGGCAGGTAATTGATTTAGTGCC
>CANIVF010000140.1 GCA_947470895.1 Bacteroidota bacterium
AAACAAAGTGCTTTGTGTTTTGAAAAAAGTCCATCCCTATTCCAAAACGCATGAGCCACTTTTATTCCCCACTGTCAAACACAAAGACAGCAGCCTTTCAAGAATTATAGGTTATTCCAGTAGATCTGCCAAAAGTCCGGATGTGTGTGGTCATCAATGAAATAACTTCATATCATTGGAGCATGATAATCAGAAATCAAACAAGATAAAATCATAAACCTATTTTCTGATCATCAGCATTCCATAAACCCACTGAATTTACGTGGCATCGATAAGCCTGATGTTGCAACTTCAGAAACCTCTCCGCAAGATTTGGAATCATGAACGTTTTAGGAAACATCAATCATATCCACATCACAGCCCTAAATGTTAAGCACGCCATGAAGTTTCAGGTACACCTCTACTTTTCATAAAGTCATACTCAGGTTAGCCGGCAAATCTCACTTAAAAATATGCTTTCCTGGCAGTGTGAATGCTGCATTCATAGTGGCTGAATGCGAAATGTACGTACTGGAGTGTGTAATGTGTTGATGTGTATTATTGGGGAAATCCAAACTATGTCGTTAGCCTGATTTCTTCATTTCACTTTCATACAATATGCACCCGCCAGGTAAACCAGCGTATTTGGAGAATTCTCGTCAATCTTCAATGTCAGGTTCCTCCTTTTATGCGAATCAATACGTGAGTACTTTAAATCGGAGTCGGCATATTTCCAGGCTATTTCAAATTGTTTCTTAACATCTTCTGCTTCTGTTAATTTATGTTGACCTAGTAAGCTCTCATAAAGACCATTAAGGGCAAAACCATTTTTAGGCCAATACGCTAAATCTTCCCTATAAATTATTTCAGATCCAACAAAATCACCTGATTTCATAAGGGCGTCACCCAAAAGATGTCTTACAGAAAAAAACCAATCAGGTGGTTCATTATAATTCAGATTATCCTCAAGAACGATTGCTTGTGTAAGAAGTTCAATTGCTGATTTATAGTCTCCCTGTATTGTCATCAATTCAGCTTTCAAAACATTCGATGATATTTTACAAACTTGCTCTGCAGGATTTAGAGACCAAATCATAATTTTCTTTACACGCTCTGATTCACTTAATTTATTCAAAGAGTCTAATTCATTTTGTGCTTCACTTAGCTTATTCAAATTCGCGTAGGCCATTCCTCTTGCATAATGCCAAATGGCTTTCGGATAATCTAAATCATCATCGGGCCTAGGGCTGGCCAGAATTTTTTCCCACTGCTCGAATTTCACAAGCACGTGCATAGGAATGGTAGCGTAATGTAAAACTGTTTCATAACCAGCTTCGCGAAAATACTTTTTGTCTAAAATATTTACTGTTTTATAGGCAGCCTCAATAGCTTTAGAACCTCTCCCTTCAAAGGCCGCGGTTGCTGCTAAGAAATGATAGTTGTGCGGATAATAATATTGAGGGTATACACCTTGCGATTTACATTCAGCGATGTAGATACTATCCGCGATCACTGCCTTTTCATTGGCGATGGAGCCTTCGTGATAGTCTCCGGTATTTATATAAATATGGGATGGCATATGCACCAAATGCCCTGCGGACGGCACCAAGGTTTTTAATCTCTCGGCACTTTTTAAGGCTTTTTCAGCGTTTGGTCCAGCTTCAGTTGCATGAAGATAAAGATGATTGGAAAGTGGATTGATCGGATTGATTTCAATTGCCTTTTCCAGTACTTCAAGTAGTTCGGGCGTCCAGGGTTGAGGAGCCGAACCTTTTTTTACGTAAAAATTCCAAGCATGTAAATTCATGATGGACTCTGCATATAAGGTAGCTACAAAATCATTCTCAGGAAATTGAGCATAAGCCTCCTTCATATAAGAAGAATAGCCTTCATTGTCGATGGTAATAGAATCTGCGGGGAATTTAATCTGGATGGCCTTGATCATGGCTATCTCCCATGGCACGGAGTTTACACTGAACCTTACAGCATTCTTTACTGCATTCTTTATATCATTAATGGTACCCATATTTTGGCCACCAGAATTGTAGTTTGGACCAAGCACATAAGCAATCCCCCAATAACCCATAGCAAAAGTGGAGTCCTGCTTAACGGATTCACGAAACGACCGCTCGGCTTCTGCATGATTAAATCCATTGGCCATGATTACACCTTGATTGAAAAAAAGTTGCGAGTATTCAGAGTTTGTAGTCACTTCAACTTGATACGCTCCAATATTTTCAAGAATTGGAGCATCAAACGTTGGTTTCTTTTCTGAACATCTTGTCAGTAGAAGAATCAATAGGGAAAATAATATTCTCTTCATGTTAAAAAAGTTGATAATTCCTTATCTAATTTAATCTTTTATATTAAACCACATTAATGCATTGGTATAATAAATTTTATCGATCACGACTTTAGGGAGTTTCAGTCCTTTAAATTCACCAGCTACTTCATCCACCATCATTTCATGATCAGTGGCAAAATAATTCCAGTCTTGCACTCACCGTTTGTGAAGTCTGGCGCGTGCCTGATCTGGATCACTCGTGGGTTGCATACCCAGATCAGATCCATAAATCAGTCTGTCCTGATACTTGATCATAAAATTGCGCACCCTCTCTCGGTTTGTATTGGATTGATATTGCAGATGACAAATCCGCTCTGACATATCCACAGCCATGTTAGGAAAGCGATCTAATCGTTTGGCTAAAGAATCTACATCATACTCCAAACTGCCCAGATGTGCACCCACAAATCGCATCTCCGGATGGCGGGCCAGAAACCTGTCGCGTGCATTAATCTGCTCTTCGTACGATGGGCATTCGGGATGCAAATACATATGAAACTCCGGATGGGTTTTAAAATATTCGCGGTCGTTATTTACCGTCATCTGCTCCAACGGAAGCCAGCAGTTTCTCGGCTCACCCAGATGGCCCAGCACGGTTTTGTTTTGATCGATCACAAATTGAATTACGCGATCAAAGCGCAGATCATCAATCATGATAAAATTTCCGGTTGAATCTTTTTCTACCATGCCCACATTTTTCCAGATCTTTATGCCAAGGGCACCGTTTTCAAAAGATGCCTTCAGGTGATTGATCGTGTGCTCTTCCCAGTCGGCTGAATCCCATTCTTCCATACTAAATGCCGTGATGTATCGTATACGATTTGGATGAGCTGCAAGCTGGTTTAAGGTAAACTGTTCCTGGGCACGTAGTGAAGAATCGGAATGAGCAACACTTACATTTATCATCAGAAAACGATCGGCCTCCGCCTGGTCGGGAATAGCATCGTGCGAAGTGCGTATGTGCATGTGTGCATCATACTTTTTGACGGAATAAAAATCATTTTCCGAATAATACTCAGAACAGGCAACCAGAACAAAGGTAATAAAGGCCAGGTGTGTATAGGCTTGAAGTTTCATGTAAGGGGGCTATTCAATTCGTTTTCAAGCTCATAAAACGAGTATTAAGTTCAAAGTTAAATTATGAAGAGCAATTCGCTAAATCTCATACAGGAACATTTTTTTCACCCCGTTTTGCTGATGCATTATCGAACATTAAGACTGATATTTGTAGCACACTTAGCTTATGGATGTAAAGGACAGGCAGCGGTTTTACTTGAACTTATATTTTTTTCTCTCGGGCGTTTGCTTTTCCACGTGGACGTCACGCATCCCTACTATTAAAGCCTTCTTTGACTACAATGATGCTGAACTGGGAACGGTTTTACTTTTTATGCCGATCAGTTCCCTGATTGGTTTACCGATTTCAGGATGGCTCGTGTCACGCTTTGATAGCCGTAAACCCATGACGGTCGGATTTTTATCTTTGGCAATAGCCCTCGCCTGCATAGGATGGGCACCTTCCACGTTTTTTTTGATTTGTGGTGTTTCCATGTACGCATTCAGCATGCGTATAATGAACATTGCCGTCAACACACAATCCATCACCTTACAGAAAAAATTCGAGCGCAAAATCAATGGTATATTTCATGGGCTGTGGAGCACGGGTGGTATTGTAGGCATCGGCATCTCCACGTTATTTGTAGGTCTTGATGTTCCTATGGGTATTCACCTTTCCTTCATATCCGCTATCGCCATTACAGCGGCACTCTACTCCTACCCGCATTTGCTGCAGAACGACAAAGCCATCACCGGAAACAAACTGAGCATGTCAAAACCTGATCCTTACATTGTGTACCTAGGCCTATTGGTATTTTTTGCGGCCATATGCGAAGGCGGCATGTTCGACTGGAGTGGAGTGTATTTTAAAGAAGTCGTGCATGAAGATTTATTTACCCTCGGCTATCTGATCTTTATGATTTGCATGGCTATCTCGCGTTTTGCTTCTGATCGTATCATCGAACAATTTGGTATGCCCCGTACATATCTGATCAGCGCCACGCTAATCATGACGGGCATTGCAGTGGCAGTCATCTTCCCATACTTCTGGCCTGCCATGATTGGGTTTTGCCTGGTAGGCCTCGGCACGGCAGCCATCGTACCCATGGCGTATTTGCTGGCCGGCTCTTCCAAAAAATATTCTCCCGGAGTTACAATATCCATTGTATCCACCTACAGTATAGTAGGCATGCTGATTGGCCCGCCCATGATCGGTTACGTGGCACAAGCTCTAAACCTGCGGATGGCCTTCGTCATTTTTGGTTTTGGTGGCCTTATGCTCATCCCAATTTCTCAACTCTTTTTCAGGTATCAGAAATTGAAAGCATAGTGGTGTCAATCGGGTCAGCCCGTGTTTTGGATTTTATTAACTTCATGTATTTTCGTGAAGTAATCTTGGTCTGTATACTTTATAAAACTGAAACATCATGATGAAAGTAAACCTTTGTTGAAACACCATAACCGCTGGCTTTAGCTAACGACCACATAATGAACCTATTATTTGTATCTAATTCCGAACTTAACTCGTTCACCAATATCTGTTATTGTGTTTTGGCCATGCCCAAACATGTGAAGTGGAAAATTTTAGGAAACCGTGAATTCCATAAGGAACTTATTTCACTTTTTGGTCAGGATCGCTTCGTACATATTCCAATACTTAAACTGAAGGAACATATTCAGGATGAGCATATACCTTTTGAATTTCTCGCTACACTTTCGGAGAAACACATCATCATCCCCACCGATTTTCAAAGTCTTAAATTTATATCCAAAAATAAAAAAAACTTTAAGGGGCATATTGTTTGTCGGCTTATGGATAGCAGTTGGTTACTATATCTGGATGATAAAAAAAATATGAAGAAAGTTGCGGAAGACTGTGGTGTGCGTTCGCCCCTGGAATATTCTTTCACTAAGTCATCAAAATTACCATCCGGTCACCGGCTGGTAGTTAAGCCACATTTAGGTGATGGATCATCTGGAGTTTTCATCAGTGAGGACAAGGAACAGGCTGTTGATTATTACGAACAACTTACACCCGAGAATAAACAGAAGCATATCATCCAGGACTTTATTGAAGGTCGAGACTTTTATTATTACGGCATTTGCTATGAGGGAAAAATACTGGTAAGCAGCATCATCGTTCCCGGCCGATTCAAACATTTTGGTACTTACTTTACAGAGAATGCTTCGGTGGATGAAAACGCAAAAAAGATTGTAGCACACTATAAATACAGCGGTCCTATATCAATCGATTATCGAATAGATAAAAAATCCAAAGAAGTATACCTGATTGAAATAAATCCACGCAATGGAAATAACAGCTACCTTTTTAATGTTGCCCACTCCAACTGGCTTTTTGAATTAGCTAAAATTTCAGAAAATCCTGCGACCTATACCCATACCCATAAAATCACCATCAATAAATGGGTCTGTATCTTTAAACTAGGAATGCTCTATTGCTTTAATAAACTTAAGCTGTATAAAGTGTGGGGTAAGTTTGTTTGATGGTGAATGATTAAGAGTGAAATTGTTCTGAGTAATAACTGAATGGAATGAGTTAGATGTGTCAGGTCTTACGACCTGCCACATCAATTTTCAAAAGCAGAGATAAAGGGCTTCGAACCCTGGATACCCTTGCCAGCATAACGGTTTTCGAGACCGTCCCATTCAACCGCTCTGGCATCTCTCCCAGTTAGTACACTTCAACACATTTGCTTTTAAATAAATTCTAAAATGGTCGTTTAAACATCGTGTTTCCCATAACACTTAACTGATTTTCTCTCAATGCAATTTCAGTTTCATCATAATATCATTCTGTTCATCGTCTCCTAATTTAAAAATATGTTTATCAAACTCCACAAAACCATTTTTCTTATAAAAGCTTATGGCCCGGGGGTTCTCTTTCCAAACACCTAACCAAACATAATCAGCCTGCATCTGCTTAGCCATCTCGATGGCCTTTTGGTAAAGTAGTTGACCAACGCTTTTTCCGTGGTATTCCTTCAACACGTAAATCCGTTCAATCTCAACAGCCTTGCCGTCTTTAATTTCTGTTTGGCTTGGGCCACCGTTTAATTTCAGATACCCGATTACGTTTTTGTCCGATGATGCAAAATAGAAGAATGTGTTTTTGTCATTGACTTCATCGGTCAATTTCTGGATTGAGAATCCTTCATCTAAATACTTCGTCATGTTCACCTCTGTGTTTAAAGACGAAAATGTTTCAAAAAATGTATCCCTTCCAATCTGTTGAAGTTGCTGAAGGTCGGCAGGAGATACTTTTGTGATTTCAATTATTTCCATGTTTTCTTTGTTTTGTGTGATGCTACATGTGATCCGTAATGTATCAGACCTAATCTAATATCAAACCTAAAAATTCAAAATACCGGTGAGGGCGGAATAGATCGGAGCTGAAGTGTGTTGATGAATAACTTTCCATAGATCTTTCTCTTTAACGAATCCTACGGTCATTCTATTCTTCATGCTTCTGATCATACTATTCTTAGTTGAAATTGCCTGAAAAGTGATCAGCGCAGAAGCAAACCCTACATGGTCACCTTCGTGAATTTCAATCATTTCGAAGATCACATTAACCCTTTCCTCTCCTAAAGAACCTAACCACTCCTTTATTACCCTAGACCATTCGACCAAACCCGTTTGATACCCATGCTCCCACATATCGAAAATCACCACGTTGTTGTGATACAATCCAATCATACCTTCGCTATCTTTTTCCCAGGTCACTTGCTTATAGATTGTAAAAAAGTCTTGTACTAGTTTCATTTATTTGACATTAGCTTTTACTGTTCCTAAAGTATTTACTAAGATATTTATTAGGAATATTTTGTGGATGATACTCTACTCCGTATCTCGCTTTAACCAATAGTGACACCACCTCATAGATTTGTTTTTCGGTACGTTGAAACTGGCGAAGAAGCCCCATCATGGCATAACTCATTGCGTTAATAGCAGGAATGAATGTTTCCCATTCATAATTTTCTCCCCAGGTCATTCCATTTACAGTATGTGTCAAATCGGCCTCTTTTGAAATGAGAAAATTCAGAACGTCTATACACTTATTTGCATCTTGATTTACGGTATGAAAAATAGGTGTATGACCTCCAAAACCATAGTCGTCAAGTCCTGCTTTTGAATTGATATCAGCTCCGTGTTTGATCAGAATCTCGGCACAAGCCAAATGATTATACTCTGCACAAATATGTAATAAACCGAGATCATGCATTAGAAAAATAGAATTCGATATAACTCTATGAAAATCAGGCTCTTTGAGCAAGTATTATTCCAAACCATCCTAATGCTATGCATTAGAAACTAACTGATTGATTCTCATAGAGAAAGAAGTTATCCACAAA
>CANIVF010000141.1 GCA_947470895.1 Bacteroidota bacterium
AATAGAATTCGATATAACTCTATGAAAATCAGGCTCTTTGAGCAAGTATTATTCCAAACCATCCTAATGCTATGCATTAGAAACTAACTGATTGATTCTCATAGAGAAAGAAGTTATCCACAAACTCTAATGCATAATCTAGGTTTAAGCAATGCCGGTTCTACAACGACTTTCCACTTCTTCATATCTGGGACAGCAAGGGTGTCTATTTCGTCATCCACCACAAAGAGAATCTTCAATACAATACGTTAAAAGAAAATGAACTACCAGAAAACAGGCATCCTCATATCCTCAAAGACGAGATCATTCAGCTCAACAACTCTGCTTCCTTGCAAAAAAACCCTAAGAAATTAAGAAGGGTAGCCATTTGGGATGATCTCAACGGGCAGGTAATAGAAATCATCACTAATCACATGAGCTGGTCAGCAAACACGATTGGCGAACTTTACAAAAGCCAATGGCAGATTGAAATATTTTTCCGCGAGATCAAGCAATTGCTGAACATCAAAACATTTATTGGCACAACTCAAAACGCTGTGATGATCCAAATATGGACAGCCTTGATCACCATCCTTGTACTTAAAGCACTCAAGGCGATGGCCAAGTTCATTTGGCATTTATCCAACCTTGTCGCCTTTATAAGGCTCAACATCTTTGTCAAAATAAACCTCCAGGATTGGCTCGACAAACCATTCGAAGAACCACAAATAGTAAACTCCCAAAATCTATTCCAAGGGGTCCTGTTTTAACATTCTTTAAAAATCATGCAGCATAAAGCCAAAATCAATAATTTTGTCTGAAATTTGAACGTTTAGTACAGCATTGATAAAAAATCAATGAAACCATCCGTAAGCCAATTGTCCTCCGGTTTATCCATACGCTTCGATCAATTAAAAAACTTATCTGAAATATACGAAAAAATGGATTTTCATGCCAATCTGCCATTTTGTTTGATGGGTTTGCGACAGGTCTGACAAAAATCTTCATCTTTACAGCCCGCAACTGGAAAAAGTGTCAAAAAAACTCCTGAAATAAGGAATGGCATAGAAATCGAGGGTTGTTGACCGTCAGTGAAAAACTTGTTTAACTAAAATTCAAAAAATCCCATATGGCAAAAATCAATTTCAAACCAAATGAAGACCGGGTGCTTGTGGAAGCGGCTCCTGCTGAACAAAAGACAGCCTCTGGATTGATCATTCCAGATACGGCTAAAGAAAAACCACAAAAAGGAAAAGTAATTGCTGTTGGCGATGGCTTAAAAGATAAGCCAGTTACTGTGAAAGTGGGTGACGAAGTTCTTTATGGAAAATATTCCGGCACTGAAATCACCATTGATGGCAAGGAATACCTGATCATGCGCAATTCTGACATTTTCGGAACAGTATAATTCACATTACTAACTCAAAATTTTTCAAATAAAATTATGGCTAAGGAAATTACATTTGATACCAGCGCCCGCGATAGAATCAAAAGAGGCGTAGATAAATTAGCAGATGCGGTAAAAGTTACATTAGGCCCTAAGGGCCGCAATGTAATTCTGGATAAGAAATTTGGCGCTCCTACCGTAACCAAAGACGGTGTATCGGTAGCGAAAGATATCGATCTAAAAGATCCTATCGAAAACATGGGTGCTCAATTAGTAAAAGAAGTTGCTTCTAAGACTGCTGATGCAGCCGGTGATGGTACTACTACGGCTACTGTGCTTGCTCAATCCATCTATGCTCACGGTATTAAAAACGTAGCGGCTGGTGCAAACCCAATGGATTTGAAGCGCGGTATTGATAAGGCTGTTGAAGCTGTTATCGAAAACCTTCATAAGCAATCCAAGAACATCAAAGGTTCACAAGAAATTGCTCAGGTAGCCACCATCTCATCAAACAATGATGTGGAAATCGGTAAGATGATTGCCACGGCCATGGATAAAGTGGGTAAAGATGGTGTGATCACCGTAGAAGAAGCTAAAGGAACTGAGACCGAAGTAAAAACGGTAGAAGGTATGCAGTTCGATCGCGGCTATTTGTCGCCATACTTCGTAACGAACACAGAAAAAATGGAAGTTGATTTAGAGCAGCCATACGTGCTGATCTACGATAAGAAAATTTCTTCTATGAAAGAACTTCTTCCTGTATTGGAAGCTACCGCACAAACCGGCAAACCACTTTTGATCATCTCTGAAGAAGTAGAAGGTGAAGCGCTTGCTACTCTGGTGGTAAATAAAATCCGTGGTGCTCTACGTGTAGCTGCTGTTAAAGCTCCTGGTTTTGGAGATCGCAGAAAAGCTATGTTGGAAGACATCGCTATATTAACAGGTGGTAAAGTAATTTCAGAAGAAACCGGCATGAAACTGGAAGACGCAAAACTGGAATACCTTGGCCGTGCTGAGAAAATCAATATCGATAAGGACAATACAGTGATCGTAAATGGTGCTGGTAAAAAAGCGGAGATTCAGGGTCGCGTAAATCAGATCAAAGCACAAATCGAAGTAACTACTTCTGATTACGATAAAGAAAAATTACAAGAGCGTTTGGCTAAACTTTCTGGCGGTGTTGCTATACTCTACATTGGTGCAGCTACTGAAGTTGAAATGAAAGAGAAGAAAGACCGCGTTGACGATGCATTGCACGCTACACGTGCCGCAGTTCAGGAAGGTATCATCCCTGGTGGTGGTGTTGCTTACATTCGCGCTATCGAAGCGTTGAAAAACTTGCCTACCGATAATGAAGATCAGTCAACTGGAGTGAATATAATTCGTCTTGCACTAGAGTCGCCTCTTAGAACTATTGCTGAAAACGCTGGTCAGGAAGGTTCAGTGATCGTTAATAAAGTACGCGAAGGCAAGAAAGATTACGGTTATAATGCCCGTGACAATAAGTTTGAAGACTTCTTTGCCGCTGGTATTATCGATCCAACTAAGGTTGCTCGTTTAGCGCTAGAAAATGCTGCTTCCATCGCAGGATTGTTATTGACAACAGAGGCTGTTGTTTCTGAAATCCCTGAAGATAGAGAAGCTCCTGCAATGCCTCATGGTGGTGGCATGGGCGGAATGATGTGATTTTCTTCCAAATCAATAAAAAAAGGCTTCGCACACCGTGCGAAGCCTTTTTTACTTAATTTTATCGAAACAAACACGACAAACATGAAAGTTCACGATAGTTTCAGTGATTTTGTTCTCTTTCTATATGTATACGTGGCTTTATCCGATGGCTATTTACATCCTAATGAAGAAATTATCATTCTCGAAAAACTGACCAAATTATTTCCACAAGAAGGAAACCCAAAAAAGAAGTTTGATGATGCTTTGGCTGCTTATAATAAGTTTGATCTATCCACTTTGGATGAATTTATACAATATTCATTCAAACATTTAAATCAGGTAAAATTTGCCCAACGATATAAAATCTATACCGATATGTATGACATCATACATTCTGATGGCAAAGTTGATCAAGCTGAAAATCAGGCATTGGATACACTAAAAAAGATTATCGATTTAGGTGCCTCTGAACGCGCTTAGTCGTTTATTCAGTTTTCTCTTTTGTAATTCCAATTCGATACAACATCAGGCCCATCGCGGCAAAGCATAAAACACCCAGCAAGCTATACCCGTTAGGCCCAAGCATTTCAGAAAGTCCATGCTCAGCACTCACTGACTTCAGTCCTTCGAATATATTATCATTCACGGACAACAACGCCACTACTACTCCGGCCAGTGCACCACCAGCAATAAGCCCTGTGGCGAACAGACTTCCTCTTCCCAGTTCTTCGTCTTGCTTGGCTTCACCCTTCTTATCTGCTCTCCAGTCAATTACACCTTTGATCGCGCCACCAATAAAAATAGGCAGCGTAGTGGACAAGGGTAGATAAACACCAATGGAAAATGCCAATGCTTTGATACCACAAAGTTCAATCATCACCGCAATGAAAACTCCCACCATCACAAATTGCCAATCCAGGTTATAGGATAAAATTCCTCTTGCTAATGTAGCCATCAGTGTTGCCTGTGGCGCAGAATAACGTTCGCTTCCAATCGCGTGTGTGATACCCTGGGCAGCCATGTCAGCTGTGGGTGTATCCAATACCTTTACAACAATCCCAATGGCAATCGATGAGACAATCGCTCCAATAAACAAAGCGAGCTGTTGATATTTCGGAGTTGCCCCAACGATATAACCGGTTTTCAAATCCTGTGATGTTGCCCCTGCATTTGCTGCTGCAATACAAATCATTCCTCCTACTACCAGTGCAAGAGGCTCATATAGTTTACCACTCCATCCTACAGCAGTGAAGATCAAACAAGTTCCCATTAGGGTGGCTATCGTCATTCCTGAAATAGGGCTGTTGCTCGAACCAACCAAACCTACAATGCGACTAGCTACTGTTACAAAGAAGAAGCCGAAGATGATGATCAGTATACCGATCAACAACTTTTCTATTATACTGTCACCCGGAATTACCTGATTGGGCAGTAAGGCAATGAGCGTGACAAGAATTAAACTACCAATGATTACCACTTTAAAAGACAAATCTCTATCCGTGCGCGCAATACTGGTTTCGCTTTTTTCTTTCAAGGAAGCTACACTTTCTCTGAATGAACTTACAATGGTGGGTAAAGTCTTCATTAATGTGATAAACCCTCCCGCTGCTACAGCACCGGCACCAATTTGGCGGATATAAGCGAAGTAAATTGCAGGAGCCGGATTAGCAAATGCTTTTGCAACCGGATCCCATCCTCCCCTTCCTCCAGCGGTATTGATATCGGCAAGGTAGCCGAGCTTCACCAGCTGTGCTGCAATCATACTATGATCCATTAAAGTTGATAACAAAGGAATCATGGCCCACCAGGCAAGCACAGATCCAGCTACGAGCACACCACCAATTTTCGGACCGATGATATAGCCAACGCCCATGTACTCAGGCGTTATTTCTCCATTAATAGTTGCCGATGGCCAGAATTTATTCACTTGGCTTGTCACATACGTAGGTGCCTCTGAAATAACATGAAATACTTTTTGCAGCACCGCGTATAGCAATGCTACACCCATACCAATGAAGGCAGTCTGTGCGAACACTCCACCTTTCTCACCTGCCTGCAACACCGAGGCGCATGCGGTCCCTTCCGGATAAGGAAGTGTGCCATGTTCTTTAACAATGAGTGACCTCCTGAGCGGGATCATCATCAGTGTACCTAGCATACCACCGAAGGCGGCAAGAATCAAAATCGTGAGGTAATTGAAGTAACTCTCTCCAACACTCGTTCCATTTTCACCGGGAGATAAAAACAAAAAGCCCGGCAGTGTAAATACGACACCCGCAGCAATGGACTCGCCTGCAGAGCCTGCAGTTTGTATGATATTGTTTTCAAGGATAGTTGTCTTAAGAAATTTTCTTCCCAGAGTGATCGCGATTACGGCAATTGGTATCGAAGCAGAAACCGTAAGCCCAGCTTTTAACGCCAGATACACCGTTGAGCACCCGAACAAAATGCCGAACAAGGCACCAAACACAACTGACTTAACCGTGAACTCCGCTACATTTTGCTCAGGAGCAATGTAGGGTTTGAAAACTTTGTTAGCTTCTTGCATAGATGAATCAATTAATGTTGCCCATTAGCTTTCTGATCGGCTTACTAAATAAAAGAAGTATCGTTCCTGAAATTACTGTTGACTTCACGATAAACCAAAAGAGATCAGGCATCAACTGAGGATTGGCTAATATCGCGGTATCATCCATTTCACCGGCCATCAATCCGGCAATGAGATTACCAAATGCGGTGGACATAAACCAGATGCCCATCATCTGACCTACTAGTTTCTTGGGTGCCAGTTTAGTCATGGCACTAAGTCCCACGGGACTTAAAAATAGTTCACCTACTGTATGAAGAAAGTAAGTAAGTATCAACCACATCCAAATCGGTTTGGATCCTCCACCGATCTGTTGCGATGCGATTGCCACAGCAGCAAAACCAAGACCCAAAAAGATAAGACCTATGCCAAATTTCACTGGCGTACCAATCACTAAATTCTTTTTTGATAACCATATCCAAAGCCAAGCAAAAACAGGTGATAAGGCAATAATAAAAATGGAGTTCACCGATTGAAACCAACTGGCGGGAATCTCCCAACCAAAAAACATTCTGTCAGAATAGCGTTTGGCAAACAGATTCAACGATGATCCTGCCTGTTCAAACCCTGACCAAAACAAAGCTGAAAAAACAAAGAGTACTCCGATCACAACGATTTTCTTCTTTTCGTCTTTGGTTAATTTTTCAAACAGAAGTACATAAGCAAAGAATAACGTGGCTGTAATAAAAATTATAACACCTGAAATTCCTGCCACCAATACAGGATCGAACTGGATCATGCCTGAAAATGAAAGAGTCAGAATGGTTATGAGGACGATAATAAATATCCATAACACAGTTTTGATATTCTTATCACGTTTAGCCTGCTTAATGGGATCGTCCAGTTTAGTGGGTTCGAGCCCTACATCACCCAAATGCTTTTCCGTTAATTTATATTGAACTAAACCTAACGCCATTCCTAATCCTGCAACACCAAAGCCATAATTCCAGGCGATCTGCTCACCGATATAGCCGGTGATGAGAGGCGCAATAAAGGCACCGAGGTTGATACCCATATAAAATAATGAAAATCCCGCATCACGTTTTGTCTGCTCCGAAGCAGGATATAAGCCGCCAACAATTGAACTGATATTGGGTTTTAATAGTCCAACGCCTAATACTACGATAACTAGCCCAAGAAAAAAGGTTTGCGGCTGTGGTATCATCAGAAAAATGTGTCCGATGGTAATTAAACATCCACCAATAAACACTGCCTTTCTTTGACCGAAAAAATTATCAGCAAGCCACCCACCTGGCAATGCCAGCAGGTATACGAACATGGTATATAAACCATAAATGGCAGCGCCATTTTTTTCATCCAACCCTAAGCCACCATTCTCAACGGTATCTACTAAAAACAAAAGCAATAGAGCTCGCATTCCGTAGTAGCTGAATCGCTCCCACATTTCTGTAAAAAACAATGTGGCCAAGCCACGTGGGTGTCCAAAAAAGGTTTGGTCAGTACTCATAGAATAGATTCAGGTTTTCCGAAAGTATGGGTATTAATTCAATTTATCAACAAGGTTTTGTTGACAGGCTTAAGGCAAGAATTGAAATGTAAACATAACTATCCGAAAGTTCACTTTATAAAAGTAGCGGAAAAAGTTTAAACCTTTGAGGTGTCTAAATCTTAAAAGAATGAGCCTCTTCCGCAGAAGCAAAAATAATAATAAACCAGTAATCCGGCAGGTAATTGATTTAGTGCCACCC
>CANIVF010000142.1 GCA_947470895.1 Bacteroidota bacterium
AATCTCGCTACGGGTGCTGATATTGCCGGAGATCAGGGCCGCATCAGATTTACTCATCGTTTTCATGGACCTACCACGCAACTTGAATATTATCCCGGCATCGTGGACACACGTGAGATAATTCCGTTCGATAAAGCATTGGGTAACGGCTATGAATATGAAGCCATGCATGTGAATGATTGCCTGCGAAAAAATCTAACCGAGAGCCCCATACTCACACATCAAAAAACATTGTTGATGATGGAGGTTTTGGATGTTATTCGAGCGAAAGCAGGAATTCATTATCCGGCTGATTAAAAAATTTGAATTCGATATCAGCGACTCTTCTTTCTGAACAGGATAAATAAAAGAGTAGATGCACCCAGTAAATACGGGTAATACAACTTGCTCATGATATCGAAAGGAGATATTTGTTGTTGAGCAACTGCCAATGCAGCCAGCATTTGTGCGCCATAGGGAAGCACTCCCTGAACAAAGCAAGAAATCGTATCCAGGATACTCGCACTTCTACGAAGATCAATATTGTTTTCGTCTGCGATGTTTTTAGCCAGTGGCCCGACAATTAAAATGGTAATCGTGTTGTTGGCGAGTGTTGCATTAACAAGCGCAGTTAACGCAGCAATGCCGAACTCTCCGCCACGGGGTGTATTAATTTTTTTTAAGGTATGATGAAGGATGTAATCAATGCCACCATAATATTTGATCAATCCTACAATGCCGCCAATCACCAAACAAATCATACTCAGCTCAAACATCGAAGCCATTCCTGAGTTAATGGATTGAATCATCGACCATACATCCAAATCGGCATTGAACCAACCGATACCATAGGAGAGTAAAATACCGGCAATCAATACCCAGATCACGGGCATGCCTAACAGTGCAGCAACCAACACAAACAGATAGGGGATGATGAGTATGAAAGAGTACGGTTGTGCAGGTATGGATTGCGTGGTAATGCCTGAACTAAATGAATAAATTAAAAACGAGATCACAGCCGGAGGCAGCGCAATCCAGAAGTTGACTTTAAACTTGTCGCGCATTTCAACCCCTTGCGTGCGCGTGGCCGCGATTGTGGTATCGGAGATCATTGAAAGATTATCGCCAAACATAGAACCACCGACTACAGCAGCAAGACCAACGCTTAATGAACCCGGAACAGATTCATTAATTCCTGCAGCGATAGGTGCCAGTGCAACTACGGTTCCTACCGAAGTACCTAACGAGAGTGAGATAAAACATGCGGTAAGGAATAATCCGGCAATTAAAAATTGTGGCGACACATAAGCCAGCGCAAAGTTGATGGTAGAATCCACCGCACCAATCTTCTGGCTCAATCCAGCGAATGCTCCGGCCAGAATAAAAATTAGAATCATTAGCGTGATGCCCGGATCACCGGCACCTTTCGAGAACTCTTCTGTTTTATGGGTGAATGAAATTTTGGGATACATCAAAAACCCAACAATGGCAGAAATAACAAATGCCACCAACACGGGCATTTTATAAAAATCGTGCAGCACAATGGAGGTGACCAAATAGATTACGATGAAGGTAATCAGTGGCAGGAGTGCCCAGAATTTTCCTGGCTTTTGAGTCATGCTATACTAGTAAGAATAAATAATGATAAAAGATGTCAAGATGCTGCGGATGAAAGACAAATTCAAATTTGCCTGTTGTTTATTTTTTAATGATCAATTTTTATTCACGCGTTAGTGCGAGAGATAAACGCCCCATTCAACTAGCAAATAACGTTCGTTCGCAAGTCGATCAGCCGATAATGTAATCTTCATGGATTTATTCCCGCGATTTCGCGTTATCTTTGTGCACTCATTAGTCACTAAAATTTTACGGAGATGTCACAAGAAGCTGTTGTTCCCGAAGTGAGAAGAAAACCTCATCTAAAACAAGAGATCGCATTTATCATTATTCACTTACTTCCGCTGGGAGCATTGTGGACAGGTGCAACGTTTTTTGATTGGATGGTCTGTATCTTCTTATACGTATCCAGAATGTTTTGGGTAACGGGTGGATATCATCGCTACTTTGCTCACAAATCCTACAAAACTTCGCGTTGGTTTCAGTTTGTGATTGCCTTCATGGCGCAGACCACCGCACAAAAAGGAGCACTGTGGTGGGCAGCACATCACCGTCATCATCATCGCCATAGCGACACCCCGGCCGATCCCCATTCCATGAAAATATATGGCTTCTGGTATTCGCATGTGGGTTGGATTGTGGGTCCTGATTTTAAAGAAACCGATTACAAAGTGATTGGCGATTATGCCAAATACCCTGAACTCGTTTGGTTGAACAAACACTACCTGGTGCCACCAACTATTCTTGCTATCACGGTAATGGCACTTGGCGGATGGGTGAATGGCGGAAGTGTTTTTGCTATGTTTACTACCGCTGGCTTTAGCACATTATTCGTTGGATTCTTTTTGAGCACGGTGATATTATATCATGCCACATTCTCCATCAACTCCATCATGCACAAAGTGGGAACGCAACGCTATGAGTCGGGCGATGAATCACGCAACAGTATCTGGCTTGCGCTGGTTACTTTGGGCGAAGGCTGGCACAACAATCACCATTATTATGAAGTGGCTTCGCGACAGGGATTTTTCTGGTGGGAGATTGATATCACCTATTATATTTTGCGTGGTTTTGCAGCCGTTGGTTTAATTTGGGATTTGAAAGAAGTGCCAAAGCATATTCTTCACTCGAAGAATAAGAAAGAAGCGGCTGAGCTAAGAAAGAAATACGAAGCGCTGAATCCACGTGGACCGGTGTCGAAAGAAAAAGCGATTGCTGCCAATGAGCAAATAGAAATCGAATAGAATTTATCTAACTATTAATGCTAGCGCCCAGTACACCAGATGTGTTGGGCGCTTTTTTTTAAGGATTCTAATTTTTTAATGCATCCGTTAAATCTGCCCTATTTAAACTGAAGGCATGAAATCCGCAAAGGAGAAGAATGATCAGAACACAATAGGTAATGGGGTAAAATGGATCGGTCCACTGAAAAGGTGTGGCGTACACAAAATTTCGTAAGAACTCGTTTAAGAAAATGTAAGTGAATGGGCCAAAAACAAGAATGGCCATGGCCATCTGCCGGGCAAAGTCACGCACCAGAAGTCTTGTTATTCTTGCGATGCTCGCTCCAAAAAGTTTATGAATCGCAATCTGTTTTAGTTTATCACGCACCAGGCTAAGGCTCAAACCATAAATGGCAAAGCATGACAGTACGCCTGAAATGATCGCGAGCAATTCTGAAAGTTTATTGAGTCTGTCCTGGTAATGTAGCCATTCTTCAAAACGTTTATCCATCAGGGTTACTGCTATGGGCGCGTTCGATGAAGTAAAGAAGGTCGATAAATAAGTAATCGTTTTTCGTATGTTAACTTCTAAAATGCGTACGCATAGAAAATTATAATTTGTGTGGCTGGCAATCCGATACTTAATCGGTTTTTCCGGTTGATTCAATTGTCCGCCCATATTCTCAATAACACCAATGATTTCATTATTGGGAGATACATGCGCGGCCGTATTGACCACAACAAGAGGAGCTTCATCATTAGCCTGAAACCATCGGCCTTGTACGGTTTTCAAATCAAAAAAATCGAGAAAGCCGCGGTCAACGGTCATGAAGTAATAATCAGAATCAAGTTCTTTACTTTGAATACGATTTGGTAATTGTGAGGTGGCCATCACATCTTCAACGTTGGGATTGTTCCTTTTCCAATGTGCCCGAAGTTCCCAAAGGCTTTCATTGGTGTAGTCCGTGGGATAGTTCATGTAAACAACCTGATAATGATTGCGTCCAGGCTCTTTAAGTAATGAATAATTCACCTGACGCCTGATGACCATGGACGCAACAATCAAAAAAATGCTAATACCCAATTGAAGAAAAGTGATCACGCGTTTAAATCGGGGAAACGTAATTGTTTCTGTGCTAAGTAATCGGGTTGGTGTTGCCCTGGCAAATTTATTTACCATTACCAATGGAGAAACACTACTTATGATTATCAGGACAGCAGCCATCACAAGCAAAGAGGCGTTGCCACTGAGCGTCAACTTCCAGATATTGATTAAGAGTATCGGTTCAATAAATGAATTAGCAGCGAACAACAAGAATATGCTCAACCCCACTGAAATGCCCACCAAGACAACCGATTCTTTGGCAAATGTAAACATGATGGTAAGCTGACTCATACCGGCTAGTTTTTTTACGGCAAGTTCCTTTGATCGATAAGGTAAGGTGAGTGTGGTAAGATTAATGAAGGTAGTGAGCGCTAGAAAGAGAATCAGTCCTGTGATACAAAGTAAAATCCAGATGCTGTATTCATCACCATGACGAGAGTCTTCACTCGTTATGCGAGGACCAAAATAAATATCTGGAAGCGCCTGCAATGAATAAGTATGAGAAGTTTTATGCTGCTCTTGATTTAATGAAGTTTCATAGATCTCTTTTGTTCCCTTAATAATTTTACCATAGATTCCAAAATCTGTGTTATTGAACTGTAAGCTGGATATAATGTCTTTGTTGAATCCCAATAGCACATTGAATTCTTCATGTGAGTTGCCTGGGAAATCACGAAATATAGCAGCTACTTTACAGCGCACGGTATCCTTAAATTTGTAAAGCTTAAACATCTTACCCGCGCTTTTTGTGCTGCCAAAGTATTGAACCGATATTTTCTCAGAGAGAAGTACCGTGGGTTCATTCGCCTTAAAATCGTTCAGTGAACCATCGATGATATCAAAAGAAAAAACAGAAAGTAATGATGTGTCAATGGAATGAATTTTCTGATCGTGATAAAGTTGCTGATCTGTAGCGACATCCATATCGTTCATTATTTTGACGCGCGCAACAACAATAGAGTCAGCAGATCGAGTGACCAGGGTCTGATAAACAGGGAATGGAATTTTAGATGAAAGCCGGTTGCCACTGTATGCTTCCAGATTATTTTGCTGAGTAACACGGAAAATATTTTGGGCAGCAGGATGAAACCGATCATACCTAAATTCATTTATCGAAAAAAGAGCGACCAAAATGGTGCTGGCAAATGCAACCGCCAGTGTAATGATCTTCAGCAAATAAACCTCCCGGTTTTTTGAAATGATCCTGACGAATAACCGGGATTGTGACATAGAAATGGGTAGGTATTTAATTATGGATAGTCAATAATCTGCCCACAGGATAATCTTCGGGCTATGAGTAAATTGCTAAATTAAATATTAGATCATAAAAATGATACGTCCGATAACGAACAAATTTTTCTTTTTTCGGACAATAGAATTATTTCGATCAATCTGCCAGAGATACTTATGAAGGCAGAGAATAGCATGTAAACTTGCGACTTAAATCCGTCTGCTGATTTGATGATTTTAATCATATTATAGTCGGCAGATTATGGTGTCTTTTGCCCTTCAACAAGAGTTTTATGAAGGAGAAAAAGATGCGCACACTGGCAGAACCATTTAGGATTAAAATGGTGGAACCCGTGAGGATCACCACCGAAGAATACCGAGTTGAAAAACTGAAACAGTGTGGTTATAATCCCTTTCTGCTTCATTCCGATGATGTCTTTATCGACCTGCTTACCGACAGTGGCACTGGTGCTATGAGTGATCGGCAATGGGCTGGCATGATGATGGGAGATGAAAGTTATGCTGGTGCGAAAAGCTGGTTGCATCTGGAAGAAGTGGTGAAGGAATTAACAGGCATGCCACATATTCTTCCCACGCATCAAGGCAGAGCCGCAGAAAGAATTCTCTATGGCATATTAGGCGGCAAAGGCAAAGTATTTTTCAGCAACACACATTTTGATACCACACGCGCCAATATTGAATTTACGGGAGCAGCCGCCATTGATATCATGCCCGAACATGCTACCGATCCGGAAGTTGATTTGCCCTTCAAAGGAAACATCGACACGCATAGGCTGAAGGAGTTAATCATTCAACACGGACAAGAGAATATTGCTGCGGTGATTATGACCGTCACAAATAATTCATCGGGAGGACAGCCCGTGAGCATGAGTAATGTGAAAGAGGTCCGCGAGATTTGTGATGATTATAGTCTTATGCTAGTGATTGATGGATGCCGCATTGCAGAGAACAGTTACTTTATAAAACACAGAGAGCCGGGGTATGAGGATAAATCGTATGAAGACATCGCGAAAGAAATGCTTCGCCTGGCTGATGCGTTTGTGATGAGTGCAAAAAAAGATGGCCTTGTTAATATGGGCGGCTTGCTCACCATGAAAGACGATGAGCTGAGCCGGCAGTGCACTAATCTCCTGATCATCTCAGAAGGATTTGCTACCTATGGTGGATTGTCGGGACGCGATATGGAAGCAATTGCTATTGGATTAAAGGAAGTTTTTGATCCGGATTATCTCCATTATAGAATCAGAAGCACTGCCTATCTGGGCGGACATTTAAAAGCAAAGGGAATTCCGGTAGTGTGGCCCATCGGTGGACATGCGGTATATATCGATGCAAAAAGATTATATCATAACATTCCGGTAGAAGAATATCCAGGGCAAGCCTTGGTATGTGATCTCTACACACAAGGAGGCATTCGTTGTGTAGAAGTAGGTAGTGTGATGTTTGGAAAGTATGATCAACAAGGAAAGCTCATCCCAGCTAAAAATGAATTGGTGCGTTTGGCTATTCCCCGAAGGGTGTACACGCAAAGCCACATTGATTATGTAATTGATGTATTTGACGATATCCTTGAATTGAAAGAACAGAAGTACGGATTTAGAATAATGTATGAGCCACCTTTCTTGCGTCACTTCACGGCAACGTTTGAGCGAGTCACTGAACATCCTCAGCACGAAAAAGTATTATGATCAGCATCACCAAAATTTTCAGATTCGAAACAGCGCACGCTATTCATCGCTATTTGGGCAGTTGTAAAAATATTCATGGACATTCGTATGAATTACATGTAACGGTGAGTGCAACGCAACCAACGGATGGCTATGTGGGTGGCTTAGGAATCCTCTTCGACTTTAAGGAGTTGAAAGAAATTATTCAATCGCAGGTGGTGAAGGTATTGGATCATAAACTTCTTTTATCAAAGATTTATATGGAAGAAAATAAAACAGAATTCGCAAAGGATGAACTCATCATATTTAACCGAGATCATGCATTAGAAAAATAGAATTCGATATAACTCTATGAAAATCAGGCTCTTTGAGCAAGTATTATTCCAAACCATCCTAATGCTATGCATTAGAAACTAACTGATTGATTCTCATAGAGAAAGAAGTTATCCACA
>CANIVF010000143.1 GCA_947470895.1 Bacteroidota bacterium
CATTCTTTCCGTGTGGAAGGAACATGGCCATGACAAGGATGGTGACGGAGATATTGATGCAGAAGACATCAAGAAGCTCACAGAAGAAGATGCGCGGTATATCGCCAAAAAAATATTCTGGGATTACTTCCTGGCTGACCATATTTCCAATGAATCGGTGGCCGAGTTTATCGTGGATTGGGGTTACAACTCAGGTAGAAAGACCGTGGCTAAAATCGTTCAGCGATTAGTCAATGTAGAAGTGGATGGTACCGTAGGGATTCAAACCCTCCGGGCCATTAACAGCACTGACCAAGAGCGACTGTTCAACCTACTTAAAATTGAGAGAAAGGTATTTCTCAATAACATCATCCGAAGGAAACCCGATCAGATTGTATTCTATGATGGCTGGATGAATCGGGTGAACTCATTCAAGTACGCCTAGTACGGTGAACAAAATTTAAGAATCAGCGCATGTTGTCACGCATCAAGGAAATTCTAAAAGAATATGGCTTTGTTCTCTACACAAGGCCGTATGAACTAAACATCGTAGGACTACGGAGTAAGAGCGTTCAGTCAAATGCTTTTGATGATGAGATACATGTATTCTATAAAAAGCCGGATGGAAAGTGGGATTACCATATCTATCCGGCAACGACTGACCCAGGAACCTTTTGGCTAAACAATCCATCATATCCCCAGGGCACAGCCATCCTGGCACAAGGTCAGAATGTAGATGCGTATGCCATAGGAAAACATAGAGGAATGTACGAGGCACTTGTTCAGCAAAAGCCCGTGACGGTGATCAGAGATTATGACCGTGATGCGATTTTAGATTTCAAAAATGGAACCAGGCAGACGGGGAGTTTTGGAATCAACATTCATCGTGCACAAACTTCAGGCACAACAAAGTCTATTGATAAGTACTCTGCTGGTTGCCAGGTGTTTAAAAGTGCGGATGACTTTCTGGTGTTCATGGAACTGTGTCGTCAGCATGCTAAGCTTTATGGTAATAAGTTCAGCTATACGCTGATCGATTTCAGATCGATTAGGAGAATTACACTCAAGCGAGTGATCACAGCCACCACCATTTTTGCAGCTATCGCTTTGGGATGGGTATTTAAACCAAATGTTAAAATACTATGAGTGTGCCTAAACCACCATTTCATTCAGCATCGGAAGAACTGCTTTACAACATCTACCTAAAGCTTCAAGATATGAACAGCCTCCAGGAAAGTGATATTAATACGCTGGCCAAGTTGAATGCCATTCTTACTGATGCGGACCTCATGAAGGTTGAAGACATTACATTAGCAATTAGTGCAATCAAAGGAAATGTACCGGATGCTGGCAATACACTTGAAAAGATATTCAATATCATTCAAGGGTTTACTTACCTGAAAGCGGAAGACATCGATACCCTGGCTGAGCTAAACGCAATACTTTCGGATGCGGATATCATCAAGACCGAAGACTTACAAAGCTCTATTGATACATTAAAAGGAAATGCGCCACAGGCAGGTAACACCTTAGAAAAGCTATACAATCTTCTTCAACCGATTCTTTCTGCCTGGGTTCAGGACGGAAATAATGCTGGAGCAACAAAGTCCATAGGCACCAAGGATAATTTTCCTCTGCCCTTTATCACATCCAATATTGAGCGAGGAAGATTTGATGTTAATGGAAACTTTCTCATTGGCTACAGCGGATTGGCCATTGGAAAGATTCATGTAAGGACAAGTGATTCATTAGAGACGAACTACGCCACCTACATCGAAGACCCCATACTGAATGTACTATTTGGAGTGACGAATTCTGGAAAGTTCTTGATGAACAAAGACCGTTCTAATCTTTTAGTAAATGGTGGTTGGCCTGGAATGACGGGATTAAGAAACATGGTCATTACTTCGGGAGCCTTAGGAGCAAAGATGGTTGACTCAGGTAGTGACAATACTGTCCTTGGATATAATGCAGCATCAAGTTCGGGAGGTTCACCTTCAAGAGCATTAGCACGAAATGTCGTGATTGGTTCCGAGTCCGGGTCGTCTGATAATAATGGAGCGAGCTATGTCGATTGTGTATTTGTCGGTTATCGCGCTGGATACTTGATTAGCTCTAATGTTGGACAAAGAAATACGATGATAGGTGCTTCCGCTGGAGCGACTGCCGCTCAAAGCGGAACAGATCAGACGCTTGTTGGTTATGATGCTCAAAACGCCAGGTCCAATTCATTCAATACATTGTTAGGTTCGGGAACAAGAGCTTATAACAGTTTTGGCGATTTGATCACCAATGGTGGCGGTCAGAATTATATGGCCGCAATTGGTGCAGGTGCTATTGTACGAACTCCGAATACCATTGTCATTGGTCGAGTAGTTAGTGACCAAATTGTTGTTGGAGCAGAAAGTAGCAATTATCAATTACCTGGAGTAACGGCTAACCTGGGTTTTAGTGGATATAAATTTCAAGTAGTACGTCCTGGAAGTTTGGCGCTTGGAGTGTCCGGTTCGATATTCGTTCGTGACGGAAATTTTTCTATAAACCTGGGTGAGGAAGGTAGCAGTACCGTCAAAAACTCGGTCCGGATAAACAGTTACATATCCGGTTATGGTGGCTATGAATTTTTATTGAGTTCGAATAATGTTAACGCTACCCTGGAAATTACTGACTACCAGTTTGGCGGCACCAAAACAGAAATGCTTAGGCTCTCGCCTGCTGGCTATGCCAATACTGCCATCCTGGTAAGACCGAACGATATTTATCATACTGGTTACGGCTACCGGTATATCCTTCAAGGGGTAAACACAGGACTTCAAAGTAGATACATATCAGCGTTTCATGGTCAAATCACGCTTTCAACTGATGATAGCTTTGCGAATAATAATCGAGCGCAGCTATTTACGGCTCAGGCTTCCGTGACTAACCATTTTGTGGATGGCTTCTATGCGGACGTAAGAGGTACTGACCCCAATGCTCAAGTATATGCATATCGTTCTCTAGGCAGTCGAATCTACTTTGACGGTGCGGGAATGACTTTCACTTTACCATTAGTCACGATGAGTACAGATGGTTCTGCTCATCCAGGAGCCAATGCATTGCTGCTGAATGGAAGTTTCATAACAAGCGCTGCTCTCTTCATCATTCCGAGAGGATCTGAACGAACTGGCGTGATCATTTCTCCTGGACAAGCTCAGGCAAATGGTTTATTCATTAGTCCGCAGCAAGCATTAGGTACCCTCAATTATGATGGCTACTTACTGTGGCTTCAATACAGTACTACCGGAAACAACATGCTTGCAGGAACTGCAAAGCCTATGTTATTAATGAGAAAGCATAACGCAGTATTGAATGGATTCGAT
Source organism: Bacteroidota bacterium (assembly GCA_947470895.1). Lineage (GTDB taxonomy): Bacteria > Bacteroidota > Bacteroidia > Cytophagales > Cyclobacteriaceae > ELB16-189. Next base: position 3,339 of record CANIVF010000143.1, read on the forward strand.
CATACAGGTGCATTTATCCGACTAGAAGAAAACATAGGTTCAACCGGGCCATTTTTAGAAGCATATAAGTACGACACGCTAAGTGGCTCTCTGAAACTAAAGTTTTCAGTTAATAAAGATGGAGTTGTATCCATAGGACAAGTGACCATTGATCCTGCGAGTATAGCAGGAGTAGGAAGGCTATACTTCGTAGGTGAAGAGCTCAAGTTAGTAACTCCCTCAGGAGTAATAAGAACAGTAAGAACACAATAAAAATAATATGACTAAAAATTCAATTGTGGTGAACCTATCACAGATAGACCCCACAACCAACAAAAGAAAGAGAGTTGTCCATGACTACCTCATCATTAAAAACAATCTGGAAATGCGCCATGGCATAATCCTGGAGTTCACCGAAGGAGATGGCAGTAACATAGTACCCTCGAACGAACTTCAAAGGCAATTATTCCTGCCTAAGCAAATCACCAAAGAGACAGATGGAAACTTAACTAATCCATTGACAGGCATTCAAGCGGTACCTGATTCACCTGATGCAATCACCGAATTGGAGTACTGGCAAAACATCGACTTGACAGCTTATCCAGGGATCGGATCATTAACATCTGAAATTAAGGAGTCACTAAAATCGATTAAGATTTCAGACCTGGTTTATTGGCTCATTGAACAATCGATTCTTAAAGGACACTCAGAAGGAAAATATTAAATCAAGAATACCATGACAAACAAAGAAGCTTATCGACTCATTACGGCCTTGTTGGATACTCAGGCCCCTGCTGGCACTAAATTAGAACACGCCAAAAATCAAACTTTGAAAAATGCCGCATCGTTTATTGAGGCGTATAATGATAAATTGGAAGATCTCAATATTGACTATTGCAGTACGGATGAAAAAGGGAATATCATTCGAGATGCGAGAGGGCAGTACATTTTTAACAAAGACAACCAGAGAGCACTCTCCAAAGAGCTTAAGAGGTTTATGGATAGCCCGATGGTAGCACCATTTGAAATCGTCTCGACCTCGGATAAAAAGGGGCTTAATGATGCTCAGGCGGAGTATCTATCGGAAATAGGTTTTATTCGAGAATTATTGAAGGTGGTTTAGAAAAAAATTTCTCAAAAAATATTGATAAGGAGCCCAGAAGGAGCCTACGCGAACGCGTGGCTCCTTTTTATTTTATCCAAGTTTTAATATTAGATTTAGAAATGCAAGAGTTCGGTCTTTATGAGCAAAAGATAATAATAGAGAAACTCCTTAATGGAGCATCCCTTCGCGAGATGTTTTCCGAAAGATTTACAGAAGACTCAAGATTAATTATTCAGATAGACACAACTGACGAACATCACATATTCAGTTTCTATTCTGATATTTTGAGTGCAGCTGAAGCGGTCGAAGAACTAATTAATCTTGTAGATCTAATTTCTACTTTAGAGGAAAATAGGCTGGTCAGAAAGTACTTCAAGGCAGCCACGTCCATGAGCGATTTTGATGTAGATGAAACTATCGAAATAGGAGCTTCCAAAAGCGAAAAACAATCCAAATTTATTCTACCTAGTGGTTTGGCACAAGATATCGTTCTTTTCTTGCATAAGAACATTGATAAAACATTTAAGGCTACGCAAAAGCTAAGGGCAGTAGTAGCTAATAATTTTGAACCATTAGAGGTAAGACAACATAAGCAAGTTGTTGGATTAACGCGAACCGCTAATGTGATAGCTTTCCTTTCAGCAGGTGCTGCAATGGCTGCATTGATAATATCATTATTACCCTCTACCGAGGGAGAATCTACTGAAAGGGCATTAAAATCATTAGAGAAAGTAACTAACCAACTTGAGCAGCAAGTGAGCAAAGAATCGATTGCTAACGAATTGATTAATAAGGACGTGGAATACACAAGACTTCGGGTTGATTCGCTTGTAAATGCTGCTAAACCACTCAAGAGGAAAAATTAACCTAGATGTTTCTTGTTGATTAACGACTCGCAAAGTCCTGATAATCTATATAATAGGTTTAAATCTTTATATAATTGGTTCGAAATTCTACCGCTCAGGCCGACTTAAAGTTATTTCTTTTTTGCCTTCAGATCTCGGACAAACCGAGCCCAGTTGAAGGGGTTTAAGAATGGATTAGTGCGAGGTTGAAATTTATCCTGAGCCGAGGTTGACCACTGGTCCATGTAATACTTATAGTTTCCCGCACCATCCATGGGTGTGGTTTTCATCATCAAAGCCAACAGTTCTGCATTCAGATTTCTTCGGTCGTAACCACGCTCGTCCATGGGAACATTGAGGGCCAGCACAGCTTCTTTAAAAACTTCTTCGGTGGGGAAAGGCATAATCTGCACCTCTCGTAGGTACGTGACATCACTAACCATCTCTACAATGATTGTGAGAAAATCATTGGCGTTGCGAGGCACAATATAGTGTTGGCGCTTATATCCGATGGAGCTGATCACAATACTATCTCCCTCTAAAACAGGCATGGAAAAGAATCCTGCTGGGTTGGTGCTGGTACCTCTTCCCGCTTTGGGCACATAAACGTGCACACCGGGCAATACCTGGGTGCTGTCGCTGACAATCCCTGACAATTGTATGATTCTCTTTTTACTTTGGGCCTGCATGCTTGTTGCAGAGAATACCAAAAGAGCGGCTACACACAATAACAGACCCGTAATTTTCCTCACAATTCAAGATTTATTTTCAAAGATATGGATTCAATGCGTTCAAGCCTAATACAAAATACCTAACTCCACCAGCGGTTTTCACTATCTTGGCAGCCACTAAAACGGAGGTTCCAGGAACGTTGTATGCGATTAAAACATTTTAATATCGATTTAGGTGCGCAGATCTTTCTGGCTTGTTCAGACACTTCGCGATTGCGCATTTTAAACCTCATTCTTACCAATGGCGAAATGTGCATTACCGACCTGGAGCATATTCTTGAATTTACTCAAACTAAAACTTCGCGGCACCTTTTATACCTCAAAAATTCCGGAATTCTCACCTCCCGCAAACTCAATCAGTGGGTTTTCTATCAACTTAAGGATGAAGTCTTTGACATCACCCGCCAGATATTTCAATTCTTAAGAAAGGATGCCATCCTGCAAAAAGACCAACAAGTATTCGAAACTCTTTATAGCAATCGCGAGTTATCCCTAAATAAATTACAAATAAAACCCCTTCGACATCTTTCGTGAAATAATCATCGACCAAATCAGCTTAGCATTGTCATTCTATATCCGACCTTAAAATCAACTAGTCTTCGTTAATGAAATCATACCGTTGTATCCTTTTCGATCTTGATCATACCCTCTGGGATTTTGAAACCAATTCGCACGAAACTCTTCAGGAGCTCTATCATCATCATGAATTAGAAAGTCGTGGAGTTTCTTCGTTCTCGGATTTCTATAAAACATTCGTTGAGATAAACACCCGGCTGTGGGAGTTGTATGATCTGGGTAAAATCACTCGCGAAAAAATCCGGTTTGAGAGATTTCATGGAATTCTGGAAAAGTTAGGTCTTGATGACGTTCCTCTTTCGCTCATTCTTTCGGATGAATACGTGGCTAAGTCGCCAACAAAATCAGGCCTCATTCCCAACTCCATCGAAGTTCTTGAATATCTATATCCACGATATCCCATGACGATCGTCACCAATGGATTTGAAGAAATTCAATACACGAAAATGGAATCATCCGGGCTTACTCCTTACTTTAAAAATGTGGTGACCTCAGCCCGGGCTGGGCATAAAAAACCTGCAAAAGAA
>CANIVF010000144.1 GCA_947470895.1 Bacteroidota bacterium
ATAGCATCAAGTTCATTGTTCTTCCCAAGTAATCTTAATGCTATTTCTTTTGCCTCTTGAAAAGATTCTAATTCATGAAGCAATTTCAAATCAGTATTATAATCTTTTGATTTCAATATCCCTGAGATCATACAATACTTGAAAAATATTTCAAATATCAACCTTGTTGAAAGATCTGGGATTAAGTTTATGTATAACTCAATTGATTGTCTTTTTCTATTTAAAAGATCAATAGATTCATCTTTTATTTGGAATAATTCAGGATACTTTCTTGCCCGTAATATAACTTGAGTTGCAGAAATTGGTTTTCCATCGCTACGTTGATATATTTTCTTCTCATTAAGTTGTTCAGCAACAGTTTCAGCCATTAGGCTATTCTTTTCTAAAATAAGAACAAATACTATTGAATCATGTAAAGTCATTCAGCAAAAAAAAACAAAAAGAGATTATACTATTGCTCATGAATATAATAACAAAAAGTGAAATATTTAATAATTAATTTCACCCATCATCTTTCAAGAGAGCTTAATAAACACATAACAATCAGGCACAACCTATCACATTTTTACCTTTTCCATATACAAAATCAACCGATTTTGTTGATAAGTTTTGCAGGGTAGCTACTTATGAAGTTAACGTAGTAATACTCTATGATTACACCACGCTTACTTCTTCATGGTTCAACATTTGTCTTAGGGATATTTTGAAGAGAATTCATTAATTTCAAAAAGTATTTTTCTACCATGATCCATAGGTAATTTATAGTTTAAGTCAGCTTGCTCAATAATAGCATCAATTATACTCCCTAGGGTTTTAAATATTACTGTCCCAGTTAACCTTGTAAAATACTTTTGCTTCCCCTCTCTATCTAAAACAGGAAGTCTGTTTGTTTCACCCGGCATTCCAGTTAATTGAGGAAGTGTATCAAGAATAGCAGCAACATAAAAGGGGAATTGAACATCTTCAATTTTTTTCCACTTTTGAATATCCATTGCTGATTTTAGAATATGAATCACATCTCCCTTCATATCGGTGGATACAAAATTTCCGTTCATTGAGAAATGTCCATTTGTAATACCGTGAAAGGGCATACTAAAAAGGTTTAAGGTCTTAACAAGATACTACTTTGTCCAAATTCTTTTGAATTGATTTAGGAAATTCAACTACCCTAGTTGCCCTAAACTACATAGTTACTGGTTACGAAAAGTGGCTTAAACTATTTATAGAAGGTTATACCGAGATTTGTTTAAACCCTGTTTAAACCAAAATAAAAATGCCTTACAAATTACTCATTTACAAGGCATTATAAAATATAATGTAGCCTCGACAGGAATCGAACCTGTATCAAAAGTTTAGGAAACTTCTATTCTATCCATTGAACTACGAGGCCAAGGGAGCGCAAAACTAAGATTTTTTTTCTTAATGACTGCCTCAAGGGAAGGAACTAAGAAACCGATTCGATAAAAAAGGGAACGCAATCATTTACTCATTCCAATTTTATCCCGCTACCGAAACACCAATGAGCTTCCCTATTCCAAATGTTACCGCGGCAGCACCTAACCCAAACATCACCTGCCGAAATCCTGAAAACCAAACATTTCTACCTGTAAATAATGTGATGGCGGCACCAATTAAAAATAAACCCGCTGCGCTCAATGAAACGCTGATAACAATCGCCTGCGTGCCACTGGTGAACATAAAAGGTAAAACCGGAATCACTGCGCCCACCGAAAACAAAATGAACGAATACACAGCCGCTTCAACAGCCGAGCCTCTTATTTCTTCCGCGTTAATTCCCAATTCCTCCTTCACCAATATTTCATGTGCATGGCTTTTATCCGTCATGATCACCGAAGCCATTTCATACGCCTTCTTTTCGTCTATACCTTTGGTCATGTAAATCAATGCGAGCTCTTTCATTTCGCCTTTCGGATTGGTTTCCAATTCTTCCAATTCTATCTGCATCTGATTTTCATACAACTCTTGCGAACTTTTCACGGATATCCATTCGCCCAGCGCCATGGATAATGCTCCGGCCAGAAGTCCTGCCAATCCCGCCAACAAAACGCCTTCCTGACCTTCAGTGGCACCGGCTATGCCCATCACCAAACTAAAGTTGGAGACTAACCCATCGTTACCTCCCAACACGGCCGCACGTATAGCATTGCCACCTACAGACCGATGTCTTTTTTCAAACTTCGAAAGATAGTTGCCTGCAGTTTTGGTATCCGTTTCAAGAATAGATTGAAGTATCTTTACATGATTAGTTTCAGTACCTGATATTTTCTTATTGAGTTTTTTCTTGGTACCAACCACTGCCGATGAAATACTTTTTTCAGTATCCATGAGAACACCAAGCACGTAATCGTAGCCAAATATTCTACCAATCATGTTTATCGTCCTAGCACGCCACGAAGGCTGCATTAAGTTTTCTACACGAATGTTTGCTTTTTTGCCAAAAGCCTCGGCATGGCCTTTCTCGATGTCACTCATTTGCCTGAACACATTGGCTATCGTTGCATCTGCTTCATGTTCGGCTAGTTTTTGATAAAGGAAACTAGCATCAATCTCTGTTTGTACGCTTTTGTTTTTCATTTCAATATTATTTAAGAATGCGCCACCATCGCATAGCCTGTCATACATCAGGTTTCGCTATCTTAAATTTCGTTAAACCAAAGGTGAACTCCCAATGTTGACCAAACTAAGTCAAATTGGAAAAAATGACCTTGAATGGTAATAATCTAACCATGCTACAGGTAGCTTTGCTTCTTTAGGATGTACAAGCCAAGGGGTGGGATGAAGTTTATTCTATCGTTAAAATAACCTATCCCAGGTCTTTTAGTTGTGTAGTATTATTACGACAGATAAGGCTATTCAAAAAGTATATATTTAGGTTCATTCACACAAATCAATCTAAACTCTTCCTAAATTATGAAAACTAAACAACACCACTTCTTAAATAACCAATGGGAGAATTTTGCATCTGATTTAAATAATGAAAAAAGTCAGCTTGTCTTGGTTTTTGGATCTCCAGAGTGTATCGTAAAAAACGAAGAGGTTCTTGAACATCTCAAAAAAACCTATCCTAATGCTGACATCGTCTTAAGCTCAACTGCTGGCGAAATCATTAATAGCACAGTTTATGATGACAGCGTAGTGGCAACGGCTATTGAATTTGAAAAGACTACCGTTAAATCTGTCAAGACAAATATTAACGATCATCAGGATGGTTATCAGGCTGGTGCTTATCTCAAAAAACAATTGGATGGAACCGACCTCAGTGGAATTTTTATCATAGCCGATGGCACATTGATTGATGGCGCTGATCTAGCCAGAGGATTCAATGAAAATAATCCAACTAATATTCCCATCACAGGTGGGTTGGCTGGTGATGCTGCCCGCTTCCAAAAAACATTTACAGGATTGAACGAAAGCCCTTCGCAAGGAAATATTATTGCCGTTGGCTTTTATGGTAAAGACATACTTATCGGTCATGGTTCGTTGGGCGGATGGGATGAATTTGGTATCGAGCGATTAATCACCAGTTCAGACAAAAATGTGCTGGCTGAATTGGATAACGAAAATGCACTCGATCTTTATAAAAAATACCTGGGTACGTATGCCGATGAGTTGCCCGGTTCTGCGTTGTTATTTCCACTTTCCATGAAAGTGCCAGGCTCTGACAGATATCTTATTAGAACCGTATTGGGTGTTAATGATGAAGAAAAGAAAATGATCTTTGCCGGAAGCATGCCCGAAGGAAGTAAATCCAGGTTAATGACCGGAAATTTTGCTAAGTTGATCAATGCCTCAGCTATTGCTGCAAAAGACTCCCTAGAAGGTATGAAGAATCATAAACCAGATTTGACACTATTGGTGAGTTGTGTTGGTCGGAAACTCCTTCTTCACTCACGCATAGTAGAAGAAGTGGAAGCAGCTGAAGATGTAATACTGGATGGCACCGTATCAGGATTTTATTCTTATGGCGGAATATCACCATTTGGAGCCTGCTCGCCATGCCAGTTGCATAATCAGACCATGACCATCACTACGTTTGCAGAAGCTTAAGTTAACTATTCCTTCATCCGAAGGTTACTGATAAACAGAAAAGACTAGTGATGAATCATTAGTCTTTTCTGTTTATGTCAACTAACAGGTAAAACATGAGGGAATTCTAAAGTTACCCGGGTACCTTCGTTAAGTGCGCTTTCTACAGTTACTATACCATGATGTATCTCAATAAACTGCTTCACGATAATCAGTCCAAGCCCTGTGCCCTGTATGTTGCTCACATTGGTGGCTCTGAAAAAAGAATCAAACAGACTAGCTTGTTCTTCTTTGGGAATTCCCATTCCAAAATCTTTAACCACGATGTTGATTTTTTCATTACGGAATGAAAGTTGAATTTCAGGTGATGAAGAACCCTTTGAATATTTGAATGCATTGGATATGAGATTCGAAATAGCATGCCTCAGAAGATTAGGATCACCAAAAAAGGAACGTTCCTCGCCTGAGCAAGAAAATTTAATAGTGCGATCATCATTGGTATCAATGTCTCTTTCCTGAATGAGATCGTTGATCAGCGATTTAAGATCTACATCGACAGGATCGAAAATAATTTTACCGGATTCAAGACGCCCGATAACTAATATATCATTCATGAGCTTGGTTAGCCGTGCCACTTCTGTCGTGATCCTTATTAAATGCATTTGTATTTTTTCAATGCTGATGGCTGGTTTCTGATGTATTTTTATGGATAGGATTTCGGCATTAGCCTGAATGGTCGTTAGTGGAGTGCGAAATTCGTGAGAAGTCATCGATACAAAACGCGACTTCATTTCGCCCAACTCTTTTTCCTTTTCCAATGCCTCCTTAAGATCTTGTTCAATTTCCTTTTGGTGAGTAATATTCACAATCGAGCCATCGTACACATAGTCCTTCTCATTCTTTTTTACTTTTACCATGCTCATCAATACCCATCGCTGCTCCCCGAATTTTGTCTTCATTTGGATCTCCGCGTTCTTCTTAATGCCACTGGTATCAAAATTCGATTTGAAGTCGTTCCAGCCATCTGCATCCATAAACAAATATTCAATGGATTGCCCAGGCAACTGATCGCTTACTTCTAATTCAAACATGCTGGAGAACGCCTGATTGGCGAAATGAATAATTCCTTCTTCGTTTATTCGAAAGACAGCCTCACTCAGATTTTCATCAATAGATTTAAGAATCTGCTCGTTATCGGAAAGCTTTTCGAGAACTACTTTCTTTTCGTCACGTATTTTTTCGTAGGCGGCAACAAGCTCTGCAGAGGTTAAATCTAATGCTCGTTCTACAAGATCTCGGTCACGATCAAATTGTTTGTATGAACCATCGACAGCCGAAAGAAAATTCAATAAATCGGGTGTGATTGTTCTATCGCTAAGATATTTTTGAATCTGCCTTTTTAGGGTCTTAGTATATTCGGGATCCATTTACACCTCGCAGTATGTAGTAACGGTAATAGTCTGATTATGAAGTTCACATTTTGAATTGAACAAGAGCGGTGAGATTTCGCCATTAGAATAAAACCCCGTCACTTTACCAGTTGATCCCAATACATGAACCGCTTCATCCACCTCATCTTCGATGCGTTGATTAAGTACAATTTTTCGTCCAACACAACTGATGATTAAGGTAAACTGGGGTATACGTTGATCCAATAATTTTAAACTATTAGCGGCTGCTATTGCTGCACCATCTATTAATTTATCAAAACTCACTTTCATTAGCTGAACTTTAGAACCTTGTGGCAAGTTACCTGCAAATGTCATACTCTGTTCCTTCTCATTAATGGACAAGACCGTTCGTACTAACACTTCCTTAGTGTCAGGAATTTTAAGACTGAGCGGAATATGCAATGCAGAGCCGGGTAATTGATCACTTAAAGGTCCAAGATATTTTTTATATAAACTAAGAGCGGATTGATAATCTAAATCATACAATACATTTCTATTTGATTTAGTCACGATCCGCTCAGGACCAAATGGATCCCAACCTCCACATGATCCATGCCCCACTCGTAAGTGCTTACCATAGAACCCAATACCTATAACGTTGCCTGTTAAAAACTGATTATTGAGACCAACCCAGGATTGCTCAAACTTTGCATCATCACCAGCTAACCCGCCCGTTATAGGAATTAGTTTGCTGTTTTTAGAATTAAGACCACCAACCAACTCGCTGCCGTTCACTAAATTACCATCAGAAATGACCAGGATATGAACAAGATCATCAGCCAGAAGCTCATTATAAAGTGATTTGCCCAAATCAAACGCTGAAAAAACTTCATGAATATTTTTCTGCTTCACAACAATCGATGTCTTTTCAAATTCTATAGCAGACACCACGATCGTATTACTCATGACACGCGATTGCCAAATCTCTCCGGATGTACTCGCATGCACTATTTGAGAAGATGGAAATTTATGCATCAGGTATTGCATATTCCTGAAATCACGCAACAAAGGAACAGCACCAAATACTAAAACCAATTGAGGATTATCCAGTAAATCACCGGACTCTGACCAACCCTGATCTATTGAGTAAAAAAGCTGTCTAATTTTCACCTTATCAAAAGATTAATCATTGTCTAAAATAAATATCAGAAAATCAAATTTTTATAGAAGGGGAACGGTAAAATTCATATATATCAGGCCTAAAGATATGATGCCTAAATTTAGGCAGAAGATTAAAAGTGAGGTGTCATATAAAAACCACAATTTAACAGGAGGATTTTTAGGAAATCAAAATTTAAGTTTACACTTTGTACGTTAACAATCAAAAAAAATCACACGAATTCATGATTAGTAGCGCCCATGGAGTTATCCTTCTTCAGCCCATTACCTGGTGATTTTATACACTTAAATCGCTGATTAATTTAATGGCCAAATCTAATTCTACTTTGTTAAGTTACCCCTGATCTTAAAAGTAGTCATTATCAGGATAATGCCGAAGGATATCATTTGCCCGATGGTGATGCCTGACGACCATCTGATCTATCTCTTTTTCTATATACACGCCA
>CANIVF010000145.1 GCA_947470895.1 Bacteroidota bacterium
GATTAATCCTGGCGGGTTGCTCCTCAGCATTGCCCGCTTCCGCTTCATCCGGTAATCAAATGTAAAGCGATTTCAGGACTAACTAAAAAGTGTAAATTTGAATCAGGACTTTTAACCAAAAAGTGTAAACTTTTTTCAGGACGAGTCAGTTTTTAGTTTTATGAAGAAACGCCTTTGCGGCTATTATTACTGCAAAGATACATCGTGAACACATCTAAACCTGTGACAAAAATGACCTTCGCGTAATTTTCTTCTTTGAAGTGATTCGTTAAGTAGTTGAATGACCACAATTTGAAATCAGTTAGTCATGAATTGTTTTAAGATCACTTTTAGCAAGGTGGTCCCGATATCCAATATCCTACAAACTATTTATTATCTTGTTATATCATGTCGTCAAAAATCACCTTCATCATATTTCTGATAATTACAGTAGCCTGCACTAAGGATAACCCAGTCCCTTCCACACGCACCTACCACATGGGCTTTCAAAACTCAGCTCCGCGTGTCGACAATGTTGATCTTTTTTTACAATCGCTAAACTTGTGGACACCGCGTGCCGATGCTGCCATGATTACGACCGAAGTGCCCTGGCAGGAATTATTAAGTGGAACAACGATCAATGATTATATCCTCAACAACTATGCTGTTCTTGTCGATTACTATCGCAGCAAAAATTTAAAATTGTGGATTTATATCGATCCGCAAAACGGACTTGATCGCACGTCTGATGCACTTGATCTTCAGGCTGTAAATAAAAGTATAGCTGATAACGATATGCAATTGCTCTTTCAAAAGTTCGCGATTGCTATGGATAGTATGCTGCATCCCGATCACCTGGGGTTAGCATTGGAAACAAACCTCATTCGGGCAGCAGCACCCACATCCATCTATGAAGGTGTTAAAAAAGCAGCGAACACAACGGCCGCTGCAATCAAAACGAAAAATCTCACGGTGTTACTCAGTGTTAGTGTCCAGGTCGATTTTGCCTGGGGCAAATTGGGTGGCGGATCATATCGGGGCATTGCACAAGATTTTACCGATTTTCCTTTCGTGCAGGAGTTAGGTCTTTCTTCTTATCCGTATTTTGAGTTTGATAAGCCCAGCGATATACCCATCAACTATTACTCCCGACTCGTGGAAGGCAAAACCATTCCTGTATTTGTTTCCGAAGGGGGCTGGACTTCTTCCTCCATCACCACCACCGATTATAGCATCACCAGTTCAAGTGACATGCAACGCAATTATATTGAGCATCAAAGCAAATTGCTAGATCATGTAAAATCCATTGCGGTATTTCAACTACTCTTTACTGATCTTGATGTGGTAAGCCTTCCTCCCGATGTGCCCGACAATATTAACTATTTTCTATCGCTTGGGTTGGTCGATATAAACCTACAACCCAAGGCAGCCCTCACGATCTGGGACGACTTGTTTAAAAATCGTGCGCATAGCCCTGAATGAAAATCAATGCCATTCCACTTTGGTGTTGATATTAGAAATAACAAATCATTCATGCATCTTAAATTAAACAAATACGTTTGTATTTTTAAGAGATAAAAACACCAAACGTATGGCAAAGCAATTAATAAAAGGAAAAAAGAAATTATTTGGCGTGTGTAGTGGGCTGGCCAATTATTTTGACATCGACCCCACCGTTATGCGCATTCTCTTTTTGGCTGCATTCCTTTTCTTTGGCACAGGGTTGCTACTCTACATGATCCTGTTTATTGTGATGCCGGAACAATAATTTCAAATTCTGTTGACCGTACCTCTCATCACGCTGGAATAAACCTGAAATTCTACTCCATCGTGCCCATCGGGCTAGCCGATACGAATGGTTCGAATGGATACGTTCTTGGTAACACCTCAACTCCTGTTGTTATTTTAAAAGGAATCTTGCCTGGGTACGTGATTTCTACAAAGTACGCTTTCCATCCTTTTTCAGGAGTTAATAGCGTGATCTCATACGTTCCATTATCACTTAATGAAATATCGGTAGCAGTCCACCTGGGACCAAAGACATCTATTCTGAAATCACGCTTCCTGGGGTTGTGTGCCTGCCATAATTTTATTGAAGCCGGTTTACTTGCTGCATCCGTTTTTATTTTGAAAGCATCACCGGATATCTCCCACGTATAATTCGGTCGTGGTGTGTTCTCAAGCACTAATGCATAGAAGGCTGTCAGATTTTGCACGGCATCACTTCCAGAAACATCATGACCTGTGTTGGGCACATACATTACATGTTTTTCTCCAGGCAAATCCTTCCAATAAAATTTCCAGCTATCCGGAAGAAAAAACTGATCACCGGAAGCATTGATGAGCAACTTGGGCATTGTATATTTTTCTTTGTAGGAATACGGCTCAACAATTTCAAGGAGGCGCGCGTATTCTTTTGACCCTTGCCATTCCATAATTCCCTCACTCACATAATCACCCACAGCGGGAGCCCAGAATCCATAGTTGCGCCAGTGGTGTTGAAACGATGGAACCACATTAAGCAAATCAATCACTACAGGTACAATAGCAACCACACGTTTATCAACGGCTCCGGTGGTCCAGGTAGTCCATCCGCGCTTGGAGGCACCGGCCACTACAAAACTGTTGATCGCTGTATGGTTATTTTTTGCGATCACCTTTTGCACTACATCCATCGCAGCTACTACAGCATTGGTCATGGGGAGTCGCGACAACCATTTCACATCTTCATCTTTGGCACCGCCTTCCATAAACTTGCGCCAGCCATAGGCGATGATGGCATCTTCATACCGATGCACCGTATCACCTTTAAACACCAGTGGCTGAAATGGAATGTTGTGGACCTGCGCCACTACGGATTGCGTTGCAGACGCCACCTTTAGAATCAATCCATCTGGTTCTGATGGCATGGGATCATCTTTGCTGCCTCCGCCAATCCACATCATGCCAGTAGAGTATTTATAATGATCAGGAACCACCATACTAACCCAATGCCACCACTCGGTTTCATTCACTTCGTTGTTAGTGAGCCATTGTTGTGAGGTCATACGCATGACGTAATACGTATAGTTATCTTTTTTTTCAGTATGAACGATTTCATACTTGAACTCCGGATCATCGGCCAGCACATAATCATAGAGCAGACTGCTTTCTTTCTTTTCAGCTTTTGGTTCTGTAGCCGCTGGTTTGCACGACCAGATAAAAAATATCAGATATGCTAATTCGAGGACCCTGAGCAGAAGTTGATTGCGTTTCATGAATGACTTAGAGATGATTGAATGAACAAGATAAAAACAAAATCGGGAAAGAGAAAGGGAGCCGTTGACGGATATTGGACGCTTGTTATTCGGTTCCTGATTTGAGTAGCCCGTGTAGCTTTTCTATTGCAGCGTGAATAGGAACACCCTCGCAACAAAAAATATCCGGATCAAAAAATTGATTACCTTCATAGTGTCAAAACCATTTGCTGTATGGGCTGGACAAACGTGAAGCATATTATTCTCATTCTCGGTATTGGTATACTCTATTCCTGTAGCGTCATTGAAAAATCTTCCCGTCATGGTTTTGACAGTGGCTACTATAAACAATCCCCTGAAAAAGGCCCGTCAGAAAAGTATACCTCGATATCACCGATGATAATGTCGCGGTTTATCCGATCGTTGATAACAAGCCGGGCAAACTGGAAATGAATTTGCCGCTTGGTGAAACCGATAATCTTGATGTTTCTCCATCACGGTTTAGTAAAACAAGCCTTGATATCGATATCACCACGATCTTCTTTAAATACCGGCCGGCTACTGATGCACTACAGGCGCAATTAACTGCCGAACTCAATGTGGCGCTCTATGCCGGATGGAGACATGACTTTTATCGGATTGAAGGAAAGAAAGGTACGCTTGGAAAAAATAATCATAGGATCGTTAAGAGGGGATTTGATTTTGGAGTATTGGGCGGACCGGGAACAACATTTATCGGACCATCGACTACCAACACTTCGATGACCAAAGAGTACAATGGAATGATTCTGGAGTATGGCCTTGCTGCTTTTATGGAAACCAATTTTGCCAGCTTCGGACTAGCTTCAGGATTTGATCATCTTTTGAATTCCGACCGCAGTGTATGGATTTACAACAAAAAGCCGTGGATAGGATTTGTTGTAGGTATTGCCCTCAACTGATTTCGCGGTGCAAACTCATGAAATACTCATACGCACATCTCATCCTTATAGCAATTAATTTACCACTCTCCCGCATTGCGCATAATGATTTCATTGTGCTCCTTCAACAGCCGCTCGTATAGACCATCTTCCTGCGTATAGTTGATAAAGGTTATCCCTTGCTTGGTAGAGTTCTTGTTGGTTACGGGTAGTACTACACTAGTTACATTCATTCCATCTTTTTGCATACCATGTGTGCGGTTGCTGAACGAGTTATCGTTAGAGGCTTTACCGATTACCTCAAAGGTCCGTTTGTTATCATCCTTTATAATCAGCCAGCATTTAGAAAACATACGTGTGAGGTTAGTGTTATCCCTGCAAAGGTAGCGGTAAGAATGGTATAAAACATGGACTGAATTAGGCGTTGATGAATAATGCAGATATGCTATTGACTAATCTGCTCCCTCATTTCCTGTAATTTTTCATTTAACACATGGGCGATGCCACGATCCATCATATTGGGAAGTTCTTTCAACGCCTTATCTATCCATGCGCCCGCTTCGGTTAACTCGTTTTTTAAAAGGGCTATGGCCGCCTGCGTGGTGTATACCATGGCGAGTGGGATCAGTGCTGATGGTTTATACTGATTGAAATACTGCGTGGCTCGTGTCAAATCCTTTCTAACAAAAGCATAAAAGAAGGCAGCTTCTACCCATACGTTTTCGCGCATGCCTTGCGGTATTAACTCGGCTTGTTCGATATATTCATCCAAATGTATTTCCGCCTGATTATATTCTTGACGGTCGAGCGCAGCCTGATAAAAGAAATAATGAATATAAACACCCATGGGTGCTTTCAGTTTTATAGCCAACGCCTGCGCTTCTTCCAATTCCTGTATATTGAGTAGAGAAGGGCGTGAGCCGGCCATACTACTGCCGATCATTTTCAATAGGAGCACCTCAAAGCGTGCTGTGTCACCTCCGCGTAATAATCGGATGATACGTGCCCCATCCGATGAAAAGCCACCGGCATGTAGCGGTATCGCTGTAACCACAAAAATGGCAGCCGAAAGAAAAGCGATGATCATCCACAGGTTGGTAATAATCTGGCCCACGGTAGATGTGAATTCAAGTTGCTTGCAGATCAAGTACAACGCATAAGCCAGCAATGCGGTGAGAACACTGGCCACCGGTCCTCCTGCAGCGTAAATAGAAAATCTTCTGCTTACATCGTGCGTGCCCGTGGGAATGCACAGGACCAAACCACCTGAGGTGTTTACATTTTTATTCCATTTAAACTTCCATCCGCTATGTTCTTTGTCCCACAGAAACGGCCCTACCACATACATTCTGAAATCAAACTTCATCCACACACCGGCCAGTGCATGACCCCCTTCGTGCAAGGCGATCACGAAAAAGAAGGCGGGGATAAAAAGTATGACGAGGGTTATCATCACAGAAGCTGGCAATGATGCTGCGGCCTGCCCACCCACTTTAGCTCCGAAGTAACCAGCGGCAGCGCCTATCAGCATAAATGAAGTGATGACAATGACGCTGTATGGTTTGATTTTTATCTTTTTCATAATGCCCCATTAGTAGCAGTAGGCTCCTCAAAATAACATGGCTTGAAAAATAATGTTTCGCATTCCCCTTTAACTGGATTTGTGGAAAACGATTGACTGTGCCGGCACATTTTAAAGGTGCAATAGATTAATGCGCCCGCTGATTCAACAGGATGCCGGCTCTCGTGCCTCGGCCGGCATGACATTTCATAGCATATCGTTACAGTACACTTTACTTTTAAACTGTCGTTCCGGCAGGGCTTGAAAATCATCAATAAGTAAGTCAGCTTCAATCATGGTAGGCTCATGCAAACCGAAGGATAGCACGAGCCGGAATCCCGTAGAACCGTACCCTCGCTTTTCATAACTCCTCATTCCGTTCACTTCAACTTGATGCCGACCTGCCAGCTTTTAACTTATCCAGCCATGAGAACTTGCCTTGCGCGAGAACCAGATCAAAAATAGACCAAACACCAACACCATGACGGGCATGGCCAATCCACCCGGTCCGTATACCTCCAGTGATTTACTCATAAACAGGTTGTAATACATCTGTACTAATATTCCCACAAAGGAAACAATCAAAATTACCGTAGCGAGTTTCTTACTCATCAACAAAAGAATACTTCCCATTGTGCTGCCCCATACCGCAATGGCAAATGCAGCCGTAGCCCATGTGGGCACAGACTCGATCAGAGTTCTTTCATTTTCAGGTAATGCCTGAAGTGCTTCGGGGCTCATGGTTACTTGCATGATGTAGGCCATTACGCCCATTAAGTTCCACACGAGTGCAATAACGCTTACTACCCAGAACCAGGTAGCGGGTTTCGTAGTTGTCGTCATATCTTTTTTATTTAGGGGTAGCTTAAATGTTTATACAATTTAAGACATAACTATCCGAAAGTTCACTTTATAAAAGTAGCGGAAAAAGTTTAAACCTTTGAGGTGTCTAAATCTTAAAAGAATGAGCCTCTTCCGCAGAAGCAAAAATAATAATAAACCAGTAATCCGGCAGGTAATTGATTTAGTGCCACCC
>CANIVF010000146.1 GCA_947470895.1 Bacteroidota bacterium
CGGGCAACGTGCTCGTGAATGTTGCCATATACTATTTTCATTAATGTATAGATCATATTTATAAAGTACAAATATAATAGATACGTATATTCTAGACAAAAGCCAAAAATTCATTAAATCTAGGCGATCGGGCGTAGTTGTAGGGCCGAATATTTATTCGAAAACAATTCTTCGGGTAATGCGTGAGCTTACCCCTTTTGCATCGTTCACTTCTATTTGCATGAGATACATACCCGATGGCAATTGACTAAAATCAGATTTCCATTGAATATTTCTTCGGCCGCCTTCATACTGTGCGGTGCCCGAATAATTTATATCCTGACCCAATAGATTCTTAAGACGCAGACTTACTTCATTATTTCCTTCAGGTAAACTAAGAGAAACAGAAATCCATTCATTCGATTTTTTAATAGGATTAGGAAACACATTTCCAATTCGTGCAGCAGATTCCATTAACTGATCTTTGATGTAATCAGCATGACCATAATGAAATTTTAGCAGGTGATTTCCTTCCAGTAAATTTAATTGGTTTACGGAACGCATGTTTATGGTTTCCACTTCATTTGAATTTTCGATGACGAGTTGCTTCTCGTTGTTTCCGAAATAGGCGTTGTTCCATCGAAGCAAGATATTTTTACTGGCCGATATCTGCGCTTGCCAGGAATAGTTTTCCGTGGTAGGCACAACATCTTTTACGAGGTGTTTGTCGAAAGACATCTCGAACGAACTTAAGCCCTCCAGAAGGGGAAGAGCCGTTTCGTCCCATAAATCTTTTTCAACGGAAGCCTGTGGGTTCATGCCGAAGCCAAAAAGAGAATTGCTGAATTCATCGTCCTGTAACGTCAGGTTCACCATCCACTCAGACATATCGATAGGCTGTGTTTGAGCTGTTGCTTTTCTTCCACCCGCTGCACTCTTGTTAATCACAGGGATTTCAATTTGTCTTGCCACGTCACTCCATACAAATCCCCCTCGATAGCGAGTTAGAATAGGGTCATTAATCATTGCGCCATTTATAAACTGTCTGAATTTTAGTTTTGTTTCCGGTAAGCCGTTGTGATCTAATACATCATCCCAGGAGATGCTGAAGTTGTAAGGATTGCCAATGAGGTTCCAACCTGCACTCAAGCTTATTTTATAGGGAGTTTGTTTTGTAGCTTTCACCACGGTTCCCTGCCCTGGATTTATCTCGGTCTGATCTCGCATGATAAACCAATAACCTTTCCCGGTCTCCATGGTCACCGGATTCTCACCAAGTTTCTCATTCGTTAAAGAGAACAAACGCCACTTCTTGTTATTATAATTCCCTAAGTCAGAGAAAATATCTTTTGTGCTTTTGGTTGTTAGCTCAAGCGGAACGGCAATCAATTGATAAGCACTTGTTTTTTTTCCTGCTGTAAGATCTGGTATCACTTGTTTACTGGATGAGGCCAGGTATTTCAGGTAAATATTTCCAGGTAGGCTTACTATTTCATTGCCTGCTTTTTCTGTGATGGAAAACCAGCAGTATAAACCCAACGGATCAGTGAAGTAAGATGCCAGTACAGATAGGCTTATTGAGTTTCCACTGGTGGTAAACGGTATAGCATCCACTTTCAGTTTTGAATCATCTTCTGTAATTCCACGTCTGTTAATTTTTATGGATTGAACCTCATTGATATCGTTAACCAGGATGGTGACCGTAGCGCTATTCTCATCCACAATAAAAAATTCAGGATAGATGGTTTGAGAAATACCCAGTTTGGTGATGATGAAGTCTGACACAGAAGTTGCTGACTGACCAGCAACAGTGATTGAAATTTTACCCGTAGTGGCTCCAACCGGAACCGTAGTGGGGATGGAGACACTGGTTGATGTGCTGGCAGTTACAGTAGCTGTTACGCCATTGAATGTGACACTATTGTTACTGTTAACACTACTGAAGCCTGTGCCGTTGATCGTTATGGCTGTTCCGACAATTCCCGCTGAAGGAGTGAAGGATGTAACAGCAAGAGGCAGCACGAGAAAATCATCGGTACTTGATACCGTAGAGCCTTCACGTGCTACACTTATTTTTCCGGTAGTTGCACCGGCCGGTACCTTTGCTGTTAGACCGTTCAGAGAACTGGCAGTGATGTCAGCCACAATTCCGTTAAACTTTACCACCTGATTAGAAGAGGTGGAACTAAAACCACTGCCCGTTAATGTAATCGAAGCACCTGCTAAACCGTTTGTCGGTGAGAAGGAATTAATGGCAAGTGTTCCTTCAAAATTAGTGGTGCTGGTGGCGGTGATGCCGTTAACAGTGACTGAAATTTTCCCGATTGTATTGCCAGCCGGAACGGTTGCTGTTATACTGGTGGCTTTGCTATCTGTGACGTTTGCGGTAATGCCATTAAACTTCACTGTATTATTTTCTTTCACACCGCTAAAGCCAGTGCCGGAAATCGTGATGGAAGCCTCCAGCGGTGCAACACCCGGAGTAAAAGTTGTTATCGCCAATGGCAACACCAAAAACTCGTTGGCACTGGTTACCGTAAATCCCTGGCGCGTAACACTTACTTTACCGGTGGTGGCTCCTGATGGTACAGTAACCGTAAGACTTGTTGGGCTCGTTGATGTAACCGGGCAGACAACACCGTTGATCTTAACAGCATTTTCAGATGGTGTTACACTAAACCCACTACCCGTAATGGTTAAGGACGAGTTTGCCGAAGCACTAGGAGATGAGAGGGAAATTATATCTAAGACTGAAAATTTAAGGACACGACCGTTGGTCACGTCTGTTACATATAAACTACCACCTGTGGGGGCGACTTCAATACCACGTACTCCCATAAACGATCCACCTGAAAAACCATAGGCAAAATAACTAGCTAAAAATTTCCCTGAATTATCAAACTGTTGAAAGCGGTTATCAGAGGTAACGTATATTTTACCAGTTCCTGAAATTGAAACTCCAAGAGCGGTAAGGAAATTCCCATTTTCCGGTCCATTGCTACCCCATCTGGATAAGGGAGTGCCGGAATTAGTGAATTTCTGTATACGGGAGTTACTACCATCGGCTACGTAAACATTGCCAGAGCCATCTATTGCTATACCTTCCGGGGAATAAAAATTATCCTCGCCAATACCGAGGCCGCCCCATTTGGCAATTAAAGTACCGGTATTATTGAATTTTAGGACGCGATGATTATTCATGTCTGCCACATAGACCATATTGTTGGCATCAATCGCTATTCCCCTGGGCTGGTTAAATTGAGTATCACCCGAGCCAGTGCCGCTACCCCATTGAATTTTAAAATCTCCAGAACTACTGAACTTCTGAACTTCTGAACATGATCATTCCCATCGACCACATATACATCACCGTTTCCGTCTATTGCTATATCATACGGTACATTGAACTTGCCATTGCCACCGGTGCCAAAACCTCCCCATCGGGTAAGGAAAACTCCTGCACTATTAAACTTCTGAATTTGATGGTTGTATCCATCGGCCACGTAAATATTTCCGCTGGCATCCAAGGTGACCCCCTGTGCATGGTCGAATTGTTCATCTCCAAGCGGAGTTCCTATCGTTGCGGAATAAACAAAAGCACTTGTAAATTTTTGAACACGATCATTAGCTCTATCCGCTACGTATAGATTGCCATCTTTATCAAATTCTAAACCTTTTGGAAAGTAAAATTGATTATTGTCAGTGCCCCATGCGCCAAATTTTCCCTGAGACTGACCGAATATATTGAATTTCTGGATGTATTGACTGAATTGTTCTGACACGTAAAAATTCCCACTCGCATCTACGGCTATTCCATTTGGATAAGTAAACTGCCCATCGCCAAAACCATAGCTCCCCCACTTATTCTGGAGTACACCGTTGTTAGTAAACTTCATAATACGAGCGTTGCCGAGATCCACCACATATACATTTCCGATGGCATCCACTGCAATACCACGCGGGGTTACAAACTGCGTATCACCTTGCCCTTTGGTTCCCCACTGAGTATCATAATCCCCTGAACTTTTGAATTTCTGTATTCTGTGATTTTCACTGTCGGATACAAATATGTTACCCGAGGCATCGATGGCAATTCCGGAGGGGCCATTAACCTTGCCATTGCCTGACCCATAAGTGGCAAGAAAACCACTAAATTCTCCAAGATTATTGAATTTAAGTACTTGG
Organism: Bacteroidota bacterium; assembly: GCA_947470895.1. Classification (GTDB taxonomy): domain Bacteria; phylum Bacteroidota; class Bacteroidia; order Cytophagales; family Cyclobacteriaceae; genus ELB16-189. The sequence continues at coordinate 4,165 of CANIVF010000146.1, forward strand.
CTTTTATAAGCATCCGCAACGTAAATATTTCCGGTTGCATCAATGGCTATGGCTACGGGGTTATTAAACTGACCATCACTATTACCCCCTGAGCCAATTTGTGAAATTGGAGTTCCTGTTGGGCTAAATTTCATTACACATCGTGAAAATCCACTGGCCACGTAAATATTGCCAGCAGCGTCAAAGGCTACATCCTCTGCTCCTTTAATCTGACCTACCTGCACGGGCTTTCCAATGGCACTTTCAAAGAAAAACTGAGCCTGTATTTTTGAGAATGTTATTAGTAAAAATAAGATTATCAGAAGTGAATTTCTTACGGTCATAAAGTGGGGTCAGAACACAAGGGTTTTTAAAACTAGAAAAAATTTTTCTTATATTTATTCATATAACTATAATTTGTGCGCAGCATTCAGCCTTTCATCAGTATCCTTTTTCTTTTTTATTTAGCCAGCCCTGGGTTTGCGCAAAGCATCGCTAATCCTAAGTATATCATGCAAACCAGTGGGGATGAAGTAAAATATTTAATCAATTATGATATTCAATCTCCTTTCGATAACATTCCCTGCCAGGTGAAAGTGAAGTTAACCGCAGTGATGAACGGAATTAATAATACATTTTATGTAAAAGAGGTTACAGGCGATGTGGGTGATTTGATTTACCCGGGAGCCAACAAGAAAATTATTTGGGATTATCAAAAAGAACTCATTCATTTTAGTGGAGAAATTAAATTAGATATCGAAATCGTGCCCAGTATGCACGTAGATAGAAAGATAAAAAAGGGAAAAGAACTTTCGGTAACCCTGGCACCGATCTATACTACCAACAAAACCTATTCGACTAAGCTGTTTCAGGGGGGGAAGGAAATAGCCAAACTTAAGGATGTCATGTTGACGGAGAATAAGTTCCAGATGCAAATCCCAAAAGAAACGAAAGTGAAAGGAAACTATCAGTTGGTCATTACGGATGGTGAAAAGACTTTTTTCAGCAATACGTTTAGTGTGAGACACAAAGTTTCGTTGGGTTGGGTCGTTGTTCCGATCGTAGCAGTACCAACTTATTTATTAGTCAAACAATACATTGACGACAACAAGTCGCTACCCGGACCACCTGGATCTGGTTACCCGGATGGGAATTGATTCGTGTGTGGTGATAAACGAAGTATCGAGTCATGTAGGATAAAAGAAACCCGAACTAACTGGATCGCATGATTTTCAAATTTTATGAAAGGACTTAAACCCAAACTTTCAATACTGTTTTTCTTAATCGCCATTACTATAGGTGTTGGCCAAAAAAAGAAGAGCGGGCAAATTATAATACCCAAAGTGGATGTGGTGGACTATCCCGTCATCGAATGGTTGAATTATGCGTCTGACACTACCGTGGTGGGCCTGAATATCCAGACGTTAACTTCTCATGTGAAATCAAGGTTGCCATTGCAACGAATAGAAATTTTGGTTAATGGAATATCCATGGACGTCTATACTTCTTCGGATTTTTCTGACGCTATTGACCGAAATAATTATCAGCAGGTTATTGACCGCACATTGACATTGCGGACGGGTATCAATACGATTCAGATCGTTGCAGAAAACAGCAAGGGCATTAAGCGAGAAAGCCTTCGAAGAGTTGTGGTTGACCCCAATCAAATTTCTTTGATGCGGAATAAAAAAGATCAGACCCCACCTATGATTTATGTGTCCAATCCCTCCAACATCAAGAATGATCATGTGGTAATTTATGAGGACATCATAAAAATTACAGGCACAGTCATTGACGAGTCGGGAATTCAGCAGGTATTGGTTAACAATACAGTTACACCTGTTAAAGCCAATTGTGAATTTACTATACTGCTTCCGTTAAATGTTGGTGAAACGGGCATTACGTTGGAGGCTAAAGACATCAACCAGAACATCACGCTGAAGCGATTTACCATTGAAAGAAAAAATATGGATGGGTCTGTCTATGACCCGGCAGTCGCAAAGAATTATTTATTGATCATAGGTATCAATAACTATTTATCTCGCTGGTGGCCCGTCTTAAACAATGCTGTTGCCGATGCAAAGGCGGTTCGGGAGGTTCTCACTGCCCGATACAATTTTGATTCTTTAAATGTGACGATGTTACTGGATGATCAGGCAACGCGATCAAACATTTATAGTGTCCTGAGAAAATACATAGAGAAGATCTCATCACGTGATAACCTGCTTATTTATTATTCCGGCCACGGATATTTTGACAAGTTAATGAGTGAAGGCTACTGGGTTCCTGTGGATGCTCAGGGAAAAGATATTTCAGAGTTTTTACCTAACTCTCAAATATTAAAGATTATTGAAAACGTTAACTCACAACATACTTTATTGGTAGCTGATGCCTGTTTTTCAGGGTCCTTATTTGCATCCAACACACGCGGATATACCGATCAGGTAGAGAAATACAAATCGCGATGGGGGCTTGCCTCTGGCAGATTAGAAGTTGTTTCCGATGGTTCGGTGGGTACTAATAGTCCATTCGCTCAAAGTTTCATTGGCTTCTTGCAAAAAAATACAGAATCTAAG
>CANIVF010000147.1 GCA_947470895.1 Bacteroidota bacterium
GGGGTGGCACTAAATCAATTACCTGCCGGATTACTGGTTTATTATTATTTTTGCTTCTGCGGAAGAGGCTCATTCTTTTAAGATTTAGACACCTCAAAGGTTTAAACTTTTTCCGCTACTTTTATAAAGTGAACTTTCGGATAGTTATGCTTATGAATCTAAAGAATGAAACTGGCCTATTAATTGCATTTAGTTAAATTGCATAACCAAACACCCAATAGATTATGAAAAAGTTAAATTATGTTTCCCTGGTAATTTTAATTGCCGTTGCTTTAATGGCAGGCTGTAAAGGAAAAGAAAAGGCTCCATCTGGAGAAAAGGAAGTTGTTGTTCCATGTTCAGGTCCTGATTACTTCACGACTGCAAAATTCTTCCGTGCCAATTCAATTGGAGAAAGTCAGGATCAGGTAACTTCTAAAAAGAAGGCCTTGACTAACGCGCGCAATGAACTGGCCCAGGCTATTAACACGACTGTGAAAACGGTTACTGACAACTATGTTAATTCACGTGAAATGAATAACAAAGAAGAAGTAGAAGAACGTTTTGAAAGTTTGAACCGTGAAATTGTAGACCAGACACTGTCTGGAATAGTTACTAAGTGCGAGAAGCTGATGAAGACTGAACAGGGTACTTACAAAACGTATGTGGCCATTGAGTTATCTGCCGAAGAATTGGTATCTAAATACAATGAGCGTCTTTCAAAAGATGAGCGTTTGAAGATTGATTATGATTATGAGAAGTTCAAGGAAACTTTCGAAAAGGAAATGGACAAAATGGGTAAGAACTAATTTTTGCCTTCCTTTAAAAAAATAAAAAATCCCAATCTTTTGATTGGGATTTTTTATTTAGTTGAGTTTGTTTTTATTCCTCCAATATCTAGATTAAATTATTCAGGAGTACAGGAATAGGTGGGGTGGAGTTAATCTCACTGAATACCCAATCGTCTTTGAATTTCCTCCAGAGAAACTCCCTTTGTTTCAGGAAACTTGTTTAATACCCAAATCAATTGCAGGGTCATCATGGCTGCAAAAAATGCGAATATAATCCACGGATCATCTCTGAGTATTCCATTATCCTTATCCAGAAAAACGGGGGTTATCAATGTAATTAATGCGGCAAAAACCCAGTGAACACTGGCGCCAAATGACTGACCGACTGCACGCGATTTATTAGGAAATATTTCAGAGATAAAAACCCATACTACAGCACCTTGTCCAACTGCATGAGCAGCGATAAACAACAATAAGAATGACATAAGAAATACTGGGCCGGAGGCGAAGTAGAAAGCATATGCCACCATGGAGAGACTGATGATATAACCGAACGAGCCAATGAGTAGTAAATTTTTTCTACCGGTCCGATCAATCAGATACAAACCAACAAAAGTGAATATGAGGTTAATGCCTCCTATAGCGATTGAATTAAATAATGATTCTTTAGTGGCTAGACCTGCGCGCTCCAGAATTTCAGGCGCATAATACAAAATGAAGTTAATGCCAGATAGTTGATTGAATGAAGCAATAAAGAATGCCAGTAAAATGGGTTTAAAAAGTCTGGGACTAAAAAATGATTCTTTTTCATTACTCTTTTCAATATTCTTATTGGCATTCAAAATGATTTGAACTTCTTCTTCTGGATTAGGATCTCCTAAATCTTTCAATATTTTTTTTGCATTGGATAAATCATTTTTGCGGGATATTAGCCATCGTGGGCTTTCAGGAACACGCAAAACCATGATGGTGTACGCGATTGCCGGAATTGCTTCTACACCCAACATCCAACGCCAGTCATTGGCCCCATCAAATCCAATTAAGAAATAGTTGGAAAGGAAGGCGATCAAAATACCAAACACAATATTAAATTGATACAATGCAACCAAGCGACCCCGCATGGCGGACGTAGAAATCTCTGCGATATATGTTGGTGCTACCACGGATGATACTCCAACGCCAATGCCACCAATAAAGCGGAAAAATGAAAATGAATAGGGATCTGGGGCCAATCCAGAACCAACGGCACTCACCGTATATAAAACGCCTATCCAGAACAAGACCTTTTTTCGTCCATACTTCTCGGTTGGGGCACCTCCAAAGAGAGCTCCTAACACTGTTCCCCATAGTGCCATCGACATGATAAAAAAACCATGAAACAGGGGCGAGGTATTCCAAAGTTGCTTAATGGGAAGGTTGGCACCAGAAATCACAACAGTATCAAAACCAAATAAAAATCCGGCCATGGCGGCTATTGTTGAGCAAAAAAACGTGTATTGCCTTGAGGTCATAGGTGTGGTTGTTTAATCATTGTTTTGGTAAAGTGGGGCAGGAAAGTATGGATTATTTCCAGTTAGCAGGGTCTAATCTCCATGACTTCACGTAGATCAATTGATTTTGGTCAAGATATTTACTTTCAACGGCTTCTTGCAACATGTGATTAAAATCGCTCAGGCACGTAAGAGGAATTTTGGCATCTGAAAAACTCTTTTCTGCAGCATCAAATCCATAGGTAAAAATGGCTACCATTCCAATTACTTTAAACCCGGCTTCGCTCATAGCTTGAGCAGCCTTTAGAGAACTTCCTCCAGTTGAAATAAGATCTTCTACAAGAACAACTTTTTGCCCTTTTTCAATTTTTCCTTCAATAAGGTTTCCCATGCCATGTTCCTTAGGTTTAGGGCGAACATACACGAACGGAAGACCTAATTCTTCCGCCACCAAAGCCCCTTGCGGGATGCCAGCAGTGGCCACACCGGCCACACATTCTGCCTGCGGATAATGAAGCTTGATCACATTGGCGAGATTCTCTTTTATATAGGTTCTTATTGCCGGATATGAAAGGGCTAACCGGTTGTCACAGTAGATCGGAGACTTCCATCCTGAGCTCCAGATAAAGGGGTTTTTGTGATTTATTTTTATTGCTTCAATTTGAAGGAGTTTGGAGGCTACCTCAAGGGCAGTTTTTTCGTAAATTTTTGTCATACTCAAAGTAAAAAGCTACAGTTATATCTGGTTTTCTTAAAACTGTATCAATTTTAAGAAATCTTTTATAATACAGGCCCTAATAGGTGCACAATAGTTTGCGGGGGTTGATTCATTCGAAATTATTTATCTTTTTGCAAGACCAAAGACTGTTTAGCAGGCATGAATCTATTTGTAAATGATATACCCGTGCGGATAACCCGCAAAGACACTGTACCTCAGGAAGGTCATGTGAATCATGGGATTGATGCCTCAGTCGAACCCCTTACCAAGGCGAAGCTTATCCATCATGTTTGGATTAGTAATGTCTCCGTTCAAGACATGGATTTGCTTTTAGATTTGATCAATACCAAAGTGCCCACAAATCTATTATCTCTTCATGTTTCAGTGAATGATTATGATGCCATACGAGCTTTCTTAGTAAAGAAGTTTAAAGTGATTAAAGCCGCTGGAGGTCTGGTGAAAAAGAAAGATAAGTTCATGATGATTTACCGAATGAAAAAATGGGATCTCCCAAAAGGGAAAAAGGAGACAGGCGAAAAATATAAGCAAACTGCGGTGCGCGAAGTGGAAGAGGAAACCAACGTACAAGTAAAACTTGGAAAAAAAATCTGCACCACGTGGCACACTTACACCATGAACAAAAACAGCATGCTTAAAAAAACACGCTGGTATGAAATGGATTTAATTGATGATTCACGAATAAAACCAAGTATAGAAGAAGATATAGAAGAATTGCGTTGGATGACTCAGAAAGAAGTTTATCACGCTTTAGAGAATTCGTACAAGTCGATCCGATTCGTTTTTGAAGAATATTATCGCAAAAAGGAAATCATCAAATAGTCCATTACAGGGTGTATGGAATCAGGTGTGAGATATCACCATTGTATTTGTGCACCTCTCGAATGATGGACGAACTGATGTAAGCAAACGGTGGAGAGGTAATTAAAAAAACGGATTCCAGTTCACCATTGAGTTGTTTGTTAACCTGCGCAATGCTGTTTTCATATTCGAAATCAGTCGTGTTTCTTAATCCGCGAAGTAAAAATCTTGCTTTGTTTCTCTTCGCAAACTCAGCCGTTAGTTCTGAATAGACCTGGACAGAAATATTGGGGTGATTCACAAAAGTGTGTTTTATCTTTTCGATCATAAAATCAATTGGAAAATAGCGGTGTGTTTTACCGCTATTATAGCCAATGGCAATGATGATCTCATCAAATAGATTCAAACCACGTAATACAATATCCTCGTGACCTTTTGTAAAGGGATCGAATGAACCAGGAAATAATGCAATTCGCTTCATGATCTCTTAAAGCTTGAGCAGCTGGATTGAGAAAAGATCAAAAAAATGGTGTTCCTGAACCTCATCGAAAATGTATCCAAACTTTAATCCTTCAGGCCTGTTTCCAAAAGTTACATTTCGAATGTATTTGATAAACTCCAAATAGTGTGGTGAGTTCTGGCTGATATAACCCCATAGAATCACTTCGCAGGTTTGCTGATCCATGCCAAGCCCTTTCATCACCAACATGATGTATTTGACATAATCAGAGAATTGCTTGATAGCAAACTGATTATAATAGATAAGCTTATTATTTTCAATGGAAATTATATGAAGCTTAAAACGATCTACATAAATATAAAGTCTGCTTTTATAAGATTTTCCAGCGAACTGGAGAATGCCCTCTATTAACGAACTTGATTGATGAACGAGATGGATTTTAGTATTTGAATAAATTCGTTTAAGCCAAGTAAACAGGTCTTTTTGAACCGCGAAAATCGTGACAGCATCCGTTTGTTCATTCTCACAGAAGATAACATCCTCATTTTCCTGATCAATATGGGCGTTGAATTTCAGATATTCTGATGTAGCTTCTTTAAAAAACAGTGAATTTGGAACCTGCACAAATTTACTGTTCTTGATAGATACTTTAACGGAATTCCAAAACCCGGCCTGAAGAACAGGATGAGATTCGAAAAGTGTCTGAAAAAGAGTGAGGAGCTCCTGATGAGAGCTTAAATCACCCAGAACATAATCCTCGAAAAGCAGAACCCTGCCATCCGAGCAATCAATTATGCCAATTTGAAAATCTCTAACACTAAGCTGAACAAGAAGATCATATTGATGAATATTTTCTTCATCAAACCGATCGTCTGTGATCTTCTTAATTAGCTTGTAACCAAGGGCAGTAGATTGCAAAATATTTTATTATTCCCAGTTGCCAGAAGTTGAAACATCGAAACGAGAACCGAAATGCAAAGGCTTACGGTTTTTCGCCTCATTACTTTCCTTTCGGGTTGGATTAATAGGCTTAGGATCCTTTACTTCAATAACATCTACTTTCAATCCTGACTTATCAACTTGACCTGCAAAAATTTCAAATTTAAGACCAGTTTGACCAGGAACATCTCCAAGGGTTTTTAAATTGGTATTGGGATCGAAAATGTATTCAGAAAGTCCCATCAGCGACTGACCTTTTTTTAATTCATCACCCACATTTACAGATTCCTGTTTTGTAACAGTTCCCTGATCTTGAAAAGGAGGTTCATTTACTTTATCACCAACTTTAATAGAATAGGCTTTTTGATTCTTGATTACCTTATTACCTATTTTTACTTTGAATCCCATGAAAATTCCATTGTCAGAGGCATTTACTGTGTAATCCTTTTTGTAAATCTTTTCTTTGGCAGCAACGAAACCTAACGTGTCAATAATTACCTGAACATCTTCTACGCCATAAGACTTTTGTGTAATGATTTCTCTTCTCTGAATAATAGGTACTTGACCATTTTCAATAAAGCTAGTAAGAGAATCCAAATTGGCTGTATATCTACCATTTACGCTATGAAATACAATTTCAGCTTCTCTGATTAATTTTAATTTTTCAATGATAGCGGTTTCGGTAGAAGTGATCAACTCACGTTCTTCAATAGTCCCTTGCACACTTCTATATAGCCTAAAAGCCAAAAAAAGGCTTGCTACAAGTAGGACTGCGGTTAAGATTTTGGTCAAGTTCATTGTTTACAGGTTTAGCCTGCAATAATAAATATTTTATACCTTTTTAAACAACCAATTATAACTTAAAATGGCCCTTTAAATCTACTATTTTTGATGATTCTGGTATCAAATTGAAAATCCCGTGTCTGAAATGGGGGCTTAGACCGTTTATTTCCTGCCAAGACATAAATTTAACCTCCTGGATGACCTGATTATGGTTCATTTCCGGGTCAATACCTGTTTTTAAAACTCCACCGAGTACTTTTACAAAAAAGAATAATTCAATCGCATGCAGCGGCATGGCTACAAATTCAACGATAAATTGAAAATTCTGAATTTCCACCACTAATCCGGTTTCTTCTTCAAATTCTCGTTTCAAGCAATTTTCCAATGATTCGCCAAAAATTAGACCGCCTCCGGGAGGAGCCCAAAAATCTCCATTCGTGATTCCTGTATGATTAATCATTAACAAACGCCCATCCTCTAAACACAAGCCGCAGACGCGCACCCGTAGTTTATTTCCGAACTCATCGTAAACTGAATCCATCATTTTTTCGCTGACTTAATATATTATCCGAGATCATGCATTAGAAAAATAGAATTCGATATAACTCTATGAAAATCAGGCTCTTTGAGCAAGTATTATTCCAAACCATCCTAATGCTATGCATTAGAAACTAACTGATTGATTCTCATAGAGAAAGAAGTTATCCACAAA
>CANIVF010000148.1 GCA_947470895.1 Bacteroidota bacterium
ACTTTCTTTCATTTTTCTCTTCATCTCAATCACTTCCTTTTCTCAACCAAAAGAATTTGACGTACAAAAAACCGTCATCGAATCATCCAAACATTGGCTGGATGTTGACTATGTAGGCGATGGCTTTATTGGTCATCGGCTGGATATTCATTTACCTGCGAACGGCAAGGCACCATTTCCTATTGTGGTTGCGATTTATGGAAGCGCGTTCTTTTCAAATTCTTCTAAAGCTACGGTGTTCAATAATGGGTGGGGTCAAAAACTTTTAGAGAATGGTTTCGCAGTGGTGAGCATTAATCATCGCTCGAGCCATGATGCTATATTTCCTGCACAGATTCAAGACGTGAAAGCAGCCATCCGTTTTGTAAGAGCGAATAGCAATAAATTTTCTCTCGACAATTCCTTTATCGGCATTACCGGTTGGTCATCAGGCGGTCATCTGTCAGCATTAGCCGGCACGACCAATACAACCAAGACTGAAAAGATTAATGGCCTTGCTATCGAGATCGAAGGAAACCTCGGAAATTATAAGCAAACCATTGGTGCAGTGAATGCGGTGGTAGATTGGTTTGGTCCCACGGATTTTCTGATCATGGACCAATGCGGAAGCACGATGAATCATGATGATGTAAAATCTCCGGAGTCATCATTGATTGGGGGAGCCATCCAGGAGAATAAAGAAAACACCGCGCTAGCAAATCCGATCACGTATGTGAATAAAACAAATCCACCGTTTCTGATTTTTCATGGAGACAAGGATCCACTGGTGCCGCATTGCCAGAGTGAAAAGCTTTATGAGAAATTGCAATCGGTCAATGTGAAAAGTGAATTGGTTATTGTGCCTGGTGGTTTGCATGGACCGGGTGTGATGATTGATCAGTATTATGAAAAGGCGATAGCATTTTTTATAAAGGAGTTGAAGGTTGTTAAGAAATAGAGCGTGTTGACAGACTTCATAAAATACATCAACAAAGTTTCACCGCTCTCCAAAGAGGCCGAAGCAGAACTGTCAACCCGATTGAAATCTAAAACCTTTAAGAAGGGCCAGCTCATCAATAAGCAAGGGCAGATTTGCCGGAAATTATATTTCATTAATAAAGGCCTGGTAAAACACTACTATCATCATAAGAATAGAACATTCATCATTCGTTTCTTTTCGGAGAATAATGTTTTCACCGTGCTGGATAGTTTCATCAGACAAACTCCGGCAGAATTCATCACGATTGCACTGGAGGATTCCGAACTCACCTACCTCGATGATCAGGATGTTGAAGCGTTGTGCAGGAACCACCATTCATTCGAAACCGTCATCAGAAAAACGTTTGCTATGGCCGCTGTGATTAACCTGAAGCGCATTAAAGAGATGTTTGATGCCGATGCAACGGAACTTTACAAAAGCTTTGTGAAAGAAAACAAGCATTTGCTTCAGCGAATCAGTTTAGGGGATATCGCTAGTTACCTTGGCATCTCCCAAGTGTCTCTTAGCCGAATAAGGGCTAAGAATTGATTTTTTAACATAGGTAAAAAGGTAGTCTGTCTATTGCCTGTAATTTTGTATCCACAAAACAACTTTAAAAAGATGGATGATAGCAAAATGATAAGCCAACCGGCAGTTGGCATGATGACGAAGATTGGAGCGATCTTTCTAGCCTTATGGGGTATCCTGCATGTTTGGGTGGGGTATGAAGGAATTCATCAATATTTGTCAAGCGATGTAAAGGGTATGTGGGAAATGCTAACCGGTGGTAGCAATGCACCACACAATTTAGTTCAACACACTACGGATGCACTTACGGCCAATGCGCAAAAACAATTGTTATTAAATTTTTGTATTGACGTAGGCGGCTACGGAGTATTAGGACTCATGCTGGCCTGGATCATTTATAGAAAAGGTTCGTGGATGGCATATATGATTGCGGTTGTGGCTATAGGCATTTGTGACCTGGCATTTTTGTTTTCGTTGGTTACAGCCGGGATTATTGAATATTCATTGGCCAGCATCAGCGGTCCTGTCATTTGGTTTCTTGCCGTTGTACTTATTCCCTTTGGCTTGCCAAAAAAGAATTCAGAAAACTTGACACTTTAATTTAAAAATGACTCATGGAAAATAAATCAATATTAGTCGTAGGCGGAACGGGCTACCTCGGTGGCAAAGTGATTAACCATTTGCTTAAGCAAAATGTAAAAGTGAGCGCGTTAGTACGTGCAACTTCCAACACCAAAGAACTGGAATCAAAAGGTGTCACTATTGTTGTTGGTGATATCTCTAAATCAGAAACGCTTGCACCGGCATTAAAAAATATCGATGCGGTTATCTCCACCGCTATCGGATACTCCAACAGAAAAAAAGGCGATAATCTGAAGAGTGTTGATGATGCTGGAAATCGCAATCTTGTTGATGCCATTAAGGAAGCAAAGATTAAACGTTTTGTTTTTACGAGTGTGCTGAATGTTCACCAGGCTGAAACGGTTCCGCATTTCTGGCAAAAGAAACTCATCGAGGATTACATGGAGGAGAAAGGAATACCCTTCATTTCATTAAGACCTGGGGCGTTTTTAGATCAAAGTCCCAACCAGGATTTTTATGCTGGAGGTTTAAAGAAAGGCAGCTTACGTGTAATGGGATCCACTTCCATCAAATGGACCAATATTCTGTCTGAGGATTTAGCAAAATACCTGGCCATCGCTGCGATGGATGAACGTATTCCGAATGGCAGAATTGACATTGGCATGAACGAACCGATGAATCCGCAGATGTTGGCATCGTTTGCCTCGGAATATTCGGGCAAGCAAATTAAAGTTAGTGCGTTGCCGTGGTCCATCATAGGTTCCGTATTCTCGTTTGCCGGGGTTTTTAAATCTGAAATGTATGATCTGAAAAAAATGTTTGATTATATGTTCACCGGAAAGTATGTGGCGGATACTTCATTACAACAAAAGTATTTTGGTGAAGTGCCCACCGTCAAAGATTCAGTTTACCGGTATTGTGAACAGATTGGGTTACCAAAAAATAATAAAACCTAATTTGAAGTTTCCCCATTATCTTTAACGACTTATAGATTTTGGCTGATGCCCTTCAAGGGGCGTCAGCTTTTTTTATTACATTGAAGTTTTGAAATCCTTGAAGCCTTTCAAGCTGATAAACGTGGTCCTGTATTTTAAATTAGATAATTCTATTCAATGAGGAACATCCCATTTCACACGATCGACTGGAGCAACATTCCAAAAACAGAGCACCCAGGAGAAACGGGTACTTCCTTCTGGCAGACACTTCAATTTGAAGGGCTTCGTGTTCGCATTGTGGAATACGCAGCTGGTTATCTGGCAGATCATTGGTGCCAGAAAGGGCATATCGTTCATTGCCTGGATGGAGAGTTTGGTAGCGAAATGGAAAACGGGGAAGTATTTTCGCTCACGCAAGGAATGACCTACATCGTTTCAGATAACCTTAGTTCTCATCGTTCAATTTCCAAAAAGGGTGCGAAGCTGTTGATTATTGATGGAGATTTCTTAAAACAAATTTAAATGCGATTTTAATTTTTATACGTTATACCTTTTAGTCACCCAGGAGTTATAATTACCCAAAAATATGCTAGGAGATGGATTCCTTCAGCAAATGGCTGACACCCTCAAGTATAACCGTGATTTGCTCGGAAAGAAGAAGTCGGCACGTGAAATATATAAAGATGAGGTTAAGCAAAGGAAGTTTACGTATGAAACCTATGAGCTGAAGGAAGTAAGGGCGAGGGTCGAGGAACGTTTGAAACGAAATAGATGGAATGAATTCGCCAATCGCACCATTGCCAACCTGATACTTTTAGCGATCGGATATGGAATCTATTGGGCTATACAATCGTGGCCTTATTTAAACCTCCAGGAGAAAAAACCTATAGATGGTTCTCAGTTTTTTTCAACAGTGGTTTATCATCAACCCAAAGGAATTGATTTGCGAGTTGATTTTTTCCATCGCGGCCCAAAGGCAGCTGAAACTTTTTTTAAAGATGGGTTGCGTCACCAAAATGCTGAAAGCTATTATGAGTCGGGTGAACAGTTTCGTTCAGCGCTGTACTATCGTGATACCTTAGTAACTGAGTTGTATCTTTTTAAGTCGGGTGATACCATTAGAAATTTTCCAAAACTCATAGATGATCGCCTACATCATGTTAAAGTAAAAGATCCACGGAGGAGAATCAGGGTTGAATTTGATTTTTATGACGGTAAAGTAATTTCTGGAACCTATAAGGAATATAAGTTAAGACTGTAGTAGCGTAGTGAATGACTTTAAAAAAACATAATCAAGACATGAAAATCAATATCTTCTTTTTTTTAACTATTTCAGTTGCTTTTGTTTTTCTAACAGCTCAATGCAATCAAACCCCCAAATCACCATTTGATCACAATCTACCAATAACGAACACGCCCTGGTCAAGTGAACCAGTAGGCAAACCTGTTGATCAATTCACCTTTGCCATCATCGGAGATCTCAATAGTGGCGAACGTGCCGGTGTGCTGGAAGTAGCAGTAGAACAAATCAATTTACTCAGACCTGAATTTATTTTAAGCATCGGAGATTTGGTCGAAGGTGGAACGGAAGACACTACTCAATTAAAAAAAGAGTACGATCATTTTGATGATCGCATGAGCAAAGCAAAAGCTCCTTTCTTTCACATCGGTGGAAATCATGATCTCACTAATCCTGTTATGCGCCAGTATTGGGAGCATCGCTATGGAAGACGCTATTATCATTTCGTGTATCAGCATGTATTGTTTCTGATGATGGATTCCGAAGATTACAACCAAGCGCGCATGTGGGAAATATACAAAGCACGCAAGCATGCTCTGGAATTGCTCGACAGCGGGAAAACGGAGTTAGCGCAACAGACTGAATATTTTAAAATGCCGGAGCGGGGCACAGGTGAAATCAGTGATGAACAATCCGCCTACTTTGAGCAAGTTATTGCAGAGCATCCCGATGTGCGTTGGACCTTCGTGCTTATGCACAAACCCGTTTGGATGCGTGAAGGAAAAGGAAATCTATCGCGCATTGAAACCGCATTGGGGTCACGTAACTTTACCGTGATCAATGGACACTTGCACAAATATTCTTATACGGAACGTAATAAACACGACTACATCATGGTGGCCACCACAGGCGGAGGGCAGGATGCAAAAAGTGATATGGCCTTTGATCACATTACCTTGGTGTCCTTTAATGAAGATGGTCCTTCCATCGCTAACTTGCGCATGGATGGTATTCTGGATAAGAAAGCGAAGATCCCGCTCGATGGGGATAAATTCTGCTTTCAGGCCTCGAAGTGTAAAGAGCCTGTTGCACCATGAGGATATTTTATAAATTACATGCGCTATTAAACTTTTGAATACTAAAAACATGAACGAAATAAGAAGACAGGTTGTATTCGCTTTTGCCATGATCTTAATCACGGCCATGACAGCGCAAGCTCAATTAGGCGTAGGGGCAAAGGCACCTGAAGGAGCTGAAATACTTTTTGATGGCAGCCGCAATATGCTGGATACAAAATGGACGTATTGGAATGGACCCAGATTAAAAGCATCCTTGCCGATTAAATGGCAAATTGTAAAAGATCCAGTCGATAAAGGAACGGCCATGAATTCAAATGATCCGGCTGCCGCTGGTGGACTTTATGGTGCGGCTGATATCGTTACTAAAAAAGAGTTTCGCGATTTTCGTGCACACGTAGAGTTTCTGATTCAAAAGCCAGGTGGAAACAGTGGCGTGTATTTACAAAACCGTTATGAAATACAGGTGTTGGATGGCGATTCAACTTCTCATGGCTTGGGTGCTGTAATCAATGAAAGTAAATCACCTTACTTCGCTTATAACGGATTAGGTAAATGGAATTCATATGATATTGTTTTCAGAGCAGCTCGTTTCAAAGATGGTAAGTTGGTAGAGAAGCCAATCGTTACGGTTTACTTCAACGGAAAGAAGGCACATGCAAACCAAATCATCAGTCAAGTGTGGGGTGGACCAAACTCAGGACAAGACGGAGGTAATGATGAAGGTCGTGGAATCACAGATCGCCCAGGTGGTTTGAAATTACAGGGAGAAGGGCACGATGTACTGTACAGAAACATCTGGATAAAACCGTTGGAATTGAAAGAATCGAGTACAGACTTTTAAACATTCTGATTAAGCTGAACCTGACGGTGTGGACTTATTATCATGAATATAAAATTGGTTGATAATTATTTTTCAGAAACACTTAAATGGACAACCCTTATTGTTAGCATATCTCTAAGTGGTTATTTTATTTTAACAGATCAATATCAATGGTCTATTTTATGGTTTATTATTCTTTCGCTGATTTCTTTTTCAACTAAGTATGTTTTGGAGGTTGATGTGGAGAAAAAGGTTATTATGGATTCTTTTTATTTTTTATGGATCAGAATAAAATCAGATGAATTGCAATTCTACACGTTGAATTGCGTCAGGCTGGATAAACAACGACATATTTATAATGCAAGTACACGTTCTCGCGAAAGACAAGCAGATTTCAATGAGTATATTGGTATATTAGAATATGATCATGAAAAGGCTGTGGAGTTAGCAAGAAATATTGAATACCAATTCCTTGCTGAGGATATGCAACGTTTTGCGAGGCAACTAAAT
>CANIVF010000149.1 GCA_947470895.1 Bacteroidota bacterium
CTATGAAAATCAGACTCTTTGAGCAAGTATTATTCCAAACCATCCTAATGCTATGCATTAGAAACTAACTGATTGATTCTCATAGAGAAAGAAGTTATCCACAAACTCTAATGCATAATCTAGGTTTAACTGAAATTTGAACGTTTAGTACAGCATTGCTTGTAAATCTAGCAAGGTAGCAGAGGTTCAAAAGTGCTGTTGCGATCTCTTGGTATATTCATTTCACCTTCGAGCTTTTGATCCATTGCTGAGACATACAGCTATTTCTTATCGGAGTCTCCCGTCTCAGGGACTCTGCGTTTTTGAAATCGATGATTTTTAAGCTAGCGTAAATCTTTTTTCAGAAATTTTCAAAGCAAGTAAAAAAAAGGCAAAACGCATGGATGTCGATTTGAAGGAAGCAGTTGATGGTTATTACTAACAGAAAAGCGGAGACACGGGGCGCAGACTCCGCTTGGAAAGGGCTGACGTTTTCCAAAATACCCCACCATCGCCAAAGCGTAAACCGTTATGGGTAGTTTTAAAACAGACGCGAACAAATATTGAATAGATTATAAACAATTTAAAAGGCCAATAGAATGATAGAAATTCTGCTTGACAATGGGACTACAATTCCATTACACGAAAAATCACTCTTGATACTTCCAGCAGGAAGTAGTACGAATCATATCATAAACAACGAAGATGATTATGATGTAATCATGATAATTGCTGGTATTGACAGGACTGTAAATATTGAATTGCATCAACCTGCAATTATTATTGTGGAAGCTGGAATCAGAACTGTTGTGAATGTAACTGGCGGAATTGCACCCACCAACTCTTCTTGCATCTGCGTACGCAAGGCTTCCACATACATGTAATTGCTGTAAGGCATTGTACAAACCAGTACTTCACACGTTATCCACTCTCCCGTAGAAATATCCACGTACCCTGTTTTGTCTCCCGCATAATCAATTTCCAACAGCTCACCGGGCTTGTGGGTGAAGTGCATCACGGCCTGATCTTTTTGTAAGTGCCGTGTCAGGTATTCACAAAACTGAGTGTAGCCATAGCCTGCCGGATGTTCCTTTCGATATTCTTCCCATAGCAACTGTCGGGTTACACCCCGCTTACTTAAATCACCACAATACCGATCTAAATCCCTCACCAGGCTGGTATGACGATCATCTGCTTTGCGTCCACAGAGACCTTGATCAAATGACTCGATACTAATAAGTGAAAGAAGTGACTCCTCCTCCAAAGCCAGCAATTTATCGGCACTCAAACCACTGCTTTGTATACGATGATGATAATCCCGGATTGTTGTTCTGGATAGGCCAGTGAGCCGTTGGGTCTGCCGGATACTCTGGCCTTGCTGGTACAATTCGATGATGCGTTTAACTTGATGCATACGTAGTGGTTTTGCCATGATCTGAAATGAGGTTAGTTCACCTCAAAACGAGATCACGGGTGCATCAAATCCTAATACCTGAGATGGGTCAGATCATTACCGGAATAGACGGTACAGTTCAATTCCGAAACAAGTGGTACAGTTCAATTCCGAAATACCCGGTACAGTTCAATTCCGAAATGAGTGGCTCAGCATTCCCGAAATACCTGGTCAGGCTATTCCGAAATATTCATTCAGGGAAATAAACAGATAAAAATTCGCTTGCATGGTATTGATTGCCCCGAGAAAGGTCAGGACTATGGCGATGTAGCAAAGAAACATTTGTCAATACTTCTGAAAATACACCATGATTCTGTCAGAGTAATTTGGAAAAACAAAGATCGTTTTAGACGCACGATTGGCATTGCTTATTCAGGCAAAACCAATATCAATGAATCCTTATTACAGAAGGGCCTTGCCTGGCACTATATCAAGTATGATAAAAATCCACAATGGTCAAACATGGAGGCAACCGCAAGAAATGCAAAGCTTAATTTATGGTCAATGTCGAATCCTGTTCTTCCATGGGAGTGGCGTAAGAAATGAGATTATCCTTTCTATATGATTATGAGTGTCATTGACACCCCACTGCACATCCCCCACCGTGCAATAAGAATTTCCTAATTTCTCGCAAACTGAAGCAACGGTGCAATATCTTGAGCATCAGCTGCCTTAATGGCCACAAGATATTCCTCTCTCCCCTTCCCATTTTTTGCAAGCTCTGCATGGCTACCCCAAGTAAAAACAGGTTGATTGAAAACCTTCTCAATAATGATATCCGCCATCAATCGTGAATGTCGGCCATTTCCGTTTGAGAAACAGTGAATCTGCACAATGCGGTGCTTAAAGCGAATTGCAATTTCATCAGGAGTATAGGTACCATTGTCAATCCAAAATTTACAATCACCTAGTAGCTTTCGCAATTCTATGGCAACTTGGTACCTATCCACCCCGATGTTTTTGTTTGTCTTCCTGAATTCGCCAGCCCAAGCCCACACATCACCATACATTTTTTTGTGCACCAACCTCACAAACTTTTCGGTAAGGATTTCATCTTTCTTAAACTTCCTGGTAAGAGTCCACTGAATTGCTTTTTCAATATTTTGTTGTTCAAACTCATCCAGTTCACCGCGATTGGTAATAGTTGAAATGAGTAGGCCATCCTTCTCCTCTTCATCCAGTGGAGTCTGTCCGTTAATCAAATCAAAATCTAATCCCATAAATACCGCGGCATTTCTCTTTTAATCTCTTCGGCCAATTCTCGTACAGCTTTTTCAACACGTTGTTTGCTTACGCTTTGATCCTCCAGCTTCATCGTGTTATCCGTTCGCATCACAATCCTTCTGGCGACAGTTAAGGCCTGTTTCTCCAGCATCTTTTCAAAGGAACCCTCGCGCGGAACAAAGCCGTACACGAGTCTCATATCCAAAGCAGTAGCAACCTCACGAAGGCTTTTCAAACTAATGTTTCCACTCTTTTCACGCTCTTCAATCTCCTGGGCACTTTGGGCGGCTATTCCTAACCGACTTCCAAATTGCCGGAAGGACATCTTTAAAGCCGTTCTGATTCCGTGAATCCAGCCCTTGGCTGGGATCTCTGGCAAATTGTCATAAACCGCAATTTTACGGTCCAATTGCTCAATTTGAAGCTTTTTTGTATTTTTCATAAGGCTATAACCTGATAAATGATATTCAAATATCAGGCTATAACCTGATAAAAGCAAATGTATTATCAGGCTATAACCTGATGATACATTTCAAATTTCAGACACTAAATCACATATGCTGCCGGCTTATGGATTTTAAGGACAGAATATACCGCCTCACTGGATGTGTTAACGAAAACCTTGTTACAAATAGGTTAGCCAACGGCATGTTTAGTACTTCCACATCTAGGAAACACCTGAACTAAAGCATTAAAAAGCTATTTTGAGTCTTTAAAAGCCTCATCAATGATTGACCAACGCAAAGCCGTATTCCTTCCAGCAGACAAGAGGGTTTTAAATCTTTTTAAGGGATACATTCTCAACGAAGAGCTATTAACAATTAGTGAAGAGGATCTTTATGAACAGGAAGACTATTATGAGGATAATAATCAACCGTTTTCTATAGCTGAGAAAGTTGTAAGGGGTATATTAATCATACCGCTAATTTTCCTTGTACCTATCATTCTCATTTTTGGTGCCATTTTCAAACGTTATGAAGAAACTAAAGATGGGGTGCTCGATATCTTTAACAAATTCTTAGGGCTTATTTTCAAGAAGAAAAAAGTACTTAAATCAAGGCAAGTCAAAAAGTCAAAATATGAAGGTGCCATACTTGAAGATATTCCTGATTTTTTACACCACTGCCGATATAATCTTGCAACGGTCTATCTGTATTGTTATCAAACGCTATCAATTGAAGATCAGGCCAAGGTTAAGAATCTGATGGATTCACGTCTTATTAACTCCTGCCATACGATAAATAAACTATCTGATATGGCTCCATTGTTGGCAAAGGAGAACATCTCAATACATAACTCACTGATCATAATTAAAACTGCTGACGAAAAGCATGAAGCACGTTTGCTAGGGTTTAATCCAGAGAGTTTGCCTGAACGGAATGTTCAACTTTTACATGAGAGAAATTTTGAGGGTGAGGGTGAACTTGAATGGAATAGTCAACAGACAATCCGTGAGCTAAAGGGAAAAATCGACTACTATTTAAAGGGCAAAAGCAGTGCGTTTTTATCTGAGAACTTAGTGCTGCTTATAGAAGATAACGTTGATGAATTTCTTAAAGATTACATTTTGAAAAATCTCGACAGTTTACGTCAACGTATGAATCAAGTTGGGATGCAATTAATCTATTTCCCTTCTTTTCAGTTAGCAAATGTGGAAGTCCAAGAATCAATTGTCGATTTTGTTCGGTATAGAAATCCAGTATTCTATTCTCTGTCCGATAATGAGTTAAATGAAGTACTTCAGTTAATCTTAAAGAGGATTACACCACAAGAGTTCTATACGATGATTCTAAAGGAATTAGAGCTTCCATATTTTAAACGGCCTAGTCTTTTAAGAAAGATCACCCGTACTTATGATGATAAGAATAAATTTACTTACGCACCTATCATATACAGAACAGAAGAGGATCTCGACTGGTTTTTTTACTGGTATTTCGATCTTTTAAAAAATGCAGGGAAGCGAGATCAGCCTCAATATCGGATGGTAAAGCCACCTGATGAATACGATGCAGACTGGCATTTTGGAACAGAAGGCCAGCAACTCAGTGATGAATTAAAACAAAAAATCGATAGCTACAAAGACGAAGGAAAATATGGCGCCCTGGTGGAAGCAATCATGTATATGCTCGAAACTATCAAAGAGGAAAAGCCGGAAATCATCGACAAGGTTAAGCCCCTATTGGAGAAAAGGAAGTTGCTGGAATCTAAGGTTGTCCTGAGTCCTCTGGTTATTGATAAGCACTACAACATCTTTCTGCCTGCATATGGAAACCAGGAAGTGAAGATGCATGCCTTGCCTAAAACTGTGTATCTGTTATTCTTACGTTATCCCAATGGCATCCGCTTTAAAGAGCTTTACCGGCATAAAGCCGAACTGCTTGAGATCTATAACAAGGTGACCAACAAATACGAAAAAGAAGAAATTCAAAGGGCTATCGATGACCTTGTGGATATGACCAAGCCCTCCATCAACCAAAAATGTGCAAGAATCAGAGAAGCATTCCGAACCATTATGGATGAACATATTGCAAAACATTATTATATCGATGGTATGAACGGGGAGCCTAAATGCATTGCCTTGCCGCCAGAATTAATAACGATGCAAAAGTAGCGTAGGCTCACTACCGCAAGGTTGCAGAAAATTGAAAATTAATTTTATTAAACATAGGTTTGAAATGAAAAATAAGAGATTATGAATAACGATGAAAAACAGGTACATGTAATTACTGAAGATTATAATTCCGTACCGTATAAAAATCTTGCATTGGCTCTAAAAGCAAATTTTCAATGCATATTGATTTTTGACTTTAAGGCAATTGAATCTTATAAAGATATAACTCATGATAACTTGCTTTTTGTAAATAAAGGTGATACTGAGCCAGTATCAGAATTGCGCTTAAACGGGTGGTCGGCAGAATGGAAAATCCGCGATGATGGCGTATTTTTTTGGTATAAGTCTCGCTTAGATTGGAAATATTATGCACCTAACGGTGAATGCAGAAGTCGTGATATCAGTCGCTACACCGGTTGGGATAACATTTACGCGGCAATAAAAGAAATTGGTTTATTGAGCAGCTTTACTGATTGGAAAAGCTTCGATCTACACGTAGAGAATAAGAACCTTAAAACTACAGTTGAGAAATTGGAAACTAAAGTTGCTGAGTTAGATGATAAGTTAAATGCCATTAAGCAATTGTTGAGCTAACTCACTTTAAAATCAGATTTAAATCAAAATAACCAAAAATGGAGCAAGTCAAATATCTTGAAACCATACTAAAATGCTATTCATCAATGGATATTGACAGACTTCAATTCTATCTGAAAGATGACTATTCCTACCAGGATACCACCAAGGAAGTTTTTATAAAAGAGATCGGAAAGATATTTAGAGAACACAAAAAAGCAGGCGATACAGAACTACTTATTTATGAAGGTAAGTGTGCTGGCCAGGGCTGTGAAAATTGCAACAAAGGCGGTTTTCGATTTATAGGCAATCACTCCAGAAATTATCTCGATCTGGTTTTTTTAATTGACGGAGATGATATAAAAGATATTTTCGACTGTTCAGGATTTAAAACCACCGAATATCATGAAGAACTACAAAACCAAGCGGCCATCGATATCAATATTGATGACCAGATTACATTTAACAAAACCCCGGAATATTGGGCGAACGTAAATGCTGCCACCGCTGCATACGAGGAATTAATGGCCACACGGCCGCGCATGTTAACTTATCATGAAATGTGTTATTGGCTGGACAGGCATGCCTTTACGATGAAGAATATTGCTAACGGTGATTTTATTAGTTCCATGATGCGATGGGGCACCTTTACAAAACTGTATGAAAAATTCAGTGACTTCCGGGAATATTTAACAGTCTATGAAAACGGATTTAGCAAGGCTAATGATGCTTATCAA
>CANIVF010000150.1 GCA_947470895.1 Bacteroidota bacterium
AGGAAGTTGGATAACAAAACATGCAGGAAAAACAACACTCAATATCTCCGCCATTGGTGAAAAACGAATATGGTTAGACGGATTATTTGATATCGTCAGGCAAAAAGATCAACGACTAGCATTTTCTAATGCATAATCTGGGTTTATTTACCCCGGGTTAAAACCCGGGGCTATTCCTATTTAACCCTTTCAGGGTTGTCGCGTGTTAGATTTTGTTTCGCCCGTAGTCGATTTTGTTCGCGGTCGATGTTGGTCAGATGTCAACTAGACCTGCACGTTCTTCTCGTTACCTCCGCTGGTGGTGTTTGTTACAGTCTGCAACAAGATCAATATTTTACTTTACTTTCTTCCCGGGCATCAGGGCTCCGTTTTGATGAAGTACTAAGCGCTCCACCTGATTGGCTGCATTTCTTTCAAACTCTATTCTGCCTTCAACTATTTTAAGATAAAATTTTGAGTTTGTTTCCGGATAGATATTCACTTTAGGTTGTCCGGTAGCCTGAATGTGTAAGCCATCAGGTTCATGGGTAACGGTAATGGTAAACGAAGGACTAATCTCATAGGTGCCAGCATATTCTTTTAGAATTGATTCATCAACAATAACGGGCTTTTTCAGTTCCTTTAGTGCATACTGATCATTCAATAAATGGAATCCAAGATCATCAGCACCCGTGGTGGAGTTAGTAAGAATGACTACGGCTTTGTTTTTTGTTTTGTCAAATCCCGCAAAGGAGCGAAAGCCACCGGTGCCACCATTGTGCCAAATTATTTTTTCATCACGGATATGCCATCCATAACCAATATTCATTTTGCCAGCCGTTGCCCTTGATTGATGGGCAAGTGTAAACGCATGGGCAACGGGAGAGGTGCTGATTTGCGCGATCATGTATTTCATCATGTCTTCGGCATTGGAAACAATGCCTCCAGCTCCGGTGATCACACTTTGATCATTCCAGGTCCACGCCTTCATAGGCAGTTTATCTGCATAGCCGGTAGCCACCGATTTTTCGGTCCGCATGCCACTGATAAAAGTATGATTCATGTCCAGCGGTTTGGTGATCAGTTCCTCGATCAGTTTACCATATGGTTTTTTAGTGACGTTAGTAAGCAGAAAGCCAAGTAAACCCATTCCAAGGTTGGAATATTCATATTCACTTCCCGGATCCCGTGTAAGGTCATAGTTGCTGATGAAATAGGTTAACTCTGCGTCACGATAATCGATGTATGGATTGGATGGATCTTGTGGTTGAAAATTTAAGGGCATGCGCGGAAGACCAGAGTGCGCGGTTGCCAGATGTTCTACGGTAATTGCTTTTCCATTTCGTTCTGGCATGACCATTTTAGCGGGAAGATATTTTTGAGCAGCGTCTGCAAAATTGATTTGCTGATTCAGGCTGAGCATGGCTGCCATGCTACACGTAAATGTTTTTGTGATCGAGCCAATTTCAAAAAGTGTTTTGGGAGTCACAGCTTCTTTGGTTTCCAGGTTGGCGACACCAAACGAATAGTATTGAATGGCACCGTTTTCGAAAATACCGACTGCAATACCGGGCGTTTCTCCGTACTCAACGCGCTGTTTTATTTTTTCATCGGGCGGTTGTCCAGTAGCGGTGAGTGCGGTTGCTACCAGAAAGAAAATGGCGATGCGCATGTAATCAGGGATTATTTGATTCACTATTTTCTTCTTCATTTTTTTTAATGGGTGTATCTTCAAGAAGGATGACAAAGTGCTTCAGGTGCGTGGTGCGCGAAAGCATGATTTTAATAATTCCCAATGCAGGCACGGCCAGAATCATTCCGGCTATTCCCAGAATTTTTCCTCCGATCAGTAACGCAAGAATGGCAGCCAGTGCATTGATGCTTACTTTAGAACCGGTGATGCGTGGTGTAATAAAGTTTCCTTCCAGAAATTGAACAACGGAAAAAATTATAATAACACCGGCCGGATACCACAAGCTGTCTTTGGTAAGTAGCGCCATCACTACGGGCACTGATGCGCCAATGAAAATACCTACGTAAGGGATGATCGTAAGAATGCCCGAAAGTATCCCAAAGAAGATGGCGTGATTAATACCAAGTGCGAGCAACCCAACGCTGTTGAGTATTGCTACGATAATCGTCACCAGAAGCAAGCCGGATATGTAACCTTGCACTACATTTTCTACTTCTTTTTTCCAGGCAATTTCTTCCTGATCGGAGAGCAGACTCATGAAGAAGGCTGTAAACCGGTCTCGATAAATCAGAAACAAAAAAATATAAATAGGAATCTGCACCAGCAATGAAATGAGGTTGGTGGTGGCTGAAAATAATGCAGTAGCATATTGCCCCAGCGAGGTAAGACTGTCTTTTAACAATTGGATTTGTTCATTCACGCTCATCCCGAGTTCACTTCTCAGCGAGTTGCTGATGTGATCGATCCATGAATTGAATTTCGTTTCCAGATTGGGAAGATCGTTCACGAGCCCGGCAAGCTGATTCACAACGATCAGACCTACCAGTACGAATAGGATCAGTGTACTCATCAGCGCGATGGTAATGGCGAGTGTCGATGAAATCTTTTGTTCCAGTTTTTTTACTAATGGCAATAATACAATGGTGAGAATACCGGCAATCATCATGGGTATTACAATATCTCTCGCCAGGATGGTACCTACGATGATCAAGGCAATCACCATTAACATTTTATAGGTGTAATCCAGTCGGTCAAAAGTGTTCTCCTTCGTGTTCATATTTTTTTGTTATGCGTGTTCGATAGCTTCAAGAATTACCGCGCATGCTTTTTTGATTTCCTCTTGGGTAATCGTGAGCGGAGGTGCGATGCGAAAACTGTAGGGGTGCGACAAGAACCAATAGCAAATTACACCTTTTTCTTTGGCATAGTTTACGATGTTGTTTACCGTTTGGGCTGACTCAAAATCAATCGCAAACAGCAGCCCGATCCGTCTGATTTCTTTTATTTTTTTATGTTGGATGAGTTGTTCAATTAATTTGCCTTTTGCCTCTACGTGCGCCAATAGATTCTCATTTTCGATGACTTCCAGAGTAGCGAGTGCTGACGCACAACATACAGGATTTCCGCCAAAGGTGGTGATGTGGCCGAGTATCGGGTCATGAGAGAGTGTTTTCATGGTTTCTTCTGAAGAAATGAATGCTCCAATAGGCAAGCCACCACCAAATGCTTTGGCTGTAGTGAGTATGTCGGGCACGATGCCAAAATGCTCGAAGGCAAAAAGTTTTCCTGTGCGTCCCATGCCACATTGTATTTCATCGAGGATCAACAATGCTCCGGTTTCATCACAACGGCTTCGCACGGCTTTCAGATAGCCACGATCAGGAATGCGCACTCCGGCATCGCCTTGTATGGTTTCCATAATCACACAAGCGGTTTGGCTGGTAATGTGAACCAACTGATCGGGATTATTGAAATCAATAAACCGAACATCGGGTAACAGCGGGCGATACGCTTGTTTTTTCACTTCATTGCCCGACACACTCAATGAACCATGCGTGCTGCCGTGATACGATTTTCTGAATGATATGATTTCTGTTCTTCCTGTAACTCTTTTTGCCAGCTTCAATGCTGCTTCGTTCGCTTCTGTTCCTGAATTCACATAGTAGCAACAATTCAACGTGGGGGGTAATAAGCTCACCAACTTTTTTGCCAGTGCGTTGGGTGTGGATTGAATATATTCTCCATACACCATCACGTGCAAATGTTTATCCAGTTGATCTTTGATTGCCTTAATTACATGCGGATGCCGATGACCGATAGCACTCACGCCAATGCCCGAGATCATATCCATATAACTTTTTCCATCCGGGCCATATAGATAAACTCCTTCGGCACGCTCAATAGGAATGAGGAATGGATACGGTGAAGTCTGGGCCAGGTGGTGAAGAAATGTGTCCTTGCTGAATTCCATGTGCCAAAGCTACCATTTTTACGAATTGTCAAATGACTGGCTTTGTGAGGAGTAGTTTTCATCTACCTTCTACCATGTTTTTACGACTCATTACCGCTGCCGGTATTTTGTTCACACTTTCAAGCTGCCTGGACACCGATCATATGGACGATCCCATGGTAGGGGAGCGGATGAAGTGAATCGATTGCAACTCGCCCTGATGGTGGATGAAACTCAATTGCTTTCAGCCACTTACTATGATCAATATGGAATTTAAAAGTCAGTGTCGCTTACGTGGATTTCTTCGGCACTGCTTGTGGCTACGTTCACACGTTCTGCTTCCCTTTTTTGCTGGTGGAGGATGGCCCCAACCTCATCGTGGTGGTTATTTTAAACTTTCACAGAACTACATTCGATCTGCCTATTTCTTTGGGCCGGATAGGACCATCGTGGATATCACCACCGTTCAACTTTTCACCACAAGCCTTTATTGGGAATATGGTTTCACCAAACGATTTACAGGGATTTTATACATTCCCTTTTTTGTGAGAAACACGTTAAATGAAACCGTGTATAATCAAAGCGGCCAGCTGGTGTTGGGCGATGCATTTTAATCGATCGAAGATCGTGAGGTTGCGTTTAAATATGCAAGGATGATGGATAAGCCTATCGTGTTAAGCACAGCACTTTTATTAGGTCTGCCCTTGGGAAAATCGAGTGGAGGCGTGGGACAGATTTTGTAAACTGGTGATGGTGAATTTAACCAGATGCTTTGGTTGGATGCCAGTCATTCATTTTATCCAAAGCCCCTTTATGTTTCAGCATATGGTTCGTTCAATAATCGAATACAAAATCTTTCAAATGAAATCCATTTTGGTGCCGAGGTAGGATTAACCTTCAAGAATTTTATTTCCATGCTCAAGTGCAATGTGGTTCAATCTCTTTACAATGGTGATGCCGAAGCCATTCAAAATGGAATTTTCTCCAACAATACCGATTATGTATCACCTGCGCTGGAATTAAATACAGTGCACCGATAAGTTTGGATCTTAGGCTCAGGAGGATTTGCGTTTTCAGGTAAAAATATTTTGGACTCACCCAATTGGAGTTTGGGAATTTATATGAAGCTATAAAAAAAGAAAGACACCCTCAACGAGAGTCTTTCTTTCATTTCAGTTTTAGTAAACTATAATTTCGCTAATTCCTGAACAAGATCAATCAGCTTGTTGGAATATCCCCACTCGTTATCATACCAGGCTACCACTTTCACAAACTTGTCATTAAGAGCAATACCAGCTTTCGCATCAAAAATGGAAGTGCGTGCATCTCCTATAAAATCAGAGGATACTACATCGTCTTCCGTGTAACCTAAAATTCCTTTCAGTTCACCTTCCGATGCAGCTTTCATAGCTTTCTTGATATCTTCATATGAAGCGGCCTTATCTAATTTCACAGTAAGATCTACTACGGATACGTCAGCCACAGGGACACGGAATGACATACCGGTAAGTTTTCCTTTCAGTTCAGGGATTACTAAAGCAACCGCTTTGGCAGCACCTGTTGATGAAGGGATGATGTTCGAGAAACCACCACGGCCACCTCTCCAATCTTTTGCGGATGGTCCGTCAACTGTTTTTTGTGTTGCTGTTACTGCGTGCACGGTGCTCATCAAGCCTTCAGCAATTCCAAAATTATCATTCAATACCTTCGCAATAGGAGCCAGGCAGTTGGTCGTACATGATGCGTTTGAAACGATGGTATGTTGAGCAGTAAGTTTTTTATGGTTTACACCCATCACAAACGTAGCAGTGTCATCTTTAGCAGGTGCAGAGAATACCACTTTCTTGGCTCCAGCAGCGATATGTTTCTGACCATCAGCCTGAGTTAGGAATAAGCCGGTGGATTCGATAATGATTTCAGCGCCTACTTCAGACCACTTTAAGTTAGCAGGATCTTTTTCTGCAGTCACTCTTATTATTTTTCCGTTCACGATGAGGTTACCGTCTTTTACTTCTACGGTTCCGTCAAATCTTCCGTGGGTAGAATCATACTTTAACATGTAGGCCATGTAGTCAGGCTCTACTAAATCATTGATACCTACTACTTCAATGTCATTGCGCTTAAGGGCCGCTCTGAAAGCGAGGCGACCGATGCGACCGAATCCGTTAATTCCGACTTTAGTCATGATGGTATAGTGTTTAAAATTTGCGAATTCAAAAATAGGCTTCCTTCCAGCCAAAACCAATGAAAGAGTTTACGGATTAATAACTTTTTTAACGGTTACGTTTGTAAATGCAGTTCCGCGTTTTATCTTTGCACCTCCAAATTTTAAGACGGTCCCATCGTCTAGGGGTTAGGACACCAGATTTTCATTCTGGTAACACGGGTTCGATTCCCGTTGGGACTACCAAAGCGGACAGATGAATATTTTCTTCAATCTGTCCGCTTTCATTTTTTCTAAGGGCTTTTGAAAATGAGTGAGTTATGGCAAGCACGGGATTGATTTCATTGGTTCGATAAATAA
>CANIVF010000151.1 GCA_947470895.1 Bacteroidota bacterium
AAATAGAATTCGATATAACTCTATGAAAATCAGGCTCTTTGAGCAAGTATTATTCCAAACCATCCTAATGCTATGCATTAGAAACTAACTGATTGATTCTCATAGAGAAAGAAGTTATCCACAAACTCTAATGCATAATCTAGGATAAAAAGACTGAGACAATGAACCCGGGAGAAATTCCGGGTTTGCTTTTGGGAAAAGCCAATAATTCATCCGGGACTTTGTTCATAGTAAAAATACCTTCCAGTAGACTATTTTTGTGTTTTAAATTAGCCGGCAAACTATACTATGAATAAATCCAAGAAGTCGAGCAAGTCGTTGAAGCCTTTAGTCTATGAAACTGATGTGGCCCTGATCGGGGCCGGAATCATGAGTGCAACGCTGGCGGTTATTTTAAAAGAACTCGACCCAAATCTCTCTATACAAATTTTTGAGCGCCTGGATGAAGCCGGCATGGAAAGCTCCGATGCCTGGAACAATGCTGGCACCGGCCACGCAGCATTTTGCGAATTGAATTACACACCTCAAAAACCTGATGGTTCTGTCGACATAAGCAAGGCAATAAAAATTTGCGAAGCATTTGAGGTCTCAAAAGAGTTTTGGTCTTTTCTGGTGGAGAAGGGCTATCTGCCGGACCCGTCTGCATTTATTTCGAAAGTTCCACACATGAGTTTTGTTTGGGGACAAGAGAATGTGAATTATCTGAAAAAAAGATATGACCTTCTCAAAACCAATTCTCTTTTCAGCGAAATGGTTTATTCAGAAAGTCCTGATCAGATCGAACAATGGGCACCATTGATCATGCGCGATCGCCCAAAAGATCAGCCCGTGGCCGCAACCCGTTGTGAGCTGGGCACGGATGTGAATTTTGGAGAACAGACCAGATCTATCTTCAGGAAACTGGAGACGATGCCGGGTGTAACGATGCACTACAATTCAGAAACACTGGACATCGATCCGCACGAAGAAGGAGGATGGAAAGTGATTGTGAAAAATCTGTTGCACGAGCAAAAGGAAAACTGTCGTGCGCGATTTGTGTTTTTAGGAGCAGGCGGAGCAACACTGAGTTTGTTAAAGAAGGCAGAGATCAAAGAGCGCGATGGTTATGGTGGCTTTCCGGTAAGTGGCTTGTGGTTAAAATGCAAGAACGAAGAGCTCATTAAACAACATCACGCGAAGGTATATGGCAAGGCAAGTGTAGGAGCTCCACCCATGTCGGTGCCGCATGTGGACACGCGCATCATTGATGGAAAGAAACAATTACTATTCGGCCCGTTTGCCGGATTTTCCATGAAGTTTTTAAAAGGTGGTTCCAATTTTGATCTGGCGAAATCCATTACCTTCGATAACGTGAAGCCAATGATTTCGGCAGGATTGCGAAACGTGCCACTTACGAAATACCTTATTGAACAAGTGCGATTGACTCATGAAGACAGGGTAGACGCCTTACGCGAATACGTTCCTTTTGCTAAGCCCGAAGATTGGGAATTGCAAGATGCTGGTCAGCGGGTACAGGTAATAAAAAAACACGAGGAGCAGGGCGGTGTGTTAGAGTTTGGCACCGAAGCCGTAGTCGCATCGGACGGAAGTGTTGCTGCCTTGTTAGGGGCATCGCCAGGCGCGTCTACCGCAGCAGCCATTATGTTTGGGATTTTGCCTCGCTGTTTTAAAGAGGAGAGCAAATCTGCTGAGTGGCAGAGTAAATTGAAAGAAATGGCGCCATCATTTGGAGTTCCATTAGGTAATAATCCTTCTGCTTTAGCGGAAACCCGTAAGAGAACAAGCAATATTCTGGGGCTTCATGAGTAATAATCAACAGTAAGGGCTGGATTTTTCAACATTTGAATAAGGCTGGAAGAAATTCCAGCCTTATTCTTTCGCCTTTACTTACTTTTTTACACTTTTGTTTAACAATTTAGTTAAAAATGATCGAATCGAAGGAAAAGCCTACTGAAGAGTTGATTCTCGATGCCGCCATGAAGGTTTTTACCAGGAAAGGATTTGCGGCCGCCCGGATGGAAGAGATCGCTAAAGAAGCGGGCATTAACCGGGCGCTTTTGCATTACTATCATCGCGATAAGCAAACGATGTTCAACCGCATTTTTGAAAGCCGATTCAAAGAATTCTTTAAAGGCCTGTTTGTGATTTTCGAATCGGATAATATTTCGCTTTTCGAAAAAATCAAACGCATGGTGGATCATGAGATCAGTACATTGATGAAGCATCCTGATCTCGCGCGTTTTATCATCACCGAAATAGCGCAGTCGCCCGACTTGCTGATTGAATACGGAAAAAAACTCGGTATTAATCCCAGAGTGTTCATTGAAGCATTTGAAAAACAGATTGCGAAAGAAGTAGACGCAGGCTTGATCAGGCCCATTGAAGGAAAACAACTGCTCATCAACATCATGTCGCTTTGCATCTATCCCTTTGTGGCTAAGCCCGTCATTCAAACCATGATGTCGCTCAATGAAAATAACTTTTATGATATGGCAGAGCAACGCAAAATTGAAGTAAGTGAATTCATCATCAACGCAATAAAAAAATAGCCATGCGAACGATGTACGTAAAAATAGTTGTGGCGTTTTTCATCCTGATCAGTTATTGGCCGGCAACGGCACAGCATCTCACCATTGAAGAATGCTATGACAAAGCAAGACAAAACTTTCCGCTGATCAAGCAGAAAGAACTGGTGGCAAAAAGCAAAGAGTTTACCATCGACAATGTGAAGTCGGGGTTGCTTCCGCAGATCAGTTTGAATGGTCAGGCATCTTACCAATCGGATGTAACGCGGTTGCCAGGAGGTGCCAGCTTAGTTGAGCCTCTGTCAAAAGATCAATACAAAATTTTTGTCGATGTGAATCAGTCCATTTATGACGGAGGTGTAGTGAAGAAGAACAGCGCACTTCAGGAAACCGCTTCCATGGTAGAAGATCAGAAAATTGAAGTAGAGTTGTATAAAATCAAAGAGCGCATCAACCAGATTTATTTTGGAGCGCTGTTGATCAACGAACAGCTTGCACAGATTGAGCTGGTTGAAAAAGATATTGAAACGAGTGTATTGAAAATGGAGTCGGCCATACGCAACGGCACGGCATTCCGGACCAATGCGGATCTTCTTCAAGCCGAACTTCTGAAAATTGCTCAACGAGCTGTGGAGTTAAAAGCAGGACGTAAATCCTATCTCGATATGCTCGGGATGTTTATTAATCAATCTTTGAATGAGGACACTAGTTTGCAAAAGCCACAATCGCTTATTATTCAAAGTGAGCCCGTTATTTCACGTCCGGAGATTTCGCTGTATAACTATCAAAGTCAAATGTATGCTGCGCAACAACAACTGAATAACACACGGGTTACACCAAGAGTAAGCCTGTTTGCACAAGGCGGCTACGGACGACCGGGATTGAATATGTTGTTGAATCAGTTCGATACTTATTACATCGGAGGCTTACGCTTCAGCTGGAATTTGGGAGGATATTATAATACCAATCGCGATAAACAGATTTTGGATTTGAATCTTCAATCGGTCAATCAGCAAAAGGAAACGTTTTTGTTCAACACAAAACTGTCATGGAAACAGCAAAACAATGACATGATTAAATTAGAAAAACTGATTCAGATCGATGAAAAATTAATTGAACTGAGAGTACGCATCAAGAACACGGCAAAATCGCAACTCGATAATGGCGTGATTACCGCCAACGATTACATAAGAGAATTAAATGCAGAGGACCAGGCAAAACAAAACCGGTCGGTTCACCAGATTCAATTGCTCATGACTCAATACTCACAACAAGTTACCACCGGAAACTGAAAACATCACTTTATGCAAATCAACAACTATTTTATTGCGGCACTACTTCTTGTGGCTACATCGTGCAATCGCAACAGCGCTGAGTTTGATGCCACCGGCAACTTTGAAGCCGATGAAGTCATTATTTCAGCCGAGGCTTCAGGAAAAATTCTTCAACTCAATGTAGAGGAAGGCACTGAATTAAAATCACAAACGGTTATTGGCCTCATCGATACCACACAAGTGTATTTGCGCAAGAAGCAATTGCAATACAGCATTGGTGCTGTTAACGCAAAACAGCCCAATGCCACCGTTCAGCTTGCCGCGATTACTGAGCAGATTGAAACGGCAAAGCGTGAAAAGAAACGCGTTGAGAATCTATTGAAAGATGATGCGGCAACAGAAAAGCAACTCGATGATCTCAACGCTCAATTAGATTTACTGCAACGACAATATGCCGCTACCCAATCCACACTCAACATCACGAAGCAATCACTACAAAGTGAAACGCTTCCGTTGAAAGCACAACTGGATCAGGTGCAAGACCAAATCAGTAAAGCACAAATCATAAATCCGGTAAACGGAACGGTACTTTCTATTTATGCAAAACAAAACGAAGTGGTCAATCCCGGAAAGGCATTGTATAAAATTGCGGACCTGAGCACGGTGATTCTTCGTGCCTATATTTCCGGAAGTCAGCTTTCACAAATCAAACTGGGTCAATCGGTAAAAGTATTAGTCGATGCGCCTGATGATGGATATAAAGAATATACAGGCACCATTACCTGGGTTTCCGACAAAGCCGAATTCACACCCAAAACCATTCAAACCAAAGAAGAGCGTGCCAACTTGGTGTACGCAATTAAGATTGACGTGAAGAATGATGGGTATTTGAAGTTGGGGATGTATGGAGAGGTTAAATTTTAAGTAGTCAATAGGCAAAAACAGAAGGCAAGCGTAAGACAGAATTTTGCCAACGGTCCTGTATTCAATATGAACGCTGTAGAAATAATAAACATCAAAAAAACATTCACTGTTGAGAAAACAACCGTGACGGCTCTGAAGGATGTTTCAGTTGAAGTGAAGCAGGGAGAGTTGTTTGGATTAATTGGTCCGGATGGAGCGGGTAAGACAACGTTGTTACGAATTCTCACCACACTCATGCTGGCTAATAGCGGAAAAGCATCTGTGGATGGTTATGATGTAGTCAAGGATTTTAAAGAAATACGAAAGCGAGTGGGCTATATGCCGGGGCGCTTTTCATTGTATCCCGACTTAACCGTTGAAGAAAATCTATCTTTTTTTGCCACGCTGTTCAATACATCTATCGAAGAGAATTATGATTTAGTGAAGGACATCTACGTGCAAATTGAAAAATTCAAAACACGTAAAGCAGGAGCTCTTTCAGGTGGCATGAAACAAAAGCTGGCACTCAGTTGCGCGCTCATTCATAAGCCATCTGTACTTTTTCTGGATGAGCCGACTACCGGAGTTGATGCTGTTTCACGAAAGGAATTCTGGGATTTACTCCGCAATCTTCAAAAGCAAAATATAACGATCCTGGTTTCTACTCCTTACATGGACGAAGCCAGTTTGTGCGATCGTGTTGCATTGATTCAGGAAGGAAGAATTCTGGACATTGATTCTCCGGGAGGAGTCACCAATAAATTTAGCCACACGCTGTGGTCTGTCCGTTCGGAAAATATGTACAAATTATTAACGGACCTAAAGGAGCAGCAAGAGGTTAACTCCTGCTTTCCTTTTGGGCAAGAGCATCATGTAACGTTTAATGGAGGTGAAGAAAACGTAAAGCTGATTGAGGCAAGATTAAATCAACGTGGTCACAATTCGGTGAAATTTGAAAAGATACATGCTGGTATCGAAGATTGTTTTATGGAATTGATGGTAAGTAAGACGCTAGACATAAGTAGTGAGACGTAAGACAAATTATGAAAGTCTTGCTACTTACATCTTGTTACTAATGTCTAAAACTAAAATATGAAAGCAATATCCGTTCAGAATCTCACCAAACGATTTGGATCATTCACAGCAGTGGATCAAATCACCTTTGATGTGGAGCA
>CANIVF010000152.1 GCA_947470895.1 Bacteroidota bacterium
TTGGCGGATACATTGTGAAAAATGGCAATCAAAGAATCCTCAAACTATCATTGGCCATGAAACGAAGAGAATGGTTTACTGGGCTTTGGATGAATAATAACTCAATCAAAACACCCTTAAGTTTTACCTTCTAATGACAATTCCGGGATAAATTTCATTTAGAAGGTTATCAATATTTTTAAGATCATCTGATCATCCATCACTATTTCATTCGCCTGAATGATGAGTTAAAATTCGCATCCTTAGCTATCGTTTCAAACAGAGCATTTCTGAATTTAAGAGAATCAGCATTACCCTTAGATTAAAGTATATTAACATCAAACGGCTTGTAAAAAATAACTAAGTGTAGGATTTGACTGAATTTTAAAGGCAATACTTATTTAAATCTACAAGTAAGGGTAAGAAATTCGCTTGCATCTTCACTCATGAAAAACGGGGTGATGAAACGAAGCCTTTAAGAGGGCAGGATAGATTTGCCTTGAATTGAAGAATTCAAGTCGCCTATGATAAACCGGATATTGACCTGCAATCTTAAATCTGTTCGAACATGAAGTAGTTCTTAGTTCTGTCACTACCAGACTAAAAAAACACTTTATAAGCGCTGGACAGGTAAAATACCATGCAATATTCATGTGGATGCCTGTGTCTACTTTCACATTCTATGATATCCTTTTTTATAGTTGCACTAGCTTACCTAATAAAATTTTAGTTGGAAATTTTACTTGATACCTGTACTAATGCAGGTGATGAAGCAGTTCAAAAAGTTAGTTCAATTAAGAAAGAAATTTAAACCCATAGACACCTATACAGGAAACCCTGATAAAAGTCAGGGTTTCTCTGATAAATAAAATTCAGCTTAGATAAAGAAATTTTCTCTGGTAATATGTTGTTATTTTGTCATGAACTAACAGCCGGTAAAAATTGTAGTTAAGTTTAAAATCCACGTAATTTTAAATAAAACGTAGAGTCGATGAAGATATTAATTGTAGAAGATAACTCAGGTGACTTATTTTTCATTGAAGAATTTCTGCATCGCACAAACCTACAGATTGATGATCAGCAAAGTGCCCGAACGATGCGCGAGGCAGAAGAGCTCTTAACGAAAGAAATATTTGATGTTATATTCCTTGACTTATTTCTGCCAGATGTCTCTGGAGTAACTGCCTTTCAGAGGTTGAATCCTAAAAGTATTTCAGCAGCCGTAATTGTTCTCACGGGCCTTCTAGACGAAAACATTGCACTAGAGGCACTCAAGCATGGCGTGCAAGATTATTTAGTAAAAGGAGAATATGATGAAAAGTTGCTGGAGAAAACGGTTCGCTATGCGGTAGAAAGAAAAAGCACCCAAGAGCTTCTTAAGATTTCGGAGGAGCGTTATAAAATACTATTTGAAGGAAACCCCATACCAATGTGGGCTCATGATTTGGAGACCAACCGTTTTGTGATGGTAAACAATGCGGCCATCGCGCACTATGGTTATTCGGCAGAAGAATTTTCTAACATGACCATTTTTGACATACGTCCACCTTCCGAGCGAGATCGGTTTATGTTGCATTTAAAAAAAATCGAAAACGAGAAGCAACACCTTCATAACTCGGCAGAGTGGAAACATCTGAAAAAAGACGGAACCGTGATTAATGTAGAAGTGATTTCGCATATCATACCATGGGGAACAACAAAAGTCCGCCTGGTGGCAGCTTATGATATTACCGAACGCACAAAAACAGAAGATCATCTTCGCCTTCTTGAATCTGCCATTACCAATGCCAATGACTCGGTATTGATTAGTGAGATTGGTCAAAATAATATTGGGTACTCACCCGTAATTTATATTAACCACGCATTTACTAAAATGACAGGTTATCATCCCGATGAAATAATCGGGAAAACTGCTTCTATTCTGCATGGACCTGCCTCTGACCTTAAGGAACTGCAAAGGATAAATGACGTGATGAAGAAGCAGGAAAGTGCAGAGTTTGAAATAGCTAACTATACAAAAGATGGAGAGATGTTTTGGAATAATTTTACCCTTGTGCCAGTGGCCGATAAAAGTGGCATTTACACACACTGGGTTTCCATACAACGTGATGTGACTTCGCGTAAGCAGCAAGAAGAAATTACGAGAAAAAAACTTGAAAAATTAATTAATGAGCGTACCCGCGAATTACATGAAGCCTTAGCGAAGGAAAAAGATTTGGTAGAAATGAAAAGTCGCTTCGTATCCATTGCTTCACATGAATTCAGAACACCGCTTTCCACCATCAACTTTGCTACTAACTTCCTGCAAGATCATTTTCAACAGTTAGATGCCGCGGAGATTTCGTCTAAGTTAAAGAAAATAGAAAAGCAAGTAATCCACATGACTTCCCTATTGGAAGATGTTATTCTGGTAGGGCGCAATGATTTAAATAAAATTCAGGTTATTAAAACCACCATCCACCTACGTTCATTCATTGATAAGATTATTGAAGACGTTAGTCAAACAACAAAAAATACTCACATCATTAATCTTACCTACGATGTAAAGACCGACCACCTCGTAGCCGATGAGAAACTCTTGCGCAATATCTTCATCAACTTGCTTACCAATGCAATCAAATTTTCGCCCGGAAGAAGTGAAGTCGATTTCAAACTAAAAGAAAAGGATGATACACTCTATCTGGAGGTGATCGATCATGGAATTGGCATCACTAAATCAGACAAAGAACATTTGTATGAAGCTTTCTATAGAGGTTCAAATACAACCACCATTGCCGGTTCAGGATTGGGACTATCCATCGTAAAGAAAGCAGTAGAACTATTAAAAGGAGAAATGGAATTAAATAGTGAGGAGACCAAAGGAACGCAGGTGAAAATTAAATTTCCAATGGAATGAAAAAATCCATCTTACTTGTCGAGGATACTGAAGATTTGGGCGAAATGATTTTTGACATTCTGAAAATGTCAGGATATCAGGTTGCATGGGCCAAAGATGGAGGTGATGGCGTTGCCCAATACCTGTCGGTAAGACCGGATTTAGTAGTAACCGATCTGGTGATGCCTGTAATGAACGGCCTTGAGGTAATCGCAAAAATTCGGGAAGTGGATAGTCAAAATAACGTGCCAATTATTATACTTTCGGCCAAAGCAATACCGGAAGATCAAGAAGCTGGTTTTAAAGCTGGGGCTTCACTATATTTAAAAAAACCTTGCAGTAGTAAATTATTGCTCGATTCTATTAAAGAACTGTTAAAGTAAATTTGTCATGGAGAACACGATTAACCTGCTTGTAGTTGATGATCACACCATGGTCCGTGACGGACTCACTTCTATGTTAAATCAGTTGGATGGTATACACGTAATTGGAGGCTGTGCCTCCGGAGAAGAAGCTATTGGCTTGGCCAGAACAACTAATCCACATATCATCATCATGGATGTTGTGCTAAAGGGCATGACAGGCATTGAGGCAACCCGATGGATTAAAGAGCAGAATGCTGCCATTAAAATTATTTTGATTTCGGGTGAAGTAAAGAAAGAATTTGTGGCAGCAGGAATACGATCTGGCATTGATGGATTTCTGCCGAAAGATGCTTCATCCGAATTGTTACTTCAAGCGATTAATACCGTGCGCGGTGGTGGCCGATATTTTACAGAAGCCATTACTACACTTATTTTTGAAG
Source organism: Bacteroidota bacterium (assembly GCA_947470895.1). Taxonomy (GTDB): domain Bacteria; phylum Bacteroidota; class Bacteroidia; order Cytophagales; family Cyclobacteriaceae; genus ELB16-189. The sequence goes on from CANIVF010000152.1 coordinate 3,660, forward strand.
ACTTCTATAGTAAAGAAAAAACAGGTAACAAACGGGAGCGTAAAATTACTGAAGGCCTCACTAAACGTGAGAGTGAAATACTGGAATTAGTAGCGCAAGGTATTGGTAATAAAGAAATTGGAGATCGCCTTTTTATCAGTGTTAAAACGGTAGAGACTCATAAGAGCCATATCCTCGATAAACTTGGTTTAAAAAATACTTCAGAACTTATTCGCTACGCAATAAAAAACAACATCATCTCGCTCGATTAGTCGTCCTTCTTAACATTCAATCTTTCCCCTACTCTGCATCAGGGATTACCCCTAGAAAATCGATGGACTATTCCACCAATCGATTCATCCATCCGCAAATTATCGCCTAAATCACAATCCGCTCAAGTGTATCAGAAACTTATGCCACCATACTTCATGTATTGCTGATTTTTAGCAAATCAGAAATACCCTGTCGGATACCGCGCCCGCAGACCACACATTTGTATCATCAAACAAATAACAAGGCCATGAAAAAAAATATCATAATCCAGGCAAGCGTAGGTCTAATCTTACTTTTTGCTATCCTTACTATCAATACATCTAAAGCTCAGATAAACAATGCCGAAAGACACCACATCGGTGTGTCTGTTTCATTCGGTAGCAAGGCAACGAAAATATCCAGCAACATTGCTCACATCCATCAACTAAACTTGTTGCAGGAAGGTGGAGCCGTGGGCCTCTTGTGGGGCAACAAAGCGCTGGAAACCAAACTGGCCGTTGGATTCTATTACTCCGCTTCTCGTGTGGATCATACTATTGACCTGATCAACTTAGAATCATCTTTTAACTTCTATCCCCTAAGTGCCCTCACTGGTAGAAAACATAAATTTGAACCTTATCTCACAGCAGGGATCTCTGCCAACAACTATAAATTCTACGGCTTTTATACAGCTTCTGAAGCTGTAAAACCAAACTTTAGTGTGTCTGAAGAACCATACCTGGGAAGTGTGGCAACCTATTACGGATCTATAGGAACAGGTTTAGAGTTTAACCTGCTCAGACAAAATGACTTCGTCAAAATTTTTACTGAAGTCAATTACAGCAACCCGCTAATTCAAAAAGCTGCTGACCCCTTTAAAAATACGCACTTCTCAAATCAAATCTGCGTAAGTCTCGGTGTGAGCGTTGGATTAACATGCTTCTAAATTCATAACGCTCTCTTCAAATGAAATCCAATATTCCTTCTACCAAGATCAACTCCGACCAGGTTATTGAACAATTCATTCACAGTTGCTCACACGACCTGAGGGCTCCTTTAACTTCCATCAAAGGACTTGTGAAAGTAGCAGAATACTATCCGCAAAACGATGAAGTTCATAATTGCTTTCTGATGATCGATCGCTGCACCGATACCATGGATAAATTAATCCGGGGTCTCGAAGAATTTATGGTGATCAACCACTACACTATTAATCCGGAGGCCATTAACTACCAAACTCTTGTCGATAACAGTATCGAAGATTATCAGGACGATCTTAAAAATAAGTCCATCACTGTTCAAGTAAAAATCAATACACCTGACGCGATCATCACGGATCGGTTGATATTCTCGCTGATCTTCAAGCATCTCTTCAAAAACGCCATCGCATTTCAGGATGAAAAAAAGAATAATAAATTTATAAACATCGAAATCTACTCCGATCAGAATGCCGTCCAGATAAAGGTGTCGGATAACGGTATTGGAATTTCTGCCGCTCACAATCAAAAAATATTCAGACCCTTCTTTAAAGCTTCAACTCAATCAAAAGGTGTAGGGATGGGGCTATTTCTACTCAACAACTTGTTGAATAAAATGAATGGTAAGATCTGCTTCGAATCAAAAGAACAACTAGGAACAAGTTTCATCGCATTACTACCGTGTCTGGCGCGGGTAGCAGGAACATGATCGCTGAAATCCGTTTAAACTTTTGCCTGTAAAATCCTTTTTCTCGTATCTGAAAATCTCGCTCATCAGCTGCTTTCAACTGTATGCTCTGCAGCATGATTCCAAAAATGCTCTTATAAACCCAGATGCATCAGGATAAAATCCCCCAAATCAAGCTATTCTATAGCCTCTCTACCTCTCTCTAAGCTATTCCCTGATTTATTCGAAATCAGTTCTATCCTGATTCATGGCCATCCCTTTTTAAACACCTTTGAGTATCAAA
>CANIVF010000153.1 GCA_947470895.1 Bacteroidota bacterium
AAATAGAATTCGATATAACTCTATGAAAATCAGGCTCTTTGAGCAAGTATTATTCCAAACCATCCTAATGCTATGCATTAGAAACTAACTGATTGATTCTCATAGAGAAAGAAGTTATCCACAAACTCTAATGCATAATCTAGGATAAAGAAACTTCGTAAAGAGGTGTGAATGTACAATCAAAAGAATATTTCTTTACCAATGCATCTTTACTTAATACTAACTGGCTGTCAAGCCGTGGCGCATCATCCAACAAAACGGATAACAACACCGGATCATCAAATTCCAATCCGTAGTCCACAAATATTTGGATACAATGTTTAAAGGATGGACCTCGTGTGTACAGGTTAATCAGACTATGAATAAGAGGTTTGCTATTAACCACTTGGTTAGGATTGACTCCCTTTTCAAAACACCTTCGAATCCGTTCAACGGAATCTAATTCGAATGCAGTAATAATCTCTTCCAAATCATCCATATCAGAAAATTAACCATCCAACGTTTATCTGGTTGAAATTCCTTTGTGCATATGAGCAAATGTAAATCTAAGTTAAAAACTTAAACCTCACTCATCGTGCCTATGGCAGAATATTTTGTTAACAGCAGCATGAAATCTCTCTGCATTTATAAAGGGGTAAGTCAGAATAGTTCTGCTCCCAGGAGCCTTGATGTCGCGGATATTTCGGTATTATTTTTTATTTATTGAAAAGGAAACAATATGCCACTTGTTCATATTGTATCTTGAGAATAGCCTGCCGATACCGATCAGCGGGATTGCTACTGAACCTATGGCTAGGGTGCCTAATACATGATTTCCAACTTCATCTTTTCCATCTTCTATCCAGGTAGCAGGAACTCCTATCAATAATCCTAAAGCAGCTGCGCCAGCGACCACATAGCCTGCGTACTCGGCTCTGGTAATACTTTTCTTTATTTGAATAATAGCTGATGATTTAATCTCCATCGTATCACGATCATTACTGGCCACAATCACGGAATCGTTGATGGAGAGAATGTGCTTAACCTGATACAACTTGTGGTTTGTTTTAACCAGTAAAAATTGAGGACCCTGCTCTTCAAATTTAATAAATCTGAATCGATTGTCATTTTTTTTACATCTGAGTTTGATAATCGTTTCGCCTGTTACTGGCCATACTAAAAAAGTAAGTATGGCGATTAACATCATTAATTTAAGTATGTTCATTCTTTCGGGTATGAATAAAAAAATTACTCTGGTGATGATTTATATACTTTCCACAAGAACATTTTGGTGCACATATGAGGGCACTTACACATCATGTTGATCAATGAATCTGAGGAAGCTATTCAAAAAGAATTTGCGCTTTTTATTTTGGTTTTACTTTTCCAAGCCCGCCAAACCAGTTCAAGGTTTGCATTTTAATCACGTTTTATCAGAATGATTTTGTCCTCCTGACTTATAGAGAAATCAAACAAGAGATTACTATTCATTTTTCTGACCTTCTAATACTTATCGTTAAGAATGAGGCCACCTTCCATTATTGATTTTCAAATTCCATCTTCTCCATGTCGTTATTAAAATAGATAAACAGTTTGTTAGTCTGCCTTTCGTAAGAACTTGCCGACAAAATAGCATCCCAAAAGTCACTTCCCCAGGCAGGCTCCCAAACTTTTGTTCCGTAAAAAATTAACGTTCTCATTTTATATTTTTTTAACAATTCATAGTCACCCCCTACCGAATTGGCCACAGTCTGTCCGCTCATCTTACCCTAACTACCGTTGTCCCAAAAGTCTATAATTACAGAGCGCTTAATATCCGTTGGCTCTGATTCGATGGTTCCAAGTGTTATATCGTAGTATTTTAATAATTTCCATTTTCCAGTCAATGCTCCAACCGGCACATTTTCGACTTGGTTAGTAGCTGGGACTGTCGCGATTATCGGGGTGTCGTCTTTGCTGCAAGAAAATACTATTACACCAAAAACCAAGATGTAAATCGTTTTCATTTTCTGTTTCACATGATTAAATACCGAAATCATAACTCATATTATCCCAATCGTTTGGCGCTTAAAAAATCAATAGACAGTGGGGTTTTTCCGTTCATGGCCAGGTCGGCCAGAATTTCACCTACCACACTCACGAACTTAAAACCATGACCACTGAATCCCGCTGCAAAAACAACGTCCTTGTCATGTCCTGACAGGAAATCAATAATAAAATTCGTATCAGGAGAATTCGTGTAGAGGCATGTTTTCATGACCAGCGTACTCTCATACGCATCGGGGATAAACTCCTTTAAGAAATTAATCAATACCTTTTCGTCCGATTCTTTGGTATTTCGGTTCACAGCATCGGGATTTGTGGTATCGGCACCGGGATAATGTAAAGCAAGTTTTAATCCCAAAGGACCACCAAAAGTTCCGACCGGAAGAATCGGGAATCCATAAAAATCATATTCATTTTTTTCTAAAATCCAGCATGGAAACTTTCCAAGCATAAAATTTTCCCACTGCTTAGGTTTCACCCAAGCTACGGCCTGGCGTGTAACGCTTAGCTCTGAAGCCAGCGATGGAATCATTTTTCCTGCCCACGGCCCCGCGGTGATCACCAACTTACCAGCCTTGTATGTACCTCTGTCTGTTACTACCGTAACACTTCCCCGATCATGCTTCCATTCAAGCACCTTCTCTTTGGTGCGGATCACAGCCCCTTTTAAAATCGCTTCCTGAACCAATAAAAGTATACTTCGTTCCGGAGTGATAAACCCAGCATCGGGTTCCTCCAATCGTTGAAAACTATCAGGAAGACGAAACTGTGGATACTTGCGGTTACACTCGTCTGCCGACAAATTGTTGAGCGGAATCTGATACTTTGCCGAAGAGCCCTTTACGGTTTTCAAGAAAGGATCGTCCTGTACGCCAAAATACGCAAGGCCCGTTTTGAAGTAAACTTGCGAACCGGTTTCTGATTCAAGTATCTGCCAGTTTTTATAAGCTCTCTCCAACAATGGCACGTAATCTGAACCTTCGCCATACGCTTTTCGGATGATGCGACTCTGGCCGGCATGCGAACCCAGTTCATGGGGAATGTCAAATTGCTCTAACCCTAACACTTTTAATCCTCGCTTAGCCAGGTGATAGCATGCGGAAGAGCCCATACTCCCAACACCTAGCACAATCACATCATAATTCACCTGATCTGCGGATTGTACAACCTGCTTTTGCACTTGTGCATACAATTGGGAATACGATAAGGATGCAACCCCAACACCAGACGATTTAAGAATAAAATCTCTTCGTTTCATCGCTATTGAATAGTTAATATAACATCAATTATGTTTATGCCTCCTATTTATCATCAAGCAGTATGTCAAATTCCCTTTGCTTGCTTTCCATCCATTGCTTCATCGACTCGGGAGATTTCATCCTGTTTTGCATTTCATGCATAGCTTCAAGGTGTGCTTTGTCACCCTTTTGAAACATTTCCATTCCATGTTTTTTACTCAACCCTGATATTTCATCAAAAGTCTCAGCGCTAAAGTTTTGGTTGCAGGCTCCGCCTAGTTGTTTGCATGTCATTGTTTTCATATTGATTTCTGTTATATCCTTCTAAAATACATTTCTACTGATCCCTTTCTTATTTCACAGAACGCCAGAAGCGGGAGTCTCCGCAAGGCATGAATCTAACTATTATAATTCTATGATCCAGTTTGCTTTCCTACTACTATCCATATACAGCAAAATGGTAAGTGTCACCAGGGCAGCGCTCATCATCAAAGGAATTAAATACATGTTCTCTGGCGTTGCAAACAAGGCTATCAGCAATGAACCTATTGAAATGAGGCCAGCAAAAATGGAGAACAAATTCGTCTTATAAAACCAGGCATAAGGAAAGAAATATGCGCACGCAATGTTGGCATAAACCCTCACAAAATAATCAGGTGATTTTATATGTGTAAAGACCAGAAACGGGAAATAGAACAATTGCGCAAAATTCAACCATAGCCCCAGGGGCTGAAGTAAATTCCCCTTCATGGTCCACGTGGTTCTAATGATCTTAGAAATATGAAATGCAAAGGGAAGCATAAACCCTCCTACTATAAATGTGGATACTGATTTGTCGTAGGCCTTGATGTTAAGCGACCACACAAAAGCAATGGCAAGCCAGATGATACTGGTCCCGAGAGTCAAGTTAAAACTATTTTTTGCTTCCACCGAAAGTTCTAACCTTAATGTATCGAATAATTTTTTGTGATCACGCCTCCATTATTTGTAGTCAAATTTCAGATTTATTTGAGTTAAACCAAATGATCAGCTTCAAAAAATATGATAAAAAAAAATTCCAAATTTCAACTGAAGATAAAACATTCGACCTGCCGATGTAACGTAGTGCTGGAAGTAACGGTTAATAAAACTTCTTTTCAGAAACTAACTGGAATGTTACTCAAAGGTCGATTCAATTGCCTAATGGTAATGCCGCTATTAGCGCTGTATTATATTTCGTTATTTTCTTTTGTTCATAAATGTTTGCCAGTCAAATTCATTCTTTAATTCGATGTTACGTTTTGAAAAGTCGGAAAGCATCGCATTTATGTTAGACTTATCCAGCCATCTCCCATTCACAAACACACCAGCAATTTTTCTGGAATTATTTATATCCACGAGCGGACTTGCATCTAGTAATACCAGGTCTGCCAATTTTCCAGATTCGATGCTACCAATGTAATTTTCAATGCCCAACCATTGTGCAGCAAGTAATGTTGCCGAGTTTAATGCTTCTGCAGGTGTTAAACCCGCATGAACCAAAAGCTCTAATTCATCATGTAACGAAAAACCTGACACAACACCCGAAACACCAGCATCTGTTCCTGCTACAATCGGAACACCTGCATCTTTAAATTCTTTTACTAATAAGAAGTGAAATTTTACCATACGATCAAAATAGGCGGAACTTTCTGGCGAAGCATTTTTAACATAGTTATTTGCTGTTAACCATTTGCTTTTAAATAGCGGATGAACATACTTTAAGCTCACCAAATTTTTAATACTATCAATCGAATACGTTTGCTTTGCAATCCACACCATCGTGGTCAGTGTTGGTGTTAGACAGGTACCATTGTCTTTAGCCAGTTTTGCAAACCTTCGCGCATCTTCAAGAGTAAACTTTTCTGAATGTTTGGAAAACTCTTCTGCATGTGCCACCATTCCAAATTGGGGCACAAATGCTTGCTCTAATTTACCTGCGAAAGCATTGGGAATATGACCGATAGTTTTTAAACCAACTTTATTGGCTTCATCAATAATGGCAGTATATGTTTCAATATTTAATTTTGAGTATACCTTTATAAAATCATAACCTTCGGCTTTTGCATTTCTCACTAATGCACGACCTTCTTCTGCCGTATTTGCAATTCTGCCTTGCCCTTGGCCACCATTTATGAGTGCGGCCAGTGCCATGCGAGGACCAACGATGTATCCTTTTTCAATCGCCTTTTTTTGCCAAAAGGTTTCCATGGTAGCGTTTAGATCAAGCACAGTAGTAACTCCATTGGCTATAATGGGAGTCATAATCCCGGAATTGTCATTAGAAGGTAAAACTTAAGGGTGTTTTGATTGAGTTATTATTCATCCAAAGCCCAGTAAACCATTCTCTTCGTTTCATGGCCAATGATAGTTTGAGGATTCTTTGATTGCCATTTTTCACAATGTATCCGCCAA
>CANIVF010000154.1 GCA_947470895.1 Bacteroidota bacterium
CGATAAGGTATGTAAAGCGGTTGGGTTTAATTTCGATGAGGGTTTTCATATGAGGAATTTAGTCTTGATTGGATTTCAATTTTTAAATCTCTTAATACTTATTTAGTATCACTTAAAGTGTTGAGATCAGCTTGATTCCAATCTCCTTTCTATCCGTTTTTTTTACAGCCAGTAAGGTAGCGTATATAGTGCCAGCATTAATGGGTCGAGAAAAAATAAATAATAAATAATAAATAATGGTAAGGCGAACACTGGCCGGAATCATTGCCCAGGAAATATCGAATAGCGGCATAATAGAATGCCAACTAAATACGATTAACAACCGGCTCCAATACACGCTGTCCAGCTGTACATTCGCTCCATTCAATAGTATTTTATTAAACAACATCTTTTCATCCGACCTGTGTGATACACCAAAAACCTACCTTTAAGATGCTATATCTATTTGACTATTATGCAGATAAAATTTAATTTCCTTTTGTGGTTCTCACATTTAAATAGTCATTCGCCATTGGCCCAAACTTTCGAGAACATGGCCAGCAACATTAGTTTTACAAATGATGAGGAAAAATCATAATGGAGGATCTCGATATTGATGGCTACCTAGAAATCATGCAATCCGATACAAACCTATTCTCCATTTAGTAGGATTAGTAATGGCAAACTAGGTACCTGGAATATCATAGATCCATTTTAGTTTTGCAATCATGTATTTTCTGTGGATGTCGGTGATTAAATAATGACCGTTTCATTGATCTACTTTATGCAGATAGGAATTATGATCAAAAAAACACTCCACAGCTAATTTTTAATCAAGGTTCTTACCTATAAAATTTTAATAGGATTGAAAATTTTTTCAAATAATTCCTTTGATAAGAAATGTCTGCGGAATTTTGAAGGTGAAGATGATCTTGATGTTATATCTTCCTACCTAAATGGAATTTTTTTGAACAGAAAAAACACCTGGTTCATGTGCCAGAATTAGAAAATCCTGGAATCATTTTTCAAAATCCTGCATTTCTCGCCAACGCGTATAACACAGATCCGGAAACATAGACCTTAAATTCTTTTTTAGTATCACTGGAATCAACAACATTCCCGTTTATACCAACACTGAAATCTGCCATCTTCCAGGCTTTACCCGATTTAAACTCATTTTTTTCTACGCTGGGATGAACCATAGTCCATGTTTTACCCATATCAGACGAACGGAATATGCCGTCTGGATGACCAACCACTAAATATTTCCCAACTTGTAGGACTTTTGGGACCCGTTACTCTTCTTGAAACAAAAGAATGACGCAGTTTCAATGGTACATTCTAAAACTCAAAGTGAATTTTCGCATGAAATACTTACACAAAGGAATGAAGGTTATAACACTCTTACTTTTTTCCACAACAGCCTTCACCCAACAGCCCAATTCCCCGCTTGTGTCTTCCTTTCAAACCTATCGACAGATGAAGACAGCAACGCCTTTCAAATTAGATTGGATTTCAGTAGGGCCAACGGTGAATTCCGCGCGCGCTGATGTGGTGCAAGGGGATGAAAAAAATCCGGGTACGATGTACGTTGGCTTTGGCTCAGGCGGATTGTGGAAGACCACCAATCACGGTATCACATGGCAATCAATCTTTGAAGAGCAATCGTCCATAGGAGTCGGGGATGTTGAATTGGCGCCTTCCAATCCAAACATTATTTACCTCGGCACTGGCGAAAACCTGAAGAAGCCCCGAAACTTCACACTTCCGGGCACGGGTATGTTTCGGTCGGATGATGCAGGAGCAACCTGGCGCCACATCGGCTTGGAAGATTCCTGGTCAATTGCAGAGATTGAAATTCATCCAACCAATCCGGAGATCGTTTTTGTATGCGTACTGGGGCACCTCTGGTCGAAGAATAAGAACCGTGGCTTATTCAGAACAACCAATGGTGGCAAAACATGGACACAGGTTTTGTACAAAGATGAAATGACGGGAGCTAATGAAATTGCCATCGCTCCGACCAATCCACAAGTCATGTACACGTCTTTATGGGAAATGTACCCGGGCATCAGGGGTAAGAACAGTGGGATCTATCGAAGTGTGGATGGTGGCGCCACATGGAGTTTGTGTACAACGGGTTTGCCCACCGGGCCAAAGATCGGTCGGATTGGTTTGGCCGTTTCGGCCACTCATTCAAATAAAGTGTATGCGTTGATGGATAACCTGAATTTCCCGCAAGGTCATTCTGCTGAACTATATAAAAGTGTTGATGGAGGCGTGAGTTGGACAAAGACCCATGCAGAACCTCTCAAAATATTCACCACCATTGGATGGTACTTCACCGATGTATATCTCAATCCGAAAGATGATGATGAAGTGTTTTGTTTAGGCATCCGCCTTGCCCATAGCACCGATGGTGGCAAGACGTTTAACTTCCTTGATGGTCAGGTTTCACGCATGAATCCAAGTCTTGCGCAAGGTCTTCACCTGGATCAAACTGAATTGTGGATTAACCGCACGAACCCAAATCATATTGCCGTTGGCAATGATGGCGGCCTTTATGTAAGCTATGACAAAGGGTTAAACTGGATGCACTACAATAATATTCCGACTGGAGAATTTTATGACATTACCATCGACCAATCCGAATATACGATTTACGGAGGCACCCAGGACGATGCCACGGTATCCGGTCCACCGAAGGAATTGAACACACGTTTTCCGGATCCGTGGAACTATGTATGGATTGATCCGTGGGATGGCGGTGACGGATGTGGCACGCAAGTGGATCCGGATGATAAGAATATCATTTATTATAGCCGGCAACATGGCGATGCGTTGAGATTAGACAAGTCAACAGACAAAGCTGTCTCCATCATGCCTGTGCTACCCAAGGAGATCAAAGATACGCTCCTATTCAATTACATGACGCCCTACTTTTTGTCAAAATACAACAGTAAGACTTTGTATCAAGGTGGAAATTACCTGATGAAAAGTGTTGATCAGGGTAACACGTGGCAGGCCATCAGTCCTAACCTGACGCTTTCATCCATAACGGAAAAGAAATCATATGCTGCAGGAACCATTGCAGAATCGCCCATGGTGAAGGGATTGTTGTATGTGGGAACTGATCATGGTGCTTTCTGGGTTTCTGAAAATGATGGTAAAACCTGGCAAGAACATTCAACCGGAATCGCCTCTAATTATATTCGAAGCATCTCTCCTTCTCATCATAAAGTATCGCGCGTGTACATGGCCATGACCGGAATCAATTACGATGATTTACATAGCTATGTCTATGTTTCAGAAGACGATGGCAAGCATTGGAAAAACATTTCTGTTGGTCTGCCGGATGAGCCGGTGAACGTGATCAAAGAAGATCCTACTCATGAAAACATCATTTATGTGGGAACCATCCGGGGCGTATTTGTTTCTATTGATCGCGGAAAAACCTGGTCCTATCTGGGTGTGAATATGCCGGCAACTGCGGTGTCTGATCTTGAGATTCACGAGGCTACTCAGGATCTCGTAGTAGGCACGCATGGACGTGGTATTTACAAGACAAACCTAAAGCCACTTCAAAAACTAGTGAGCCAACGTTTTCCCATCAACAAAAATTACCTTTTTGAGATGGAGCCAGCGAAACGACCCTGGTTTAATTCCAACGGTGGTGAACCCGATTATCGAACGATTGAAAAGACTGCCTTCTCATTTTGGTTGACGGAAACAAAACCCGTTACACTTTCCATTCATGATACGTCTGGAAAAGAAATCTGGGCTACCGAAATAAAAGGCCACCAAGGTTTGAATCAGTTCCGTTGGGATTTGATTATCCAAAAACAAACAAGTGATTACCCCTACTTTGTTCATTACGATCAATTTATGGAAGCCGGAACGTATGTGCTGCGGCTATCGCTCGGTGATGAAAAGATGGAGCAAAAATTTAGTGTTGTGAATGGAACTTCTCCCTACATCGGGAAGTAAAGTTACTTTTGTTGGACTACTGCATATCCTTCGCAGCGGAGTCTCCGCCTCGGGACTCCGCGTTATCACTAGACCAATTTCATTCATACGCCCTTCCCGATCAAAATTATATCTTCCAATCTGCGCAGAGTCCCCGAAACGGGAAACTCCGCTAGGAAAGTGAATAGTGATGATTAATGAAGATTGAATACTTCTTCGCAGCGGAGTCTCCGCCTCTGGACTCCGCGTTATTACTATACCAATTTCACTCATACGCCCTTCCCGATCAAAATTATATCTTCCAATCTGCGCGGGAGTCCCCGAGACGGAAGACTTCGCTAGGAAAGTGAATAGTGATGATTAATGAAGATTGAATAATTGAAAGCCAATGTTAAAAAAACTATGAAGATTCCAGTAAACCAACCCAACAACTGCAGGAAGTTTTTAACATCCACCATTTCTCGCCACAGCATATAACACTGGGCCGGAAACATAGATCTTAAATACTTTTCTGTCATCCATGGGCTCAACAACATTCCCGGTGATACCACCACTGAAATCGGCCATCTTCCAGGCATTGCCCGATTTAAACTCAATCTTTTCTACACTGGGATGAACCATGTTCCATGTCTTACCCAGATCAGCCGAACGGAAGATGCCGTCAGGATGACCAACCACTAAATATTTTCCAACTTGTTTGATGGATGAAATATTCATCGAAGGCGCAAGTTGTTCATCAATGGCTTGCCAGGTTTTTCCATGATCCAATGAAATGCGTATTCTCCTCGATTGAGTTTTTGTGTTGAAGGATATCGCAGCAAAGCCACCATCAATCCGTTCGATAGCGATACCCACACCACCCTCGCTGATGACCGATTCCCAGTGTTCACCCTTGTCGGTCGAACGTATAATGCCACCTTGACTCGTGGCGACCAGAACACCGTCTGCCTCTACGATATCCATCACCCAGCCTCCTTGCTGTACTTGCTTCCAGTTTTTTCCTTTGTCGGCTGACTTGAAAAGTCCATGATCAGAACCTAAGAACACCGTACCATCAGCTGCTTCAAAAATGGTACGCATCGTATATTTTCTAAAGTGGGTATAGACCGGCAACCAGTTACCTGTCGGTGATTTTTTTTGATAGACTTGCCCTTCATAGTTGAAGGCCGTCACTCCGGAACGATTGAAAGCAATCGAAGCATTTCGTTGTTCGAATGAATTTTCCTTTTCCCACACCGGAGTCTTGAGATTACTCTTACTGCGATACATGACATTCTTCACACGCATGTAGAGGTCTGACTCTCCAGCAAAAAAATCTTCGGGCTGTTCCTTTTCAGGCAAACTCTGGCTGATGTCCTGCCAGGTCTGTCCACCATCATTGGATTGATAAATAACGTTGGTTGCTCTCGGTTCATCACCGCGAATGATGGCTGGACTGGCCGCCAAAAGCGGAAAGCATAGCGCAAAAAACATAATGCTTGATAACCGTACCTGGTATGAGATTGTCTTCATGAACGTAATGTATTTATATTTTAAAAGAATTTCACTAACCACCTTCAAACTCTGAACTTTAAACTTTACACTTTTAACCTTAACCTTAACCTTTTCTCAACATCCAAAAGCATTTCTCGCCACCGCATACAATACATTGCCGGAAGCATAGATCGTAAACACTTTTCGTTTGTCATTGGCAGGAG
>CANIVF010000155.1 GCA_947470895.1 Bacteroidota bacterium
AAAGTGCTTTGTGTTTTGAAAAAAGTCCATCCCTATTCCAAAACGCATGAGCCACTTTTATTCCCCACTGTCAAACACAAAGACAGCAGCCTTTCATGAATTATAGGTTATTCCAGTAGATCTGCCAAAAGTCCGGATGTGTGTGAATATGAAACTAATTTAACTTCATTTTATTAAGAACATATCCCACTTTTGGTTGTTTTGATAACGATGAAAATTTACAACATAAAGAGAACCCAATTTTTACCTATTACCTTAGCCGAGGCATGGGAGTTCTTCTCTTCACCAAAAAATCTTTCAAAAATTACTCCTGAGCACATGGGCTTCAAAATCCTGTATATCTCAGGTGGAGATAAAGCCTATGCAGGACAGCTAATCCGATATCATGTGAGTATTGTCCCCGGCATTAAAGTGCATTGGGTTACCGAAATCACTCAGGTAAAAGAACCGCTTCACTTTATTGATGAACAGCGATTTGGACCGTATGCTCTTTGGCATCATCAACATCATTTTAAAGAAGTGCCCGGTGGAGTGGAAATGACGGACGAAGTAAACTATGCGATTCCACTTGGTCCTTTAGGAAGGCTGGCTCACTTCCTTTTTGTAGGCCGTGAAGTAAATCGTATTTTTGAACATCGGTTCAACGTGTTGGAAGCGTATTTCAAAAGAGACAAAAAGTAATGGGTATGGACTGGAAGTTAATTGTAATCTGTGCTTTAATTACAGCAGGCACATTTCTATTTTGGGAGTTTGTGGCGTGGTTCTCTCACAAATACATCATGCACGGAGTTTTGTGGACGTGGCACAAGTCTCATCACACGGTTCACGATCACACTGTCGAAAAAAATGATTTGTTTGCTGTGGTATTTAGTATTCCATCGATAGCGCTTTTTATCATTTCAACATCAGTTTATCCTAGTCCATATTTGTTTTCCATTGCTCTCGGCATATTCTGTTACGGTTTATTTTATCTCGTATTTCATGACATTATTGTCCATCAACGCATTAAGTGGAGACCTGTTAATCGGAGCAAATATTTACAGCGTATGATTCACGCTCATTATATTCATCACGCAAAACACACGAAAGAAGATTGCGAGGCCTTCGGCTTCTTGTATGCTCCTAAAAAGTTTGAACCAAAAAAGTTCACGATAAAGGAGAAAAGACAGGATACCCAATAGAAGATAAGTAGTCAGTACTAAGTCGAAAGTAAAAAATTATTCAAGCTTGGAACAAAAATACCTTTATCTCGCCATCGATTTTTTCTCGATTTTATTCCCATTCGTTTTTAGTTTTTACTCGAAGTATAATTTTTCTAAAAAATGGAAATATCTGTGGCTGGCCATTGTTGCACCAGCATTGTTTTTTATTGTTTGGGATGAACTGTTCACCCGACTGGGTGTGTGGGGATTTAATCCACGTTACCTGATCGGAATTTATTGTAATTCACTTCCGATAGAGGAAATACTCTTCTTCGTCTGCATTCCTTATGCATGCGTATTCACCTATGAGGCTGTGAATTATTTAATCACGTGGAGAATGAATCGCTCTCGGCAGGATTTGATCACCGATATCCTTGCCGCTGTTCTCTTTTTACTAGGCGTGATTTTTTTCGACAAATGGTATACGGGTGTTACGTTCATCATGGCATCCATTTATCTAAACCTGCATCGTTGGATTTGGAAAAGTGATTACCTGGGAAAGTTTTATGTAGCCTTCATTTTTATTTTAATTCCATTTTTCATCGTGAACGGAATTCTTACAGGCACTGGAATTGAAGAGCAAGTGGTATGGTACAATGATGCTGAAAATCTGGGGATCCGCATGGTCACCATTCCGGTAGAAGACACTTTCTATGGAATGGTTTTGCTACTCATGAATGTTTCGCTATTCGAATATCTGCAAAAGAAAAAGAGCCCGGTTAAGGCTCTTTTGCTATAGTGAGCTTACGCGGTTTCGAGCACTGGTGCTTTTACTTTTTTGGACTTACCCTTTTTTGCTTTAACTGCTTTGGGTTTGTTCTCTTTCACTTCTTTGATCTTTCTCAACTCTTTTTTCATCTGATCCGCAACCAATTCAGCGATACGACTCGCGGCCTTATTAATCACTTTCTCTGTTTTCTTTTTTGATTTATTTACCCCTAAAGCTAGAACCGTTTGATGAAGTGAATCAACCAATAGTAATCGAATTTCTTTTTTTCCTTTTAAAACTAATTTTTCCATGACAATGTGTATTTATCCCGAAAATATTGAGTTCACAAATTAATAACAAATAATTATCAAAAACTTAACATTGTAAAGCTATTTCGACTCAATTCGCTTGATTTCAGGGGATTTATTGATCAACTCAAACTGGCTTTGCACTTCCGCCAACTTGCCAGAAACCAGTTGATACACCTCTTGTTGTTGGTCTGTAGGTGGCGCATCCGCACTGGAAATCTGACCCTCTTTGGCCATCGCAAACAGTCGCTCCAGAACCTGTGGAGGATTTCGGAAAATATCCATACGCGCTCCGGTCTGGTGCACATCATGGAGCGCTGCCTCCAACTGATAAATTTTTTCCTCCAACCCGATTGCTTTTTTATCATTTTTCTTTGTTAAAAGAATGGCACGCATCCGTTCCATCTCATCAATCAATTGCAGCGTGGTGTTTACGGAACCGAAAATCTTCATACCAAAACCATATTGCTTTACAATATCAGCTTCGGTTCCTTTTGTGTTAGGATCTTTTAACACATTAATCGATTGCTTATACTCCTTTCCATTTACCTTTAAAACAATGGAGTACATGCCTGGAGGAACCATGGGTGGTGTTTGTCCCGGACCAATATCAAGATCATAGATAAACATATTGCGCGCTCCTTGTTCATTCGTCT
This sequence comes from Bacteroidota bacterium, assembly GCA_947470895.1. Classification (GTDB taxonomy): domain Bacteria; phylum Bacteroidota; class Bacteroidia; order Cytophagales; family Cyclobacteriaceae; genus ELB16-189. The sequence goes on from CANIVF010000155.1 coordinate 2,876, forward strand.
GCACCCAATCCTTTCCTTTCGGCTTGGTGCGAAGTTTAGGCATTTCATAGGGCTGCAATCGTAAATCCCACCACACACGATTTACACCTGGTTTATTGGTGGCCTCCACTTTACGGATCACCTCATTGCGCGCATTAAGCACAACAATCTCCACAGAGTCTTTTGACTTTTCTTTCAGGTAATAGTTAATGTCGGCTCCGTTTTCGGGATTCCGTCCAGACACATAACTATTATCCGTTTTTATTCCATTGGTGGCTTGAAAACGATATGCTTTGCGCATGGTAAACAAATGTGCTTCCGAATTCTGAACCTGCTCGCTGAATTCACGAATCGGTGTTATGTCGTCAAGAATATACATGCCTCGTCCATACGTTGCAACCACAAGATCCTTAAAGTTGCGTTGTATTTCGATTCCAAATATTGGAGTTGGTGGGAGATTGTTTTTTAGGTGAACCCAATTCTTTCCGTCATCCGGAGAAAAATACAATGACTTCTCCGTACCCAACCATAACAAGCCCTGCCTATCCGGATCTTCTTTAATTTGATTAACGAAGTTTGAATTATTAGCAGGTAAATTTATTTCCAACCGTCTCCAAGTAGCTCCATAATCTGTGGTCTTGTACACATAGGTACCAAAGTCTCCAACATAATGAGCGTCAACTGCGATGTAACAAGTGCCCGCATCGAAATACGATGCATCGATATGACGAATGGTTCCCCAGGTAGGCAAGTCGGGCATGTTATCGGATACGTTTGTCCACGTTTTGCCACCATCTTGTGTAACGTTCACTTGCCCGTCATTACTACCCGTCCAGAGTACACCTTCTTTCACGGGTGATTCCGCCATAGAATAAAGTGTACATCCATCCCAGGTCATCAGGTTGTCGCTGGCCATGCCACCTGAGTTTTGCTGATGGGCTTTAGTGTTGGTGGTGAGATCAGGGCTCATCACCTCCCAGCCTTGCCCACCATTATTTGTTTCATGCACAAACTGACTTCCCACCCATACTCTTCCTTTCACATGCTTTGAAAGCACCATGGGAAAATTCCAATGCCAGCGATACTTTGCATTGGCCGGTGTTTCCCCAATTTGTGTTTGAGGCCACACACGCACATCGCGCGATTGCATGGTGGTAAGATCAAAAATATCCAGACCACCGTCATAACATCCCGACCAAACAACATTATTATCGAATGGATCGGGTTGCGCAAATCCACTTTCACAACCGCCTACGCCATGCCATGTTCCCAATGGAATATTCCATCCTCCCAAATAACGACTTGGTCCACGATATGACCACGCATCTTGTCTATTTCCATATACCCAATATGGCACACGATCATCCACGGCCACGTGATACATCTGTGCAATCGGCAAATTAATATTGCGCCATGTTTTACCACCGTTGTACGTCATGTTCAAACATCCATCATGTGCACATAAAATCCGGTTGCCATCCTTTGGATCGAACCACATGTCGTGATTATCGCCACCCGGTCCCCACTGATTATAATCTTTTAAGAATGACTTTCCTCCATCAATAGATTTCATGATGCCCACAGAAATGGTATAGACTTCATCTTCATTGGCAGTGGAAACACGTAAGCGTGTATAATAACCAGCACGCTGACCCATGGAATGATTCTTTTGCATGAGCTTCCAGCTATCGCCACCATCATCCGAACGATAAAGTCTTGGTTCTGTGTCTTCCACTAATGCATATACTCTTTTGGGATTGGTATATGAAACATCTACGGAAGTTTTTCCTACAGGATGCTTCGGTCCGCTTTCCAAACCATTGCGCAGCGGCTCCCAGGTTTTTCCTCCGTCTTTGCTCCTATAAATTCCACTGCCTTCACCTCCGCTGTGTAAATTCCAAGTGCGGATATCGGCTTGCCACATGGCAGCGTAAAGTGTCTCCGGATTTTTTGGATCGATACTTAGATCAGAGCAGCCTGTATTTGCATCGACAAAAAACACATGCTCCCATGTTTTCCCACCATCGGTAGTTTTATAAATACCACGCTCTTGTTGTGGACCATGAGTGTGCCCCATCGAAGCAACATAAACGGTATTGGTATCGGTAGGATGCACGATGACGCGACTGATGCGATAGGTTTTTTCAAGACCCATGTTCTTCCACGTTTTGCCTGCATTAGAAGATTTATAAACTCCATTGCCAATGGCATGAGCAGGTCGAATAAGAAATGTCTCTCCAGTGCCGACCCATACCTGCTTTGGTGAAGAAGGTGCAATTCCTATCGCACCAATGGCGGAATCATCAGTGTCATCGAAAACTGATTTCCAGGTAATACCAGCGTCATCGGTTTTCCAAAGTCCGCCAGAAGCGGCTCCTGAGTATGATACGTTGGGATTTCCCGGCTCACCGGCCACCGATATCATGCGGTTGCCATCCGGCCCGATAAAACGAAAATTTAATGTGGAGAATGTTTTTGGGTCGAATGTCTGTGCAGCAAGAGACTGCCAACTCATCATCACCGTCAGGAATAAAAATAGCTTTCGCATGGGAGGAATTTAAGTGAGCAAATTACCCAAGAGGAAGCTAAAATAATAATGGTTGCTGAACCAATCCCATAACTATCCGAAAGTTCACTTTATAAAAGTAGCGGAAAAAGTTTAAACCTTTGAGGTGTCTAAATCTTAAAAGAATGAGCCTCTTCCGCAGAAGCAAAAATAATAATAAACCAGTAATCCGGCAGGTAATTGATTTAGTGCCACCCC
>CANIVF010000156.1 GCA_947470895.1 Bacteroidota bacterium
CCGTTACCCAATGCTTTATCGAACGGAATTATCTCACGTGTGTCCACGATGCCGGGATAATATTCAAGTTGCGTGGTAGGTCCATGAAAACGATGAGTAAATCTGATGCGGCCCTGATCTCCGGCAATATCAGCACCCGTAGCGAGATTAGAAGCGAAAGAACAAAACAATTGAGCAATGGCACCATTGTCGTAACTAAAGCGAATGGCACATTGCTCGTCCACCCCGGTAGAGGCAGGAGTCATCACTGCATCAATATGATCGGGTTTGCCCAATACATCCAGCGCGAGAAAAATAGGATACACGCCAATGTCAAGTAATGCACCTCCGCCTAACGAAGGCTGATAAAGTCGTGTAGGAAATGGCGGAGTGGATATAAAGCCAAATTCAGCATTCATGTATTTTATCTTTCCTACTTTCTTCTGCTCCAGAAGTTCTTTCATTTTGAGATAGCTGGGTAGAAAGCGAGTCCAGAAAGCTTCCATGATAAAAGTATTCTGCGCTTTCGCGAAATCGATCATTTCTTTGGCCTCTCGATAATTAATCGCAAACGCTTTTTCGCACAGTACCGCTTTCTTATGTTTCAAACACAGCATCACATGTTCGTGATGCAGACCATGAGGTGTGGCTACATAAATCACATCTACTTCCGGGTTGCTCACCAAGGCCTCATAACTTCCGTGAACAAATTTGGCCGGAAAATCTTTGGCGAAGGTATCAGCCGTAGACTGCTCACGAGCGCCAACAGCCATTAGCTCAGCATCTACTACTAATCGTAGATCAGCGGCAAACTTGCGTGCAATCTTTCCACAACCTAGAATACCCCAGCGGATTTTTTTCATGTTCAACCATTATTCGTTAAAGTTATAAAAAATATAGTCCCATAATCACACTTCATGGTAGCCCCTTATCCCGCGGGATAACAATAATGAATCCGAGTGTTTCGTTTTGAAACGCGACTCCGTTATTTTGCAAAGTCTTATTCACTTTCTATAATTTTTGCCAACCTGATCGTCTACGTAAATCAACCATGAAAGAATCGGATTTGATTCAAAAGCTACGAGAAGCTGATCAGGAAGCATTCAACATCGTTTTTGAAAAATTTAAGCTGCATGTCTTTAACACTTGTATAAGCTATTTACAGCACACAGAAGAAGCCGAAGAAGTTACCCAGGATGTATTCGTTGAAATTTACCGATCCATAAATCATTATAAAGCGGAGGCCACACTCAGCACATGGATCTACCGGATCAGTGTAAACAAATGCCTGGATTTTTTGCGCCACCGAAAGCGTAAAAAACGATCGGGACTACTCATCAACCTATTCAAAAGAGAAAGCTCTGAACTGCAGATTGACATGCCTCATTTCAATCATCCGGGAGCGATTTTGGAAAACAAAGAGAAGGCGGCTCTTTTATTTAAGGTCGTTGACAAACTTCCTGACCAACAAAAAACAGCCTTTATTCTTTCGCAGATTGAAGATTTGCCCCAAAAAGAAATTGCTGCGGTGATGAAGCTTTCTGAAAAAGCGATAGAATCGCTATTGCAGCGCGCAAAAGCCAATCTTAGAAAAGATTTAGAAATTTTTAATCCCGGCCGAAGGAAATGAATTATAACATCGTCTAAACTCACAGCACTATGAACAACGAACAATGGAAAGATGATATTCTCGACAGCATGCGCGGAGCAAAGCGGGCAGAGCCCAATCCGTTTTTGTTTACCCGTATTCTGGCACAGATTGAAACTTCGGAGCAATCAGTTCCTCAATCTTACTTTAAAGTTAGATTGGCGGTCAGTGCCTGCGCTTTGATTTTGATTTTAAATGTCACGCTCATCATTCGCCAGGTTAGGGTCTCAGCAGAAAATAGTGAGCCGGCAACATACTCGTTGAATGATAATCAGTACCAACTTTATTGATATGAAGCGCGAAAATCTATTATTGTGGATGGTGGCTATACTGATCATACTCAATGGCTCCATCTTATTTTATTTTCTCCGAAAGGAAGGCAACCCACCACCTCACCGGGATAAACTTATTGTGGAGGCCCTTCAGTTTGATGAAACGCAACGCGCTGATTTTGATCGACTAAAGCAGGAACACAGAAATCAAATCAATGCGCTCGATGATCAATTCAAACAAAGCCTGGAAAATTATTTTCTGTTACTGCGACAGGGCACTGGCACACAAGTAAAAAAAGATTCGATAGAATCGTTGTTGGCATCATTGGAGCAAGAAAGAGTGAGCATTACTTACGCCCACTTTCAGGATCTTAAAAATCTTTGCCGTGCCGATCAACGCGAAAAGTTTGACGCCTTTATGCCGCAGTTGATTGAATTCATTGTGAAGCCTGGACCAAAAAGAGATGGCCCTCCCCGAAGGAATTAGGAAAAGGCAGCGTCTAAATAGAAAAATAAAAACTATGATGTTTAAAAAGTTAATCTCGTTATCCGTTAACGCACTGATCGTATTGGCGTTCATCAGTTGCGGCAGCAGCGATGACGCTTCACCGTCCACCAGTGCCGATGTGCCTGCCATCTATAAAAAGATCTATGCCGCGACTGACCTCTATGTTGAAGGTGACTATGTCTATATAAAAACGAATGGCCGTCCCGATCACAAAAGCCCTTATTACAAGGGCACTCAATGGGAGTCGGCATTATACGAAGCATATAACGGCAGTAACACAAGCTTCACCATCAATCCAAACAAAATTGCCAACCAGACATTTACTTTTAAAATTCCACTCAATCCAAAAGTAAGCACAGCCCATAGCGCTACTCCGCTGGGCCCCATAGGCATTTCCTTAAACGGAGTGCCTTTTTACAATCAATATGCAGGTCCTAATCAGCCATTAACCAATGAGATCAATTCGTTCGATCAATACTTTGGTCATCCACAACAATCCGGACAGTATCACTATCACGCAGAACCTTACTATTTAACTGCAACCAAAGGCAATGATGCACTTCTTGGATTTCTATTGGATGGATTTCCTGTTTACGGACCAACCGAAAACGGAAAAGCTGTAAGCAATGCTGATCTGGATGCGTATCACGGCCACACCAGCACAACCTCTGATTATCCTTCCGGGATTTATCATTATCACATTACTGGCGCGGATCCTTATATCAATGGCAGCGGATTTTATGGTACAGCCGGAACCGTATCACAATAGTATTCTGATTTTCGTCTTGCTGCTACTGCCAGCTTGTGCCGACAATCAAAATTCAAATGCTCCGCTCGTTAATCGCGATCAGGTGACAACCAGAACATCCGGAGGTATTTCGTATGTTAATGATGTTGTCTTCTCTGGCTCTTTGTTTTCTTTAGATCCAAATGGAATTGATACCCTGGAGGTTCAGGAATTTAAAGATGGTCGTGAGCATGGTATCTGGATTCAGAAATATCAGAATGGAAAAATACAATCGAAGCGATTTTTTAAACACGGCAAAAAGGAAGGACAATTTGATGCCTGGTGGGAAAATGGGAATAAACGCCTTGAGTATCATTTTAAAAATGGTGAATACGAAGGCAATGCCAAAGAGTGGGCTGTCAACGGTATGCTGATCAAGAGTTTGAATTATGCAAATGGTCATGAGGCAGGTTTGCAGCAGCAATGGACAGATAAGGGCGATGTGTGGGCGAATTATGAGGTGCGCAATGGAAGGCACTACGGAATTACTGGAGTCAAATCATGTGCAACGCTTTGGAAAGACGATGAAGTATTGGCTCATTAATTTTGTCTGGATTTGTTTTACGATAGCTTCGTGCAATCCGGAAAACAGTGTGCCCTATTATCACACGGCCGACTTCACTCCGCTATGGGCAGGTGAACGTAATTTTTCGAAGGATACACTTCACACCATCGCTCCCTTTGAGTTTACGAATCAGGATGGCGAAGAGGTAACGAATAACAGCTTCAGGAACCAAATCTATGTGGCTAATTTCTTCTTTACAATCTGCCCCGGCATTTGTCCTAAACTCACAGCGAACCTCGGCAAGGTAGCCGATACATTCAAAGACAATCCGGAGGTCATGTTCATTTCCCACTCGGTTACACCTGATATTGATTCGGTAGCGCAGTTGAAAAAGTATGCTGTTGAACACGGAATACGCTCAGGGCAGTGGCATTTAATTACAGGTGATAAAGAAAAAATATATTCCCTGGCGCGTCAATCCTATTTTGCGGAACGTGAAATAGGATTTCAAAATTCAACGCAGGGATTCTTACATACCGAACATTTCATTTTAGTTGATCAGCAAGGTCACATTCGTGGGATTTATAACGGCACCCTGGAGCTGGAAAGCGAGCGACTGATAGAAGATATCAGGCTTTTAATCCATTAACATTGATCCTCGCTTTTACTATCAAGAGTGTTAGATTCCGAAGGAATAACAAATAATATTATTTCACCGAAGGAATACAGTAAAACAAGCGTCTAACTATAAAAACAACAATTGATTATTAAAAAATCTCCTTCATGAAAAAGTCCATTTATGGTTTCACTCTCATCTTCCTTGCCTTCTTTCTCGGTTGCAATAAGGACAATGATCCTACATTAACTACGACTACTACCGCAACTACAAGTACCACTTACAACGATCTTTGGATTCCTCCAACGATAACCGGAACTACGTTTAATCTTACATTGGCAAAATCCACAAAACAATTAAGGACAGGTGCAGTTACTGATACCTATGGATATAATGGCGCGTCCTTTTGGGGACCTACATTAATCATGAATAAAGGAGACAATGTGCAGATGAATGTGACCAACAATTTATCAGAATCAACCACCACGCACTGGCATGGCTTTCACATTCCAGCCAAAATGGATGGAGGTCCACATCAGGAGATTGCAAGTGGCACTACGTGGTCACCTTCGTTCGAAATTAAAAATAATGCTGGAACGTACTGGTACCATCCGCACTTACATGAAAAAACATATTCACAACTAACCTATGGTGCGGGTGGGATGATCATCATCAAAGATCCCATTGAATCTGCACTCGCATTGCCAAGAACTTATGGTGTTGATGATTTGCCTTTGGTGTTAACAAGCAGAAAATATTTATCGAACAACGCATTCGATGTGAATCTTAATTCTTTCGTTTATGGCGACTACCTGCTGACTAACGGAACACCCGATGCACAAGTAAATCTCCCAAAGCAATA
>CANIVF010000157.1 GCA_947470895.1 Bacteroidota bacterium
GAGTTGATTTTAAGTGGCAAGCTGAAGGCGGGCTATGCCTGTGATGATCTGGCCGGGCTTTTATTTGTCAATGGTGAAGTAAAAAAATCCGTTGCCCAGGATTCTGAGAACAAGAATTATTTTTTGTCGGTGAAAGACGGTAAAATACATGAGCAATTATTGCCGACTGAGATTATTAAATAAATCTATTTTTTCATTTCAGCAGGTATTGGCTTTTCATTTGGTGCTATTCCCATATCGATAACCAATGATGGGTTCTCATTCCGGATGGAATCAACTACTTGTTGAGTAACTTTTGTTTGCCAAGCATATATCCTTTTTATGCTACTTTGTTTGGCCAATAATTTCAACCCGGCATCACTTAAGTTTGTGGTATGAAGGTTTATAGATTCCAGGTGTTCTAAATCTCCGAGTTGAGTAATGCCAGCATCGGCAATCGCAGTATTATCCAAGTTGAGTCTTGTTAGATTAGTAAGCTGCTGTAGCGTTGTGATCCAACTATCCTGCAGCCCAGTTTCTCCCAGATCCAGCCAGGTAATTTGTTCTTTGATTTTTAAAAGAGCTTCAAGTTTCTCACGAGTTAAACCATGCTTGGCAGATACTTCCAAAAAGTTATTGCCTTCGGCTAGCGTTTTTATTAAATATCCTTGATCACGTAAAGATTCTAATACATCTTCTGCCGCAGCCTTTACTTTTTCTTTTTCTAAAAAGGATTTCTTTTTAGTTGAAAGGGAATAGCCTTGCTGAATTAATACTTGAATTTCTTCCGGTATGGCTTCATTAGTGATGGTAAGATCGAAGGACATCCCACTACCGATCCAATAATTAAGTAATGCTATTTCTGTGTATGACATGTGAACTCCCTTAGGCGGCATGAATTTTTTACTCGCGGGATCCAGAGAGACTCGTTTGAATAGTTCGCTATTCTGAGGAGAACCTTTTTCAAGTACCGCACCGTTTTCACCGCCCTTCAATAATCCTTCTTGCGTGGTCAGAACAAGTCCTCCTTTCATTTTACTTTCATTATGACAGGAGAAACATTTTTTATTTAAAGCGGGTTCGATGAGATGTTTATAAAGTAATGTGGAATCTGGATCCGCAGGAAATGCCTGTTGATCTGCTGCGTTATTTTCTTCAACGAATAAAGTTTGTATAAACGAGGGAGCATGAGTAAAAAGATATTGATCACCATGCGTAAGATTTCCACCAAGGTGACCAGTAATTGAAATCAATACAAGCAGCAAGCCCATTACTAATCCAACATTTCTTTTATTCGTGATCACGCGGTGATTAATGTCTTCTTGTGAGAGCCACGGAGTTTCGTCTTTCTTACGAATCTTTTTCAACGTGATGTTGCTGGTCCATAACCAACTGGCAATGGCGATAATGGCAACTGATATGCCCATCCATTGATGCCATTGTAACGTGCTTTCCTGATATCCACCTTCTGTGGACAATATCCATCCCAACACGGCAGCAACCACAGAACTTATTCCTCCTAATAAGAGGATAATTGGTAAAGCTCTCAGCAGAAAGGAATATGCTTTGAAAAAAGAAAGGGCATAGAGAATTGCCGCCAGCAATAAAAAACCAATCGGCAGATGTACAACAAGGGGATGAAAACGACCTAAGAATAATCCAATATCGGCTTGCAGGAGAATACTCATAACAGGTGAATTGTATCGATCAAGTTAGCATTTAAATGGTAATCTAGTATCTGCATGGAAATTGATCAGGACCATTGGAGCAATGGTGATAAATATTTTAAGATTTAATCATGGTCAGCAACATCTTAAAAGGACTTAATGCTTGCAGTGCATGCGGGATGTTGGCAGGTAATATAATCATCTCACCTTTTTTTACGAGGTGAGGATTTCCAGCAACGGTAATTTCTGCTTCACCGTCTACCATAACAACAATAGCCTCAAACGGAGCGGTATGTTCGCTGAGACCTTGTCCTTGGTCAAATGCAAATAAAGTAACAGTGCCAGTCTTTTTGCCAATAATGGTTTTACTCACCACCGAATCCTTTTGATAGGCGATTAGATTATCAAGGTTATTAGCATTTGCTAAAGAATTTTCGATATCAGATTTTTTTTCGTTTGACATACTTTTTTTCTTTAGTGGTTTACTTATTTTATTTTCACCATTTAATCAAACGGCAATCGCTCGACCACCTTCCCAAACCAGACCGAATTGCATGCCGTATTTTTTTACCCAATCGCGATCTGTCGCATAATCAAATAATTCAATCAGTCCGTTGGCAGCAAGCTGTTGCAATTGTGAATCGGGCAACCCTTTCACGCTGATGTATCCGCCATCTGCAAAATGAAACTGAATGCCACCGGAGGCATTTCCATTTTCAAGCCAGGCTAGTAGCTTTTCGAGGCGATCATTTATTTCCTGATTCAGTTCCAGTGTGTCCTCCAACGTGGCTTCAATGTCTTTGATATGACCATCGTTGTTGAAGTCATCCCCTCTTAATATACGTATCGGGTTGATATGAATCTCACCGGCATAACGATTGACCATGAACTTTAGTAGTTTGTGAAGATGTAAAGATACAACTCCCTGATCATTCTCTTTCCTCCTTTGTGTTTTCTCGGATCCCTCTGTGGTAAAACGCATTCACCACAGATGTCAAATGATTTATTTATCTCTTAATTCAATATCCAATTGTTGAATTAATGCTTCCTTCTCGGGCGTTAGTGTGAAGAATATAAAAACATTCTTTTTCTCACATTTTATAATAAAGCTACCTCGCAGTTGATTTTCAGGTTCCAATGCATGGATACTTATAATCGCGCCAGCTTCTTCCATGATTTCGCGGGTTGATTCTCTTCTTCGCTCCAGCGACTCGTCCAAAAAGAAATTCTCTGCAAAGATGTTAGTTTGATCTTCTTTCCATGCCGGCACCAGTTTTATGATTTCTTCTTTGCGTTGATTCAATATTTGAGATGGCGATAGAACTCTTGGTTTCAATCCTCCAATAGCAATTAATGTATCTAGAGCAATGGCATTAGCTGCCCCTGGTGAGCCGTACGTGTGATTACTGAATGCAACTATACCGATTCCATAGTCAGGATAAATTCGCCATTCACTGCCAAAGCCAGGCAGTCCACCACTATGTGCCACGCGCACAATATCTCTGCAATCTTTTCTCCAGTTAAGACCATAACCATAGCCTGTTGTGATCGGACAGAGTTCCCCCGTTCTTTTTTTTGAATCCGTGATCAACATATTGAAGCGCCAGGGTTGATGCATTTCACGAATCGAACTTCTGCGTATCGGTCCACTTTCTGCTTCATTGCGTGGAGGCCAGGCGGCCAAATGCAGCGCAACATATTTGCTGAAATCCTCAATGGAGCAAATCATTCCGCCCATAGCGCCATAGGCGCCATCATGTAACAAAGGAATTTCTTTCCATTCATTGTCAATCCATTGATAGCCCAATGCGAGTTGTTCTTTAGGCACTTCATCATATTCCCATCTGGAATCGTTCATTCCAATGGGTTTCATAATATGTTCAGTAATGTATTTCTGATAGGGAGTGCCCGAAACTTTATTGATAATTTTTCCCAACAAAGCAAAACCAAGGTTACTGTATTCATAGTTTACACCGGGTACGTTTGAAAATGAAATCCCAGCGCTGATCTGTTTCATAAATTCTTCATTAGCAATATCGAGTTGCCGGTCGCCCCATGGGTTGTCTTCAGGAAATCCTGCCGACATGGTAAGCAGGTTTTGTATATTGATGGCAGGAGCATCTTGAGTCAGTGCACCTGCCTGATTCATTTCAGGAATGAATTTCGATACAGGATCCATCAGCCTTAATTTTCCTTCATCGCGCAGTTTGAGAATGGCCATTGCTGTAAAGCTTTTACTCATGGAGGCAATGCGGAATAAGCTTTTGGTAGTAGCAGCTGTATGGTTAGCAATGTTCGAAGTTCCTACACTACCGGAGTACACGAGTTGTCCTCCGGCAACGACACCAAAACTGATGGCAGGAAAATGATTTTGTTCCGCGTAATCGCGATAGATTTTTTCAATAACAGGAAACGCCTCCTGCATCTTGCTAAACGCAGCAGAATCTGCAAAGTGTGGAATAGCATAGCGCTGAACAGAATTCGTATGAACGATTGTTTCTGTTTTCTTTTCAGCACAACCAATCATGGCAAAAATGATTAGTGGAAACAAATATTTCATTTCGGTTGGGATTATAATCTAGAAAGATAGAGAATCTTGTGCATGGCTCAAATAGACAATTGCTTTCCGTTCGAATTAACAGAACAGATTAGTAGATTTGGCTATATGAATCATACTAACCGTGCTATTGCGCTTGCTTGGTTTGCAGCCTTTAATGCTTATCATCTGGAGCATCTCCTCAATCTTTATGATCATGATGCTGAACATTATAGTCCTAAGTTGAAACTCAGGCATCCGGAAACGCATGGGTTAATTAAAGGCAAAGAGGCAATTCGCGCTTGGTGGCAGGATGCCTTCGACCGGTTGCCAACATTGAAGTATGAGGTGATCTCCCTCACAGCTAATGATTATCGGGTATTTATGGAGTACAGGCGGCTTGTAGCTGGCGAAGAAGATTTGCAAGTGGGCGAAGTGCTTGAAATCAGAACTAATAAAATAATTGCTTCAAGGGTTTATCACAGTTGACTTTACTTTCAATGATGGTTTGATTAATTTACTCCATTTACTCCATTTACTCCATTTACTCCATTTACTCCATTTACTCCATTTACTCCATTAAACTATGACGATCAGAACCTGTGGATACACAAGTCTGCTACTTGCTTCTTTTTTTCTTTTCTCGTGTTCTCAGGAAAAGCGTACAACACCAGAAGGATTTCAAATCGAGCCGGGTTTTGATCTCACGTTGGTAGCCAGCGAACCGTTAATCAAAGATCCAGTTGATCTTGAATTTAATGAACAGGGTGATGC
>CANIVF010000158.1 GCA_947470895.1 Bacteroidota bacterium
CACGGTCTTCATCGTTGTCGTTATCCCAATCTTCGTCATGGTCGAAATCTTCATCGATGTCGATATCAATGTCCAGGTCATCGAGATCGATGAGGATGGGGGCGATGTCGATGTTCAGGTTGGGGATGTGGATTTGGATGGGCTTGGTGTTCAGCTCTAACTCTTGCAGGTTGATTTCGATGGGCTCGATGTGGATCTCCAGCTTCTCCAGTTTTTCAAGGGCTATCTCTACCTCTTTCATGGCTCGCTCTATGTTCGCTTCCAGGGCTTCTTCATCGATGTGGATATCGAAATCCCAATCGCGCGAGGTGCGGGTGGTTATTTTCCGCAGGCCCTGGGGGAAAATAGTTACTGAAAAAAATTAGAAAATTATTAAGAGCCTAGCTTCAATGGACATGCTCCCCAAAAAGCAACTTGTAGGATTTCCAAAAAAATGAGGCGTTCTTTGAGACGCGTAGAGTTATCATATAGAAGAACCTATAATCACACTGAATGATTTTTTTTGTAAATTGAGTATTTATAAGGCATGAAGAAAATTAGTGAAATAGAAACTCGAGGTATAAATGCGGTGAAGAAATTGCGTATGCATAGGCTCAGTCGAGGAGATTTTTTTATGATAAATTCAAACTCCCTGCCCCCAGACCATTGCTACTTAGAGTATCCAGGAGGAGCTATCAAACTTGTAATTTATGAATCTGGCGCAAAGAATTTCACTATTGTGCACGAACTTGAAGCCGAAGAAAGCTCGAACCTTCGTAAGAGATTCGACCTCGAATCAATCCATTAGCATTGCCTGAGCTACACATAATCACTGGCTCAAATGGCGCGGGGAAATCTACTATTGGACCCGAATATCTTCCACATCACATTAGAAATGCTTGCGTGGTGTTCGATGGTGACAAACTCGCGCTCGAGAAAACGAAAGAGTTGGTTGCAACAGGACTACATAGCCGCAAGGAGGCAAAAGCCCTAGCCAATGAATGGGTTGATGTTCATTTCATTGAGCAAGTAGAGAAAGCAATAAAACAAGCCAATCACTTTGCATATGAAGGGCACTTCAGAGAAGCTCCTACGTGGAGGGTTATAGACAGATTCAAAAAAAATGGCTATAGTGTTCATATGCTTTTTTTCGGATTGATAAATGTTGAACGTTCAGCGATGCGCGTCCTGGAGCGGGCACTAAGCGGGGGACACAATGTAAGCCTTGCTGAGATTGATTTGAATTATCACGGAAATTTACTGCAGTTGGATCGGCATTTCAAAACTCTAGATGAGCTTAGGATTATAGACACCTCTGAAACAGCGCCAAAAGTTTTATTGGAATTATTAAACGCTGAAGTTGTTTTTAACGCTCCATTCTATGAATTACCCGATTGGTTTACCACTTATCTGATAAACATTACTAGACGCTTATTTCCCAATATCTAACGATCGCACCTCAATTCCGCTCGGGTGTTCCTGTATCAGCGCACGCGGAAATATTACTAAAGCTCGCGTATTGAAATACTGTGTTGCGTTTTTATCTGGGTTAACCTGGCCGGTATGACATTTCATAGCGACCGAAACTCAATTAATCCTCTTCAACCCCTTCGCTTTATCCTTTTCCTTTTGGTCGGTTTTTTCTGACTTGTCGTTTAGGTCTGATTTATCCTTCTGTTTGTCTTTCTCTTTGATTTTGTTTTTATCCTTGTTCAGGAACGTGTCCTCGTCATGATCATCTTCGTCAAGGTCTTTATCGTTGTCGTTATCCCAATCCATGTCATGGTCGAAATCTTCATCGATGTCGATATCAATATCCAGGTCATCGAGATCGATGAGGATGGGGGCGATGTCGATGTTCAGGTTGGGGATGTGGATTTGGATGGTCTTGGTGTTCAGGTCTAACTCCTGCAGGTTGATTTCGATGGGCTCGATGTGGATCTCCAGCTTCTCCAGTTTTTCAAGCGTTACTTCCATTTCTTTCATGGCTTGCTCCACGGCCCGTTCTATGTTGGCTTCCAGGGCTTCTTCATCGATGTGGATATCGAAATCCCAATCGCGGGAGGTGCGGGTGGTTATTTTTCGCAGGCCATCCGACCGCGGTTCTTCTTTGGTTACGACTGGGGTTTTGGTTTCTGCCTTTTTGGTGTTGGCCTCCTGCGAAAAGCCCGGAACAATGGCCAGTGCAAGAATCAGGAAACCAAGCAGGGTGCGGTATTGGATGCTCATAAAGATGGGGTTTATAAGAATACAATACTTCGCTGGGGGGAAATGGTTACGGGATGGGTAAGGAAAATTGTGGTGTAAAGATTTATGAAGACATGTTAGGCTTAAAAAAATCTTTATATCGCTGTTACATGTGCTATTTTATGAGTGCCTTTCTATTGAAGCACTAAATTGATGAAATCGTATGACCGGCATATATGCAAAAATATTTTGCATATATGCAAAAATATTTTGCATATATGCAAAATATAATACAAATTTGATCATGCAAGACAATCATTGGAACGGATACGCTAAACGCCTACTAAAGTCGGAGCTAATGAGACGCGGGATTACAAATGAAGACCTTGTACGTCATCTTGATAATATTGGCGTAGAAGAAACCAAGACAAGTATTGACAGTAAAATCAGCAGAGGAACATTTAGTGCTGCATTTTTATTGCAATGTCTTAATGCTATTGGTTGCAAAAACTTTGATCCAGCAGTTATGGCTGTGGAGTTAGTTGAAGAACCTAAGGCAACCTACAAATCTTTAAAATCAAAATCTAAACGATCATTAAAATGATGTACACTAATACAGAAACCGGAACAAATTTTATAGATATAGTAGATTTTCCTTTTGGTAAAAATGGAATGGAATACCCCGTTGTAAGTCTTTTCTCCGGTGCCGGTGGGTTGGATATCGGATTAGAAGAAGCTGGTTTTCACACTGCTGTTTGTGTTGAGTATGATATAGATTGTCGAGAAACTCTAAAATTTAATAGACCTGAATGGAAGTTATTCGATGATGGGTTAAAAGTAGAAAAAGGTAAAATGAGAATGAGAATACCTGGAGATATTCGGGATATAAGTGTCGATGAGTTGCTTACGTTTTCAAATTTAAGAAAGGGGGAAGTATCATTGGTTGTTGGTGGAGCTCCCTGTCAGCCATTTAGTAACATTGGAAAGAGATTAGGAAAAGAAGATGAAAAGAATGGTGACTTGTTCTTAGAATTTGTGCGCATGGTAAAAGGGATAGAACCGGAGGCATTTATTTTTGAGAACGTTGTCGGGATTACTCAGCAGAAGCACTCTGCTGTTATAGATTATATGATTTCTAAATTTAAAGGTTTGGGTTATGGCATTTCTCATACTATTTTGAATGCAGCTAATTATGGCGTTCCTCAAAGAAGGGAGAGATTTTTTCTGATTGGAATTAAAGGTATAAATAATCCCGCTTTCCCATTTCCTACACACTTTAAGGATGATAAGAACTATGATAATTTTGTAAAGCACTTAGAAAACACGCCCGTAAAAAAATACAAAAAGTGGGTAAGTGTTAAGGATGCATTCAAAAAAATCCCAAAGAACCCTGAGAGAAGAAGTGATTTCGCTTTAATGAACATTTCTGAACCTGTTATAAATCGAATGACATACATAGGGCAAGGTGAAAATTTCAAAGTCCTACCTATGAAACTTCGTCCCGATTGCTGGAAAAGCGGAAAACATCAAGGCAATGATACCTTTGGAAGATTGATTGCTGACCTTCCTTCCGTTACTATACGGACCGCTGCCTATAACCCAGCTAAAGGTCAGTATATTCATCCATTTGAAAATAGAGGATTAAGCACTATTGAAATGGCTGCTCTTCAATCTTTCCCATTTTCTTGGTGTTTTAAAAGTAAAGGTCGTGAAAGAATAACTTTAGTTAGTGGAGGGAAACAAATTGGAAACGCTGTCCCTCCAGTATTAGCTCAAGCTTTAGGAGCTGCAATAAAAAAACAAATCTGGTCTAAGAGGCCAAAGTCCTTGCAAAAGCTTCCCGAGCTTGCTGAAGTGAATTAACCTCGAATACTTCGTCAACAGCTGCTTGAGGTATTGAATGGACGGTAGTTATGCTATGCGTTGCAACAGTTTTTAAAGCGGCTCTGTCTGGGGTTCCTACTTTAGTCGCAAGAGCATAGTATTTTATTCCTTTGGGATTAATAATCCATTCTCTTGTTTGTAAATGGGTATAGATAGCTTTCATTAAACTTCCTTCATGTGGAATTTGTAGCCTCCTGTCTGGTCTGAATGATACTTTCACTGAGATATAACCAGCAATTTCCTCGAAGTTACATTTGCCTTCAAATGACTTGTAGGTAGCTTCAATCTTTCGAATAACATCTTCATCAATTTTAGATATTTTTTCCATTTTAGGAATTAACCTATTTGCAAGATTCCTGTCGATGATTACAAAGTCTGGATTCGAAGATATAAGTTGTACGGTTGATGATCGCAACACCTTCTCACGAAGATCTTTTATCAAATCATAGAGTTTATCATTATAAAGTCTTGATACATCAAACTGGGTTATGTTTGGAGTCATCAACGCTAAATTCGCTTTTCTATTTTCAGCACAAAAATTCCATGCTGCTAAAGCGAGTAGCCACTCATACCAATCCCCATGAACATTATTAAGAGCATCCTTTGTAACAGACTTATCAACTTTCGAAACCTGTTCATCAAAATCAGAAATTAGTTCATCAAACCGCTTTGTTTCACTAGGCAACTTATTTTTTAGCAAGGTACAGAAAGCCACATCCTTGATAACCTGCGATTTCCCACTTTTCAAGGTTCGAATAAAAGTCATTTTGCGTTATTTAATGCTCGTTCAATTTTCAAAATACAAAAATCCAGGTTCTTCTCAATTTC
>CANIVF010000159.1 GCA_947470895.1 Bacteroidota bacterium
GTTTGTGGATAACTTCTTTCTCTATGAGAATCAATCAGTTAGTTTCTAATGCATAGCATTAGGATGGTTTGGAATAATACTTGCTCAAAGAGCCTGATTTTCATAGAGTTATATCGAATTCTATTTTTCTAATGCATGATCTCGGATTATTTGATATCGTCAGGCAAAAAGATCAACGACTAGCATTTTCTAATGCATAATCTGGGTTTATTTAATTTATGGAAACTCCCCGCATTGGCCATGGAAATGTCCCCGATTTGATTCTTAGACATTTCCTGAATAGTGCTCTTATTTAGAATATGCACCTCACTGAGTCTTCCAAAGTTAAGCAGGGGCGAAACATGCAATCAGGGAAAGCTGTGGACGTACGATGAAAAACGAACAACGCGATGGCTGGAAAACGTATAAATAAAATGGCAACTTTGGATGAGATGCGCTACAAAAAAGGTTACTCGCTCTTCATCCTGCGAAGTCTAAGTTCGCGAAAATCCAGCAAAGCGCCTGTTTTAAAAGGTTGATTTGATTTAAACACAATTTTCTGAGTTCCTGCCTCAAGTTTGATAACCCCTACTTTTTCTAATTTGTATTTTTCCCATGAACCGCTGGACGCTACTATTCCAGTCAGTTTTTTATCTTTTGCTTGCAGTAGAAATTCTTTTCCTGCTTCTTCATTTGAAACGGACCATTCAAGCAAAGCTTCGTATTCCCCCGCCTTTTCAACATCCACTTCCCACTCTACGCTGCTTCCCGCAGTAAACCATCCAAAAGCCCTCCACTCAGACATGTATTTAACATCCTTCCCGATAGCTTTCCCTGTCTCGGCTGTACATCTCAGCAACCCGTCAATTTGCGGCCTAACTGGCGCAGGTTTGTTGATTGCTTGAGATGTAAAAGATCTGGTGCCTTTCATTTCACCTTCCAAATATGCAATAACAGATTCCTTTACATCTTTTTCTACAGCAGGTGTATATGGACAAACAGTTTCGATTTCATATCCTCCATGCTCCCACTCTTTCTCAGTAGGGAGATATCCAAGCCAGCCATTCGTATAACCGTAATAAAATGTATAAGGGAATGGAGAACGCTCACGAACCTCGTTGGAGATTTCACAAAACAATTCAACGGGCAAACTCCATATGGCTATATCCTCATTGATCTTTAAAAACCGAGCTGGAAGCCTTACCATATTTATACCTATATTGCTCGTGCGTGTGTATTTGGCCAGGTCGTCGGACCATCCAAGATTAGGCTTCCTGGGCGTTTCAATGATCATTGATCCTGTGAATAAATGTACTGAATCTGTTGTTAGAATAATCTTTTTATTTGCCTCCAATATTTTATCTCCCAGCAGCACACGGAATTGTCGAAGTTCCTTTTCTTTGGACAGGAAAGGATACGTAACAACGCTGTAAATAGGTGCAAGGTTACCTGCAGCACCATTAATAAAAAGAAGCGGTATGCCTGTTTTTTGTTCAACATAAGAAGAAACTATCCCGGGCGCGTCTCCACTAATTTCCAGGTTTTCAGGTCCGTAGACTGTGCCATGAATAGCATAATTTGCAATTAAGGCAAGTGGGCTTCCATCTGCTTTATCTAAACGCATCAAACCGATCATGTGATCCACCGCTCCATCAGGATTCAATCCAAGCGAAGCTTTACCATCAACATCCACTGCTCGGCGATTGATGTTTGCCTGCGAAAAACCCCAACCTACCCCAAGACGTGCCGGTGCTAGCTTACGTCGAGCCTCCTTAATTCCTTCAATAAGTTTTTGTTCAACCATTGATGTATAGGCAGTATCTACTTCATGCTTATAGCGTTCCCCCATAAAAACAGCAGGCAATCCAGGAACGCCTACCTCTGGTGCAGAATGAGTATGGGTTAATGACCACCAAAAATTCAATGGGTCAATTCCTAGTTTTCGCTGAAGTAAGGCAGCTACATGATCATATTCAGAGGGCGAGACAACGCATATTTCGGATGACACCAGAAAAAACTGCTTAATACCATCATCAAGTAAAATAATACGATGATAAATACGATCATGAATACCCGTTGACTGACGCGCGGAATAGCCCAATAACATTTTAGGACTGTTTGGGGTGATGTCAATTGTAACCACAGCGGCACGAAAATCTGCTCTAGTGGTATGGCCTGCAAACAACAACCATAAAGTGAATAGAAAAAACAAAACAATTGGACGCTTATCAAGCAGAGGTAAAGAAGTGAAGTTGCCAATATTTGTGACTAAACTTCTTGCGATGGTTGCGTTCATAATTTTTTATTTGAATTCGCTGGTTTTATCAAAATCCATAAAAAGCATCTCCGACTAAGTATAATTCAATTTGTTTACTTACGTTTCTTTGATTTTGAACTACCCTTTTTTGGAGTCTCTTTAATTTGAGCGATATCTTTTCTGATAAGTTCGCTCTGAAGATAACTGACAATTGGTTCGGTAAAATCCTTTTCCACAGAAATGGTAAATGGAGACACGCCTTGAACTTCATAGCCTCCACGCTTCCATTCTTGTTCTGATGAAAGATATCCAAGCCATCCATTTGTGTACCCATAATAAAATGTAAAAGGGAATGGAGAACGCTCTCGTATCCCATTAGAAATTTCGCAAAATAATTCAAGAGGGGCACTCCAGATTGCCACATCCTGATTGATCTTCAAAAATCTAACCGGAAGCATCACTATTTTATCACCCGCTTTTGTCACCTTATTATATTTATCCAAGTAAGAAGGCCAACCCAAATTGGCCTTTCGAGGTGTTTCAATTGTTATTGCTCCAGTAAACAATTTTATTGAATCAACGCTAGAGGTTATCCTTTTATTTGCATCTAATATCTTATCTCCTAGCAGTACGCGAAATTGCCCCAAGTGACCTGCATTCGGATTAGGATAAACACTATAAATAGGAGCGAGATTACCTGCAGCACCATTTATAAAAAGAAGCGGCACACCAGTTTTCTGTTCAACATATTCTGAAACGACTCCCTGTACATCACCACTAATTTCCAAATTAGCAGGTCCTAATACTGTTCCATGTATCGCGTAATTTGCAATTAAGGCAATCGGAGTCCCGTCTTCTTTATCCAATCGCATTAATCCAATCCTTCGATCCACTGGACCATCAGGATTCATTGCTCCTATTGCTTTACCATCAATATCCCAGGCGCGTCGGTTGATGCTCGCTTGCGAAAATCCCCAACCAACACCTAGTTTAGCCCGAACAAGTTTTTCACGTGCTTCGATAATTCCATTAATCAGCGACCTTTCTACCATTGATGTGTAGGCAGTGTCTACTTCATGTTTATACCGTTCGCCCAGAAAAACTTCCGCCAATCCAGGCACCCCTACCTCAGGAGCCGAGTGGGTATGTGTTAAGGACCACCAGAAATCCAAAGGGTCAATTCCAAGTTTTCGCTGAAGTAAGGCAGCTACATGATCATATTCAGAAGGCGAGATTAAACAGATGTCAGACGAAACCAAAAAAAACTGTTTAACACCATCATCCAACGCAATAATCCGATGGAAAATATGGTCATGAACGCCAGTTGATTTTCGGGCATCATAACCCAGTAACATTTTAGGACCGTTTGGCGTAATATCAATTTTAACCACAGCAGCAGAAAATCCCCCTGCTTTCATGACAATCTTACTTGCAGTTCGTTGTGCAATGGCCAGCTCTGAAAAGAGAATTAAGAAGGCTACTATCAGGAATTTAAATCTATTTTTTATCATGATCATCAGTGATTTTAATAATTAAAGGCACTTCTAAAAACCAGTTTTCAACTTTTTTCTTTTTACGATTGATTGAATTTGGTCATTATCATCTTTTAAAAATAACCAGTAAGTGCTCGATTGACTTTTCTTTTTATTCCTGTAAAGATGTTGATTGTCCATTTGCCCAGACTACCTGCTCTTCAAGTTCAAGTTTAGCTGTGTTAGCCTGATTAAATTGTATGTAAGGTTTATTAAACCCATCTTGGCTTCTGCTCTATATAAATAATGTACCTCAAGCGGTTTGCGAAAAATCATAAAGTCGATGTGTGCTTGCAGTTTTAACAATGGATCGTTTTGAATACCGATTCATCCAACTAAAACTACTCATCAAACAATACTCTCGATTTATCCTTCATCTATCTGCGCTACTTTGTCAAGAAGCAAAATTTATACATCACTTCATAGGGTTTTTATAGATGCACTAAATTCAAATTCGGACTTTCAACTCAAATTGCACATTGCCTTTTGCCGTGGACAGCCATCGTGAGATGACTGAGATGGTGTGTTCGCTCCAACGCACACACCCGAACGCGCTACAAGCGCGCCAGAGGGAGGAAAGAATTTGCGATAGACGAATGGCGATTTGACGATGCGCGAAAACATTGACCTACGATTCGCTCATGGATCATTTAGTATCCTCTCACGTCAATCAAAAAAAACCACTTCGGTAGCGAAGCGGCTTTTTTTGATCTGACATTTATAAATAGAATGACGTATTACTATTTCATGAACATGCTACGCGTTATAGAACACAACAAGGAGCCAAGAAAGGCTACAACCCAAAGAAGCCTGGAAAATGGTCCCATCACCCGTTGATGGCTTTTGTAGCAGAGTGTAAAATGGTCGCTAACTTTTGGGTGCGCAGTGGGGATTCGTATACCTCCAATAATATTGAA
>CANIVF010000160.1 GCA_947470895.1 Bacteroidota bacterium
CAAGAAGGAAGTAAAGTAGGGTATAATTCGAATAAGCCAGGTCGTGCCTCCCATCATCCACTCATGGCATTTATAGCGGAGACACGGATGGTTATGTGGAAAAGCAGTATCTCAAAGAACGATTTTGTTTACAATCTTACGATTTTTTTCTTAACGATTCTCCCTTCAGATCGAGACGATGAGATCCGTTTATCAAACGATCCAGGATTGCATCGGCAATAGTAGAGTCTTCAATGATATCGTACCACTTAGATACCCGTAATTGTGAACAAAGCATAGTAGATCGTTTCCCATGTCTGTCTTCGATGATCTCCAGGAGTTCCATTCTTTTTTCGGCATTGAGTGTCTGTAGACCAAAGTCGTCCATGATCAGAAGATCTTTCTTGGCAATGCGAATCATTTCTTTGACATAGGAGCCATCTGCTTTAGCCAAAGCAAGCTTTGTAAATAACTTCTGTGTGTTGAAGTAACAAGTTTTATACCCTTTGCTGCAAGCCTGGTGGCCAATGGCAGAAGCCAAAAAACTTTTGCCCACACCGGTGGCACCTGTGATAAGAATATTTTCATTGCGATCAATAAAGGAACAATCAGCCAGCCTCAGGAAAGTATCCTTATTAAGGTTGCGTTTGACTGGGAATGTTATTTCCTCGATGGAAGCCTGGTACCGGAAGTGGGCAGCCTTGGTGAGGGAGACAAGTTTTTTATTATGCCGTGCTTCATATTCAGCTTGTAACAGTAGGTTGAGTAATTCAGATGCAGAGAGTTGATCGACCTGCCTGGTTTCTGAAAGACTTTCATAAGCCTCTCTCATGCCTGTGAGCTTAAGCTGTTGCATGGTTTGAGTGAGTTGCATGTTCATAGTAATTGTAATTGGTTTAAAGTTTAAAATATGATTTGATTGGTTTACTGATAGTAGTCCCGTCCGCGTACATTTTCATGGAAGGGCAAAGCGGGTTGCTTGTGATCATCTTGGGTTGACTGCAGAGCATAACCGTTTTCAATAACCTTTTTGATGAAGGTGTAATTGTATACCCCTAATTCATTTCCTTTACTGCAAGCTGCGATGAGTTGTTCCTTACCGGATTTTCTCACAATAGATAAAATACCGACACAACTCTTGTAAGCCTGTTCTGGATAATTTTTGGAGTCCCGCACCTTTTGAATGTATTCTTTGACCACCATATCAATGCCGCCAGCCCAGGAAAGGAATTTTTCCGGGCTCCAATCCATCACAAATTGATGTTGGCTTGGTAAATGATCTTTTACTGTAGTGTACTTGTACTTCTGGTAATTTCTTAAGTGATAGGCAACACGTTCACCTTTGAAGTACACACTAATTTCTTTTCGACTATAAATTAGCTTAACCTGCTCTCCGATGTAGCGATAGGGTACACTGTAGTAATGATGATCTCCCCGTAACTGGACATGGGAGTTCTTCATCACCGTTACTTTCTTGTAATGCTTAATATCAAAGGGATCAGCGGGCAAAGGATTCAGTAAGGATTTTTCTTCCCGTTCAAATAATTGCTGGCGGTTATAATCTTTCCCTTGAAAAAGTATCTGGTTATGTTCGTCTACATATTTTCGTATAGCAGCGTTAAGATCCTCAAGTGAAAAGAATGTCTGATTGCGTAGTCTGCTGTACACACGCGTGTAAATAATGGAAACATATCGCTCCACTAAGGCCTTGTCCTGTGGTTTAAGAGATCGTGTAGGGACAACCGCCATCTGATAGTGATTGGCAAAATCATTGAACACATTATTGATCGAAGGCTCGTACCGGCATGGAGCGGTTACCGCGGATTTTAAATTATCAGGTGTGATGGCTTTTGTACTACCGCCAAAGAAATGTACCATGTTAACACAAGCTCCTACAAGTTCTTCCGTCTTCTGATTCTCTGTGGCTTCTACATACGTAAGTGACTATAACCTAATACGCCAATGAGTACATCGGCTGGCTTTACCTCTCCGGTATTTTTATCAACATAGGAAAGCTTTTTGCCTGCAAAGTCAATGTAGGTTTTATCTGCCGGAAGATGATCGATGTGCAAACTGCAAGCCTTATTCTTCTGGTATCTTTCCAGGTAGCGGCAGAAGTGGGCATAGCTGTATCCATCGCTATGTTCTTGTCGATATTCACCCCATAACACCCAGCGGGTAAGGATTCGTTTGTGCTGTTTGGAAAGTTGCTCTTCAAACCAGGGAAGTAATTCCTCCAGTTTGTTTTTTCGCTCCGGGGTAGGAGCTGTTTGTGTATTGAAATAAACTTCTAGTTTTTCATCCTCCCACGTTAGTAATTCTTCCAGTCCATGAGAACTGATCTCCGATAGCCGAACGTATTTTCGAATGGTATTCCGGCTGATGGAAGTAATGCGCTCCATCTCCTTGAATTTGTGACCTTGACTGTGCAGTCGTAAAATTTGTTTTATAACGCTCATAGTTTTGTGTTTTCCTGCCATGTGATACTGTGGGATTAGTTTAACCTGAAGGTTATCTAATCCCTGTCTTTTCCACAAAACCATCTTAATATCCTGGAGGGGTCAGTATCATGAGAATCCGGACCGAAGGGGGCAACATCGTAAGAATCGATCATGATCCAGAGGGGTCAGCATCATGAGAATAAGCTTCAGTGGGGGGGGCAATATGATGAGAATCCCATGTTAATAAAACTCGTTCACCCGGGCCCGAATTTTAAGGGGTCAGTATCATGAGAACTGGGGGTGAACATTATGAGAATGAGGGGTCAGTATGGATGAGAATATACAGTTACACTATTTAAAGTTTTAATCATTTGGTGATATTCAAGGTCATTACTATTAAGTAGTATCAAATTGAGATTTGTCAATACTTTATTCAGTTGTTGCCAATTTATTCATTTCGTTTATCGCAATGTCAATGTCTTGTTTTGTTGTTCGCCAATTTACAAACGATGCTCTGATTCCTTTCTTTCCGTTGTAAACTGTTGGTGTCATAAATACTTTTTCTGTGTCGTTTAAATTTGTTAAAAAGGCGGATACTTTATTTTGGTTTTCTTCTCCCTTCAAAGTAAAACAAACATTGTTCAATCTCACAGGTGCTAATAATTCAAAGCCTGTACTAATTTCAATACATTGGCCCAGGCGATTTGCCATTTCGATTGAGTTCTCTACAATGTCTTGATACCCCTTCTTTCCATAAGCCAGTAATGAAAACCAAACTGGCAAGGCTTTTAATCTTCTCGAATTTTCAGGCAAAAAATTTAAGTAGCTAAAATTGTCAAGTAGATTACCTAAGTATGCTGCATTGGGATTTTGGAATGTTTCTGTTTGCAAGAGTTTGTGCTTTTCTTTTAATAAGAACACAGCACTTTCATACGGTACATTTAGCCATTTATGACAATCAAGTGTAATGCTGTCTGCATTTTCCCAACAAGTCATTAAATGTTTATGTTTAGGCGAACAAACTGCAAATGCACCAAATGCACCGTCAATATGCCACCAGAAATTATGCTT
The DNA here is from genome assembly GCA_947470895.1 of Bacteroidota bacterium. Lineage (GTDB taxonomy): Bacteria > Bacteroidota > Bacteroidia > Cytophagales > Cyclobacteriaceae > ELB16-189. The sequence continues at coordinate 3,492 of CANIVF010000160.1, forward strand.
TTCTTTAAGTTTTGTTATTGCTTTAAAATCATCATAATCTGTTGTATTTACAGTGCCGGCACTAGAAATGAGTATGAATGGTTCTCCGTTTAGTTCTTTGGTTTTATTTTCCAAATCTTCAATATCCATACATTCCCTATTCCCTTCTTCAACTTTTATTTTGATGAAATTATTACTTCCAATACCTAACATGGAGAGTGATTTTATGGAAGATGAATGAGGTGTTGCCGAGAGTATATTTATATTTCCTGAAATGCCATTTTTGGCAACATCAATCCCTTTTTCTTTTCCAATCCATTGTCTTGCTGCGGCAAGACAAGTGAAATTTGACAAGGTTGCACCCGTAACAAAACCTCCAACAAAATCATTAGGAAGATTGAAAAGGTCTAAAAGTAATTTTATTGTTTCTATTTCAATGATTGCTGAAATGTCGCCCTGTCCTTTGGTGGATTGCGTATTTTGATCATAAATTGAAGTTAGCCAATCTCCGATAAGAGATGCAGGTGTAGAACCTCCTGTTACAAAACCCCAATATCTTGGTCCTGATGAACCAACGATGATTTTTTCAAATTTTTCATTGAATATTTTTAAAGCCTCCAGTCCGCCAATGCCAATTTCATTCAAGGTTGTATTTACTTGATCATTTGGCTTTGTTGAAGTTGGTCTTTCTGAAAGTTGTCCTAGAAAATCAAGTCCTTGAAGTTTTACAGTTTCAAGTAAATGTTCAAGGTTTATTAAGTCATGTTTTAATTGTTCATTCATCTTATTTCTGTCTTTTGTTGCTTACCGCCTACGTTTTTCAGCTTGAGGATGTTCATGATTTTTAAAAACAACGTTCAATCGTATTAGAGGTACTTCACCCACTATATTGCCAAACTGATGTTAACGGTTCGTTGTTTTGTGTTTTTAATTCGATGTTTACCATTGTTGAAATCGTATACCCAGTTGCTTGTCGGCAATAGCAAATTCTTTGGCACCCCAAGGTCTGGGCGTAACTTTATTGAGATTTGGGTGCAGTAGGTGAGGATGAGAAGCCGATACCTTTGCAAACACTTCTTCAATATCATCTGTTTCAAGCCTTAGC
>CANIVF010000161.1 GCA_947470895.1 Bacteroidota bacterium
GGTTTTGGCAGCAACGCCTGGAAAGGATTGGTTTTGTTAAAAGACAATGCCGAAAGTCACTTTCACATGATCTTAAGCAAAGATCATAATTACTATAAAGATTTGCCTGGACTATCGGTGTTGATCGGTGGCATGTGGATCAACAACCTCAACTACTTTGCGTGCAATCAATACATCACACAACGCGCCCTGGGTGCCGATTTAAAAACTGCACGGCAAGGATTACTCTTCGCAGCTTTTTTAAAGTTGATGATTCCGCTGATTGCTGTACTGCCAGGTATTGCCATGTATGTATTGCATCAGGAAGGAATGTTCCAGACCGAGATGGTAAATGAATTGGGAGTTTTAAAACCAGATCATGCTTACCCCACACTGATGAATCTTTTGCCTGCCGGATTGAAAGGTGTTGCATTTGCTGCGCTCACTGCTGCCGTGGTTGCATCGCTTGCCGGTAAAGCAAATAGTATCTCCACGATATTTTCATTAGACCTGTACAATAAGTATTTTGATAAGCATGCAGACGAAAAGAAGTTAGTGCGTGTTGGCCGCTGGGCGGTAATTGTTTCCATCACCATTGCTGGGTTTGTGGCACCTGCATTAAAAACATTAGACCAGGCCTATCAATTCATTCAAGAGTATGTCGGTTTTATTTCACCGGGTGTGCTGGCGATTTTTCTAATGGGATTTTTCTGGAAGCGAACTACGGCAGCCGCAGCAATGGCGGGCGCTTTACTAACGATTCCTGTTTCTTCTATTCTTAAATTTCTTCCGGCATGGACAAACGGTTGGTTTCCCGATTATCCGTTCCTCGATCGCATGTCCATTACCTTTGTATTGATCATTATCATTATGGTGATCATGAGTATCCTAAAGCCAGAAGTAAATCCGAAAAGAATTATTGAGGTAGATGCAAAACTCTTCAGAGTAAATCCTGGATTTATGTTTGGCTCGCTGATCATCATCGGAATTTTGATTGCATTATATACCGTCTTTTGGTAGTGGCAATCCTATCTTATTATCAAATCCCATCCATTTGCTTTGTTCAATTCCCAATAGCTAACCCATGAGATTCTAACAAAGCTATGTGGCATGTCATAGGCATACATAAAGCCAAAACCGTCTGTTGCCATATCCCGATAATCATTATGAATATTTAAGAGATCAAAGGTTTTGCCAAGTTGTTGGTAATTTTTTGCGTATTCCATCCTGACCGTAGAACCGTAGCGAAATGCTGGTGAGCATGTTATGTTTAATGGTTCTGTATCTGCAACCTGCCAAGTCTGAAAGGCCCAGTTTCTTCCTGCGAATGCATAGGAGTTGTACGCTCTTGTTTTTGGTCTCGATAAATAAATGGAATCCACATCAATCTTCATCTCAGATACAAATACTGAATCAGCGTATCCCTTCCATGATCCTGGTCCTGAGTTTGATTTATTTTTCTTTGAAACTGATCCTTCAGTAAGAAATTCCTTGATCACCCATTGATTAGCTTCAAAACCAGTTATGCCAATAACCAGAGTGTCACCCTGATAACTAAAACTGACAGTTTCATTTTTATTGGTGGCTGTAAAAAACACATAGGAACTACGTTGACCAATGACAGGACTATCTAATTGAATTGGTCCTTTGTTTGGCAAGCCAGTTAAAGGATTATTTGTCTTCACCTCAATAGCTGGGTCTGAAGTGCAATCAAGTAACAAAACACAAATCAAGACAACGAATATGGCCTTCAACTTCATTTTTTTAGTCACCTAAAGGTAGCTAGACATAATGAAAACATGAATGTAATAATGAGTTTTAGTTTTAACCGATACCCCGTATCTTCACCAACGCAAAAAACGCTCTTGTCATGAAAAAATCACTCATTCTATTATTCTCAATCTTTCTTTTTATTTATTCCTACAGCAATGTTCGCTTGCCTCGATTGATCAGCGACAATATGGTGCTGCAACGCGAAAAGCCCATCACACTATGGGGTTGGGCCGATGCGGGTGAAAAGGTTACCGTGCAATTCAACAAGCAAACAATATCGGTGAGGACTGATAATAGTGGAAAGTGGATGATCGTCCTTGGCACAGAACAAGCCGGTGGCCCGTTTGTCATGACGGTAAAAGGAAGGAACACCATTACCATTAATAATATTCTGGTAGGTGAAGTGTGGGTGTGTTCAGGACAATCCAACATGGAGTTCCAGGTGTGTTCGGTTACCAATGCGGAAGGAGAAATGAAAAACAATAACTATCCCCAGATAAGACAATTTGAAGTACAGAAATCTGTTTCGGGCAAACCGGAAGAAGAAGTGAAAGGAGGCGATTGGCAAGCAGCAAGTCCTGAACAGGTAGGCAACTTCACCGCGGTTGGTTTTTTCTTCGCACGCGAATTATATGATCGGTTGAAAGTGCCCATTGGCTTGGTACACACTTCATGGGGTGGCACACACTCAGAAACATGGACAAGTAAAACAGCCTTTGAACAAAGTGATGAATTCAAAGACATGATTGCTAAAATGCCAGTCCTTGATCTTGACGAGATGGTCAGACAAAAAAATGATGAGATCAAACAAAGATTGAAGAATATCAATATTATGCTTCCTGTTGGTGCAGAAGCTGCAACCTGGAAAGATGCAAGCGTGGATGACAGCCGCTGGCCAGTGATGAAAGTGCCCCAGCTATGGGAGAATACATTGGGCGAATTGGATGGTACGGTGTGGTTAAGAAAAATTTTTTCGCTGCAGACTGGGGATGTAGGTCAAGCCGCTACACTTGATTTAAGTATGATTGATGATCATGACGAAACGTATGTGAATGGAGTAAAAGTTGGAAGCACCTATTCATATAACACAAAAAGAAGTTATTCCATTCCTGCCTCCTTATTAAAAGAAGGTAAGAATGTGATAGCTGTAAAAGTAATTGATACCGGTGGTGGTGGTGGCTTTTATGGTGATGATAAAGATGTTCGGATTGTTACCCATTCCGGAAAGGAAATTCCATTGGCCGGTGACTGGAATTTTCAAGTTGAGTCGATTGGTGACGGAGGTTCGGTGAACCCTAATAGTTATCCCACACTCTTGTTCAATGCAATGCTTAATCCCATTTTAAATTATGGCATACGAGGAGCATTGTGGTACCAGGGTGAATCCAATGCTGGTCGTGCTTATCAATATCGCAGAGCATTTCCGTTGATGATACGGGATTGGCGAAATCATTTTAAACAAGGCGACTTTCCTTTTTACTTTGTTCAGTTGGCGAGCTTCAATTCTGCCAATGGGAACAGCAGACTTGGTAGTTCATGGGCTGAGTTGCGTGAAGCACAGACGGTGACACTTGCATTACCCAACACCGGCATGGCAGTAACTACCGACATTGGTGAAGCCAACGACATTCACCCGCGCAACAAACAAGATGTGGGCAAGCGCCTCGCGGCAATAGCATTAAACCAATTATACAATACGAAGATGATCGATGGTGGTCCTATGTATCAATCCATGAAAGTAGAAGGAAGTAAAATCCGGTTAACATTTACCAACACGGGAAGTGGTTTATTGGTGAAAGATAAGTATGGTTACCTGAAAGGATTTGAAGTAGCGGGATCTAATCAAAAATTTTATTATGCCAAAGCGTGGACGGAAGGAAATGAAGTAGTGGTTTCCTGCGATGCAGTGGCAGAACCCATTGCTGTACACTTTGCCTGGGCTGATAATCCTGACGATGCTAACCTGTTTAATAAAGAAGGATTTCCTGCTGTGCCATTTAGAACGGATGACTGGAAGGGAATTACCGAGGCGGGGAAGTTTAGGATTAACTAAGTAGTGAATATTGTTGGATGAAAAAGAATAGAAATAATGAACTTCTATATATGAAGTCATGTAAAAAAATAATGCTTTACCTCATCATTTTTGTTTTTCAATTAACCTTTTCAAGTGCACAAGAGATGAATGTGAGAGATTCAAAAAAATCCATAGACAAAGTGATTTTTGTTGGTGGAGCGGGTTTCAATAAGACATTTATTAAGTATGTGGCAGAGCTGACGAATAAACCTGATCCGAAGATTTGTTATATCCCAACAGCTACAGGAGATAGTCCGACTACCACACTGAACTGGTATGCCAACTGTGAAGATTTGCCTCTTCGTCCGTATTGCGCACGTTTATTACTTCCAACACGACTCCAAAATCATTTTATCCCAGATTATTCATTAGGACGGAAGAGTTATTCATAAATGCTTGATTGATTTATCTTTACTAAAAGGATTAAAACAACCAATAAGGTGAAAGAGATACAGGTGTTATTTACGGATAAAAATGTCACTGCTTGGGGTGGTATTA
>CANIVF010000162.1 GCA_947470895.1 Bacteroidota bacterium
CTCTTTCGCTGCGGCAAGACTCCGTTCAATTTTTTCGATGGACCGTTTTGGAAAATGAATATCGATTTTTTCTATGCCGCCATTCACCCGGTTGGCTTCACTGATCAGTGCATTCACCTGATCAATGGCAGCAGGATTTTTGGTGAAGTAAACTTCCCACACAGGAAGGGCAAGCTTACCTAAAGCGAGGGAAATCCTTAATTGTGCTTCATCGGATATAGAATTGCAGAATGTGTCGAGCATACGTAGAAATTTACTTTATCTAAAGTATTGAATGGATTTGGGATTAACAATTTGCTAGCCTGAGGTCTATATACCAATACCATGGTGTAGTTTTATTTTGATTCTGTCGAGGCTGAGTAAGTGGAAGTTTTTATCTTGGAGAAATAAAAACAGATTCCATGTTTGCAGTGCTTATTAGTAGGCTTTTCCCGCGGTTGATCCTGATCGGATTTATCTTTCTCGCAGCATGTTCATCGGAAGAAAATAAGTATCCACCCATCAACGAAGATTTTTGTTCGCAGATCCACACCGATAGGCATCGCCTGTCTGAACACCTGGCTCCATTTGATTCCTTGTTAACGAGTAGGACCGGTGTGTTCTCCTTAGAAGAAGGTGACATGTCGATGATCGGCAGAGCCTGGCTAAGCGAAGCAGCTGAAAAAACAATCGACATTCAATACTTTATTTTCTCTGCCGACAACATCGGGTTGATTGCCGTGGATTACCTGATCCGCGCTGCCGACCGTGGGGTGAAAGTGCGCATGCTGGTGGACGATATTATGGTAGAAGCCGATACCGATGAACTTTTAGCTCTCAATGCCCATCCCAATCTGTCTATCAAGATTTATAACCCCACTTCCAACCTTGGTAAAAACATTCCTTCCAAGCTGTACACGTTAACCACTAATTTCAGAGGATTCAATCAACGTATGCACAACAAAACCTTTATTGTGGATGGCAAGGTGGTGATTACCGGGGGAAGAAACATTGCTGATGAATATTTTGATTACGATCATGAGTATAGTTTCAGAGACCGTGATGTGTTGCTGATGGGAAAAGTGTCTTCAACAGTTCAACAATCATTCAATCGGTTTTGGGATAGTGAGTGGAGTGTTCCTGTGGATAGTATCATTCGTGTGGATGATGTTGAATTAAATAGGGATGGTAAATATGAGTACCTGCATCAGTATGCGTGCAACCCTCTTAATTTTTGGCCGCAAGTGCGGGAGAAGATAAAGTTGGTGCCCGTAGCTTTTCAGAAAATGCAAGAGTCTGGTGATTTGGTTTGGGTGGATAGTGTAGCGTTTGTTTCTGATGCACCGGGAAAAAATAAAGGTGATGAAGGTCTGCAAGGTGGCGGTGCCAGTACCGATGCATTAATAAGCCTGATTAACAATGCTAAGAAATCCATCTCTATACAATCTCCTTATCTGGTAACGACAGAACTAAGTCAACAACTTTTTAGCGAAGCCGTAAAGCGAGGTGTTGAAGTGAAGATCTTAACCAACAGTCTTTCTTCTACCGATAACCTCGAAGCATTTAATGGCTATCAGCGTGAGCGCGAAGCATTACTGAAAACAGGAGTGAACATTTATGAATTTAAACCCGATGCTGCTATTCGATATAAGATCATGACAGGAGCACTGCAGAAAGAAATGAACTTCACGCCCATCTTCGGGCTTCATGCCAAATCCATGGTCATTGATCAGGAGATTGCCGTCATCGGCACTTTTAATCTTGATCCCAGAAGCGCTAACTTAAATACCGAATGCATTGCAGTCGTTTATGATTCACACACGGGCAACAAATTATACCAGGCGATGGAAGAAGATATGAAACCGGAAAACGCCTGGCATACAACAGCCTCTTTCAATCCTGACTATGAAGCCGGTAGGGTAAAGCGATTTAAAACCTGGCTAAGGGGTGTAGTGCCGAAATCAATATTGTAGAATTTAAATTCAGTAGAACCTTCTTTGGTATGTCGCGCGGTTGTTTTGAAAGGTCCTTACTCCGTTAAATTGATCTATGATTATTTCATATACCGATTTACAAATTGAATTCAATAATCAAATCCCTGTATACCACGCCCATCCACTATCGCCCGGATCCACAAACTCATCCGTGACCACGATGCGTTGCAAATATTTCATGCTCTTATAACCGATTTGATTTTCTACCCGCACGCGCACAGGCGCTCCATGAGCAACAGGAAGATCGCGGCCATTCATACCGTAAGCGAGCATGGTCTGAGGATGAAATGCATCGAGTAAATCAATACTGTCGATGTAGCCATCATAGGCGTAGAAATTAATAAAGCGAGCGCTGGGTAGTATCCCTACGCTTTGCAGAATTGTACTTAGGGGCACACCTGTCCATTGACCAATGGCGGTCCAGCCTTCTTCGCACGTATGTCTGGTGATATGCGTGTGTGAAGGAAACTTTTGAAGATCGGCAAGAGAATATGATCCGGGTCGTGATACACTTCCTTCAATCGGTAATGCCCAATCAGCAAATGCATTTTTCTGTAAGCGTGAATAGTCCTCATTGAATGAAGCCGGATTGGTTGTGCCCGTGGCTGGAAACGAAGAGATATCACGGTAGTTATATTCTTTGGCGAGTGATTGCCCTGGCAGTAGTGCACGGTGTGCCACATAGGTAAGATTGTCGCCCATGCGCAAGATGTTACCGTAAGTAGGTGGCAATGGTTTGGAACATCCTGCCAGAAATAATCCACCGATGGAGGTCAGTCCCGTGATAATAGCCTTGCGCCTCGTAATGATTTTTTTCTTTTCCATATTATTTATTTTCCTATGGTCATAGCGCGTACCTGTTGTTTAAATCCCGACTTGATCACCATCACCACATGCACGATGAGAAAGAGCACAAGCGCGGTAGAAGCAAAGAAGTGAATGGTGCGGGCTGATTGAGCTCCAAAAAATATCTTCAATAAAAATGGATAAGCTGCCGTGATAGCCGGTGACATCGTCATGCCCGTCATCACGATCACAGGCATCAGAAAAAATAGTACGATCACGTAACTCAATTTTTGCAAGAGCCCATACTGCGGACCATTTGTTGCAGGCGGAATTTGCATGCGCACATGGTTGATGATATCATTCCAGAATAATTTCAGTGAAAACTCTTTTGGCCAGAGATGCTTGCGGAAATGGCCGGTGAAAATTCCTGCGATGAAATAGATCAACCCCGGCACCAGTAGGAACCATCCCGCAAGGAAATGAAGACTGCGCCCCCAACCATTCTGATTAAAAATATCATAGGTGCGGGCAGCGCTTACCGGGGCACCGGCTGCTTCCGAAAAAGGTACACTTTTTTCCCAACCACCATGCTGGTAGTTTCTGCTCACAGGCAATTCAAATAGAACAGGCGTAAGATCATTTCCAACTTCGCCCCAGTAGAATCGGGGGTGCACCATGATCATCTCCACTCCGGTGAAGACCAATGCAAAAAAACTTAATGTGATGATCCAGTGTGAGCTTTTCACCCAACGTTTGTGAGGTGCATGTTCTGAGTCAACAGGTTGATGGGTCATTTAATGGGGTGCAATGGGTTATTTAAATGTACGATTTTTTTTATTCAATCAATTCCGCTACTAGGTGTCGTTCCGGCTCCGATATATCGGGGGTCCTGGAACCCTGTCCAGTGAAATAGAAAATGAAGCAAGCAAAATAAATTGTAACTTGAATCACAAAGATCATATCCATCCTCATGAAAAGACTTTCTTTCATTTTTCTCTTCATCTCAATCACTTCCTTTTCTCAACCAAAAGAATTTGACGTACAAAAAACCGTCATCGAATCATCCAAACATTGGCTGGATGTTGACTATGTAGGCGATGGCTTTATTGGTCATCGGCTGGATATTC
>CANIVF010000163.1 GCA_947470895.1 Bacteroidota bacterium
AAAGTGCTTTGTGTTTTGAAAAAAGTCCATCCCTATTCCAAAACGCATGAGCCACTTTTATTCCCCACTGTCAAACACAAAGACAGCAGCCTTTCATGAATTATAGGTTATTCCAGTAGATCTGCCAAAAGTCCGGATGTGTGTGAAATGTAAAAGTGTTTTGTATTTGGTTAATACCTCATTAACGTTTTTCAAGCTTCTACCAAAGCATGGGATTTGCTCTTTTATTCAATTTAGCTTCTCAATACAGTACAAGCTCATTGTATGGCTATGGGAAAATGATGCGTCTTTCAGTTTTCAATTTCATGTAAGAAAATCGAATTAATTTTTCTTTACCACCATTTCCAACTTCTCTTTCCAAACCTGATATGCATTCAAATATTGCTCTCTCAAATTACGCTCTGGTTCTTCTGATCCAATTTGTTTCAATCCTTTAAATGCTTCTGCAAAAGATTTATAAACTCCAGCTCCTACGCCTGCACCTAACGCAGCGCCTTTTGCTCCATCCGTATCATAGCGCTCCAATCTAACCCCCGTAGTATTCACAAACGCTTCGCGGAAAAGAGGACTTAAAAACATATTGGCATGACCAGCCCGTATCACTTGAGATTTCAAACCCATGCTTTGTAAAATTTCAAAGCCATAGTTTAACGCAAACACAATGCCTTCCTGTGCGGCCCTGAATACATGTGATTGATTATGCCTGTTGAAATTCACTCCATGAAAAGAAGCTGACACATCTTTATTTTCAAGAATACGCTCAGCCCCGTTGCCAAATGGTAATACACTTAATCCTGCAGAACCAATGGGCGATTGTGATGCAATGGAATTAATCTGTTCATATGAATAGACGTTGCCATTGCCAATCGAATTCTTTCGTAACCAACTATTCAAAATACCCGTACCATTGATGCACAGTAACACACCATTTCGGATGACATCCGCTTTACTATTTACATGAATGAACGCATTTACCCTTGATTTCATATCATATGAATTCTGATCGGTGACACTGTAAATCACACCTGATGTTCCTGCGGTAGCCGCAGTTTCACCCGGGTTCAATACATTAAGAGAAAATGCATTGTTGGGTTGATCTCCAGCACGATAAGAGATTTTTGTTCCGGCTGGAAGTCCAAGTTCATCCGATGCCGCCTGAGTTAAGGAGCCTTGCTCAGAAAAAACATCCACCTGCCTTGATAATAAACTGCGATCGATCTCGAGGATGTCTAGTAATTTTTGAGAAACACCGTTGGACTGATAGTCCCAGAAGATACCTTCCGACAAACCGGTGCTGGTTGTAGTTGCCTCACCGGTTAGTTTCAACGCGATGTAATCTCCGGGTAACATGATTTTATAGATGCGGGAATATACATCTGGTTCATGTTCCTTTATCCATCGCAATTTAGCAGCTGTAAAATTACCCGGAGAATTCAACAAATGCTTCAAGCTATATTCGTGGCCCAATTGTGAAAACGCCTTCTCTCCTATTCCAACTGCCCTACTGTCGCACCAGATGATGGACGAACGCAAAGGCTTCATATTTTTATCCAGCACCACAAGGCCATGCATCTGGTAAGCAATGCCAATGGCCTTCACGTTTGCCCCATCAATATTTTTCAAGCATGTCTTCACACTGATTACGGCATGATGCCACCATAGATCCGGATCCTGCTCGGCCCAGCCGGGCTGAACAGCCAACATAGGCATTTCTTCTTTTGGCGATTGGGCTGAACAGACAGAAGCACCGGATTCTACATTCACGAGGGTAGCTTTAACGGAAGAACTCCCGATGTCTAATCCTAATAAGTATTGTGTGGTATTCATGCAAAATGATTTAGTCTGGAATGGTCAAATGCTTTACCATGTTTTTCCGTGATACTTCTGGCTCAGCCTTTTCCCAGTTTGAAAGTTAACATTTTTACCTTTTGAACCGCAAACGATTTATTTGGACGCACAATCGCTTGCAGAAGTATTTTTTTAAACTGATATTCCGAGCTAAAACCTACAACCAAATCTTAACCTAAAGAACAATATCATGAATGATCAAACTAACAAAAGACTTTTTTACGCCAGTTGTTTTGCGTTAATCACCACTGCCTTTTCGTTCAGTATAAGAGCCGGGATTTTACCTGAACTTGGGCGAACTTTTGAGCTAACCGCGCAACAACTTGGGGTTATTAACTCCATGTGGTTCTTAGGCTTTCCTATATCGATGGTAATCGGAGGAATATTTTACGGAACTCTCGGGCCTAAAAAGATTATGATTTTTGCCTTCTTTGCCCACATGGTTGGCATACTACTCACCATCTATTCGGGTGGATATACTGGCCTTTTAATTTCTACATTGTTTATTGGCCTTGGTAATGGATGTACAGAGGCAGCTTGTAATCCTATGATTGCCGCCAGTTATTCTGGCAAGCAGATGAATACATTACTTAACCGATTCCACATGTGGTTTCCCGGAGGCATTGTGCTGGGAAGCTTAGTGTCGTTCGCCATGACTAAAATGGATTTAGGTTGGGAAGCTCAAATCTGGATAATTCTTATTCCAACAATTATCTATGCATACCTGTTCTACGGACAACCATTTCCAGAACCAAAAAAGGAGATTGCTTCATTATCCCAAAATCTTAAGGCGATGGCCAGCCCACTGTTCATTTTCATCGGTATCTGTATGACGTTAACCGCCATTTCAGAATTTGGTCCACAACAATGGACAGGAATTATAATGGCTAAGAGCGGTGCGGAACCAATGGTGATTTTAGCTTTGGTGACTGGCTTAATGGCCGTAGGAAGATATTTCGGTGGAGAGTTTGTACACAAATTTGATCAAACCGGTGTATTGCTTGGCTCAGCGATTTTCACTGCCTTAGGAATCTTTTTGTTCAGCACGCAAACAGGCCCTATGGCATACGTAGCTGCTGTATTTTTCGCTATGGGCGTTTGCTATTTTTGGCCAAACATGATTGGATTTGTTGCCGAAAAAATACCATTGAGCGGTGCCATTGGAATGTCAGTAGTTGGGGCCTTAGGTATGTTCTCAACATCCATCTGGCAACCGATTATTGGAGGATGGATTGACAGTGCCAGAGAGAAATCAACCGCTATGGGGCTTGAAGGTGATGCTTTAGAATTGGCAGCCGGTCAGGCTACGCTACAAACGATGATTACGTTTCCTGCCATATTGATTGTGCTATTCACTGTTCTGTTATTCTGGATGCGCGGCAAAGTAAAAGCTCAAGCTAGTTAATAGTCGGGCTGTAATTCTTATCTATAAATCAAAAAGGGATGGTTCTCCATCCCTTTTTGATTTATAGGCGTTGTTAAAGCTCTAACTCTTTCTATGTTGGATACCTGACACAGTTAACACATGCGTGGTGGTGGTAATTTTACCAGAGCTTTCAGAAGTTGGATGTGCTGTCTTTGCAACAATTAGATAAATTCCTAAAAAAGCAAAAATGATCATATAAACGATCGCACAATTTGCAAAGGTTTTGAGTTGAGATGCGGAAATCATATAATCCCAGAATTGTCATTAGAAAAAGTTCTAATGGCGGCCATTAGGAATAAGGGATCGAAAGGATAAGATAATCAGCGTTTTAAGTTGTAATAGGAAGGTTTAAATTCGGTCTGATTTTCTGACAAAGAACATGGACTACAAAATCG
>CANIVF010000164.1 GCA_947470895.1 Bacteroidota bacterium
GTGGCACTAAATCAATTACCTGCCGGATTACTGGTTTATTATTATTTTTGCTTCTGCGGAAGAGGCTCATTCTTTTAAGATTTAGACACCTCAAAGATTTAAACTTTTTCCGCTACTTTTATAAAGTGAACTTTCGGATAGTTATGATGCCTTTTACAAATGCTGAGGTGTGGAGGCGCTTGAGGCTTTTCGGGCTGGATAAAATGAGACGATGGCGGTAATACTAATGATAACCAGTGCGGTTAACAGAAAATCGGTGAATTTCATCTCTACAGGGTAACTGTTAACAATGGCATTTTCCATGCCCATTCCCACTAATCCAAAACTATCCTGAAGCCAGCAGATAACACCTCCAAGTACGAGACCAATGCCTGCCCCGAGAAAAGCAATCAATGCTCCTTCGTTCAGAAATATTTTTTGAATGAAACTTTCATGAGCACCAAGTGCGGAAAGAATGGAGATGTCTTTCTTTTTATCGAGGGCTAACATCATTAATGAAAAGAAGATGTTGATGGATGCGACTACAATAAGCATGGATAAAGCAAGGAAAGTAAATAGCTTCTCAATTTTAAGCAGGCGATAAAGATCTTTATGTTGTTCTTCATTCGTGAGAACCCTGAAGGAATCTCCTAACGTTTTGTTCAATGCCTTTTGAACATCAGCGATGTTGTTTCCCGCCTTGGTTTGAATTTCAAGCGAAGTTCGCTTGTCTCCATAGTTGAGCAGATCTTTCGCAAAATCAAGCGGAACAAAAATGAAATTTTCATCATATGTTTTTTCAATGGAAAAGACCCCGCCTGGTTGAAGTGCACTTTGAGCATAGAGCTTAGAGGGGTCCATGGATGTGGATTTGACTTTCTTAATATAAAAGACCCGAAGCGGAAATATATTTTCTTCAATGCCAACAGATAGTGCATACTGCACTCCCCGCCCTATGATAGCATACTTTATTCCATTTTCTCTCAGCGCAAGCTTTCCATCCACCAAATGATTATCAAGTCGGTGCTGATCAATAAAATTATCACTCACGCCCTTCATGGTGACAACCATATCAGCATCGCGGTAACGCACATAGGCATAATCTTCAATTACCTCGGTGACAATGCCAACACCAGAGATAGATTTAATTCTAGACAGCAAATCGACTGTTACCTCAAATGATTTCCCTTTTACCAATTCAATTTTTATTTCAGGATCGAATGATGTGTAGAGCGAGCGGAGTAACCCTTCAAGCCCATTAAAAACAGAAAGCACAATGATGAGCGCTGCTGTGGAGAAAGCAATGCCTACCATAGATAAAATGGAGATGATATTGATGAAGTTTTTCTTTCGTTTGGAAAGAAAATAGCGGGTCGCTATGAAAAAGGGGAGATTCAAGGGATATGCAAAAGAGCTATTCTTCGTCTTTATCTTTTGGGATATTCAGGTTATTGATCAAGTCATCCATTCTCTTCGCGGTTTCCTCTAGCTCATCAATAAAGAAAAGAAGATCAGGAATTATTCTGGCCTGATTGCGAATGCGATTTCCCAACTCTTTGCGTATTTCACTTTTGTGATGTTTAATGTTTTTGAGCACGCCTTCTTTGTCTTTCGCCAATGTCAAAGACAAATACACTTTCGCTATGCTTAAATCAGGACTCAATCTAACTTCAGCAATCGTAATGAATGCGTTGCCAAGAAATCCTTTTTTATCTTTAAGGAAAATATCACTCAGTTCTTTCTGAATGAGTCTGCCATATTTTTGTTGTCTCACAGTGCCACTCATTCAACAAAGATACTAAAGATTACGGCCCACGCTTGGCAATTACTAACCCGATTATCGACTTTTTTATTTTACTTGCGCCAAATCTGCTTTACTGTGCTATTACGCTTTTTCCGCATCAATGACCCCTATAGCCTTTTGGGCATTTTGGTCGTCTTGATTTTGATTAGCCTACCCCTTTTTATTGATCCGGTTAACATTACTCTGGACGAGCTGAAGATGTTTGTGTTGGGAGAAATCTTAAATCAGGGGAAAAGTTTGTATGCCGAGGTATTGACAAATACACCACCCCTGGCCGCTTGGATCTCGGGCTGGTTTGATGCGATCTTTGGAAGATCTCAAAGGGCAAGCCACGCGCTAAGTTTGATCATTATTATTATTCAATTGTCATTCTTCACGCTTATACTCATCAACAGCAGGGCGCATCACGAAAACACGTATCTGCCGGGGCTCATTTTTGGCTTGCTTGCATTTTATTCATTTGATGTTATTTCATTATCCAACGAACTGATGGCATCAACCATGCTTTTGTTCGTGCTTAATAATCTTTTTAAGGAGATAGAGTTTCGCATTCAGCGTGATGAAATTGTTTTGAACCTGGGGCTTTATATTGGATTGGCATCATTATTTGTTTTTAGTTATGCCGTGTATTTACCGGGAGTGATCATCATCATGGCAATCTTCACCCGCTTGAGTGCCAGAAAAATCTTTCTTGTAATATTTGGTTTCATGCTTCCTCATGGCTTTCTCATGGTGATTTATTACATGAAGGGAAATTACTCAGCTCTGATCCAGAATTTTTATTGGGCAAATCTTAATTGGCAAGATGAGTCTTCCATGGACGCCTCTTCGATTTTGATACTTTGCCTGGTGCCCGCCTTATTTTTATTGCTTTCTTTTTTTATGTTGAATCGTGAGGCTCGCTTAACCAAGTACCAATCGCAACTTTCACAAATCATGTTCCTGTGGGTTTTGCTTGCCATTGCAGAAGTGGCTGTTTCGTCAAGCCTGAAACCTCATCAATTAATAACCTGCATTCCTCCACTTTCTTATTTTATCAGCCACTACATTTTATTGATAAGGCGAAAGAGATTAGCTGAATTTACAATCTGGTTGTTGATGATTTCTTTGATATCCACCATGTATTTAACACGCTACAATAGAATTAACAGGGTCGATTATAGCAATCTGTTTCCAAAGCCTTCGGAGCACAATCAAATTTTAGAAAAAAGAGTCTTGATTTTGGGGACCGACTGGGGGCTGTTTGAAACCAACAAAATGGCTTCAGGGTTTTTTGATTGGAGATTGTCACATTCAATTTTTACAGAGTTGGATTATTTCGACAATGTGGTTTTGCTTGACAAAGCTCTTCGTGATGATGCCCCCGACATTATCATTGATGAAGAGAATAAAATGCAACACGTGTTTAGAGCAATACCCGAATTGCAAGAGCTCTATCGCCAGGACGGTAATCTTTATTTAAGGAAATAGTATGAACGATTTTCTGTTAAATAAATTCATAAACTTGACAACCTCTAAACCGTATAACCAAAAATGAGATTGCTGCTGCTGATTACTTTTTGGTCTTTGCTCTTATACTCCTGCAAGGAAGTGACGTTTCAGGATACACAGCCTTCAGGCATACCTTCTTTGAAAGAAGTCCCTTTCGCTCTGAGAGGTGTTTATCAGACCTATGATGATTATTCCGGGAAGTCTGCCCCACTGATTCCGGGAATGGTTTGACCCACCCCTTTAGGCCATAAGATTTGATGGTTTAAAATTACTGTTTTTCTAAAGAGTTTTTAATTGATTTTTTCCGCATCGATTCGCCCTTTAATTCGA
>CANIVF010000165.1 GCA_947470895.1 Bacteroidota bacterium
CCGTACTATTACGACACTATTTTCTACCGTGTACCCGATGAACAGGTATTGTCTCTGCTGCTGCAGGAGAAAGAATTAAGCTTGCTTAGAAAATCTGATCAGTACGATCAGACTAAATTAAACAAGGAACGGGAGCGTATTGATCTCTTTCTTAAAGACCGTGGCTATTATGATTTCACCAGGCAGTACATCGAATTTTCGGTAGACACCAGTTATACGCGCGATCATGGCATTGCGCTGGAAATAGAAATTAAGAATCCACCGAGAAGGAACTTCCACAAAATTTTTAAGTCGGATTCGATTATTTTTCAAACCGATGCTGCGATAAACGTGAAGGATAATGTTAAGCGCGAATCAGATACATATCGCGATATTACATTCAGTTATTTTCAGAACCAATACAGCAAAAAGGTTCTGGCGCAACGTGTGTTCATTAATCAGGATAGTATTTACAACCGATCCAAAACATTTAGTACCCAGCGGCAACTTGCCAATCTCGACATCTTTAAATTTATAAATATCAACTACGATACCTCCGGAGGAAAATTCATTACTAATATTTTCTCCAGCCCGTTGGATCGTTATTCGTGGTCGAACGAAGCCGGCATGACGGTGACACAAGGATTTCCCGGTCCTTATTTTAGTACTAGCTTTAAAAAGCGCAACGTATTTAAGGGGCTTGAAATTATAGAAATCAATGGACGATTTGGGTTTGAAGGCGTTGCTTCTGCTACCGATGCCAGCAATTTCTATAAAAGTACCGAGGCGGGGTTGAACGGAAGTATCATATTTCCGCAATTCCTATTTCCATTCAAAGAAGCGAAAGCCTACCAGCTTGGCAAGTACAACCCACGCACCCGCTTGCTTGCAGGATATACTTATACCGACCGACCAGAATATCAACGATCGATTACCACATTATCCGATACCTACACCTGGGAGAATACACAAACGACCCAATACTCGTTTACTCTCATCAGTTTAAATGTAATTCGATCAACACTCACTCAGGCATTTGATTCTTTACTCGTTAGTCTGCAGGAAAACCAAGGTAACAATCTCCGTAATTCATTTAAGCCTTCATTTGTCAGCAGTATGAGTTTTGGTGTAACGTGGAATCCTAACAACTACGGGAACACCGATCGCAGCTCTTTTTATGTTCGTGCTCAGGCAGAAACGGGTGGCACCTTATTTAATATTGCCATTCCGAACTACATCACGGACACGGGGCTTGAACTTTATAAGTATTTACGATTCAGTCTTGATGTGCGCAAGACTATCGTAATTAATAAAAATACATTGGTGGCTTATCGAATTAATACAGGTGTTGGTTATTCCTATAGTGATAATAAAGTGTTGCCTTACGAAAAGTATTTCTTTGTGGGGGGAAGCAATAGTTTAAGAGCGTGGCGACCCAGAAGATTAGGAGTGGGTACCGTGCCACCCAACCTCGCCACTAATCCTAAAGTCGATGGTTTATTCGATTATAGCTATGAGAAGCCCGGTGAAATCATGTTAGAGGGCAGCATTGAACTCCGTAAAAAGCTTTTTGGGTTTGTGAACGGTGCTGTGTTTCTCGATGCCGGAAACGTGTGGTCGTTTAAGCAAGTAAAGACGAGCAGTGTGGAGTCGCCAACAAAAGCTTCATGGCAAGGCTCTTCCAAATTCAATAAGAACTTTTATAAATCGATGGGCATTGGTACCGGCTTTGGGTTGAGATTTGATTTTTCATTTCTGGTGCTTCGTATTGATGTAGGAATAAAAGTCTATGATCCTGCCCGTGATGAGGGAGACCGTTTCATGCTGAATAAGTTTAGATTTTTTAAACCGTATGGAATAAATCGGGAGCCGGTTATTTACAATGTTGGAATCGGTTATCCGTTTTAATCATCACGACTTCGATCGATGTTCATTGATTTGAGGTTACCCTTATTAAAAAATTGGATTCAACAGAATTCAAACGATGGTAAACTTAAACGGTTGTATGTTTTTTTGTAGATTTGCTATAACGGCAATTATATGCAAAGAGCTAAGCATCTGATCTCAATCTTATTGGCCTTTTCTTTTAATCTGACATACGCCCAGAATACAGGTAATTTTACTCAGTTTTTCTTTAATCCTTATTCATTAAATCCATCTTTTGCGGGCATTGATGGTCACAGTGTTTTGTCTGTTGCTTACCGTAAACAATGGTCAGGTATTGAAGGTGGGCCTGAGATCTATAATTTTAGTTTTCATACTCCACTCAAAGCAGGATTAAATCTGGGGATGAATGCTGCCAACGACAAAAGAGGTATTCTTTCCAACACTGGAATGCTTGTTACCCTCGGCTACTCCGTTCCGTTAGGTGAGGGAAAGTACCTCCGCTTTGGGCTTTCGGGAGGAGGATCATGGAACACCATCGACTTGACTAAAGTTAATCCAGCTACGATTGCGTCAGATCCTGCCTTGATCAATCTACTCAATCAAAACGCCTCCATCATTGGAAACGCTGGGGCATCTCTTCATTTGAAGTCTTTTCATGCTGGTTTTACGATACCCAATCTATTCGCTCCGTCCTATGTCAGTGAAGATGCGTTCACCATTACGGAAGTCAAACCTTTGCAAGCTTTTGTGGTGCACGCCAGCAACCGGTTTTATTTCGCTGACAATAAACATGTGTTTGAGCCTTATGTCGTTTACCGGCACAATGAAAATTTACCCGATCAACTTGAAGCGGCCGCTGTTGTTCACCTTAATCATATCATTTGGGTGGGAGGATCGTGGAAGCAAGAATTTGGTATTTCTGCCTTAGGTGGAATCAAGTTAAATAACAAATTCGCCATAGGAGGCTCCTATACTTTAAAAAATACGGGTGTCAATGAATTGAGTTTTCCCACCTATGAAATTCACCTGAGTTTATTGGGTGGCCCCTCGAAATCAAATGATAAAAGTAATGCAAAACATACGGCACCGTTTTACTCCTTCGTGCATACTGAACTTCCTAAGAAGACCCGAGCAGAAGTGATCCATGACAATTATGCGGCCGCAATTACCAAGGCTGATAAATCATTTGCTGGCAAGAATTATGAAGAGGCCAGGATCGAATATTTTGAGGCTCAAAAGTACAAACCAACCGAGCACTACCCCAAGACAAAAATTGATGAGATCGGTAAGATCATAGCTTACGAAACCGACATTAAGAAAGCGGATAAAGAACTTGCTTCCAAAACCTATGAGCAAGCGCTGGCTGACTATGAAGCGGCCAGCAATCTGAATCCGAATGAGAAATATCCAAAAGAAAAAATTGAGGAGATCAAAGCATTGAGGGCAAAAAATAGCGAGGCTTCCGATTTGGATAGAAGGTATAAAGAAGAAATCGCCAAAGCGGATAAAGAACTTGCTTCCAAAACCTATGAGCAAGCACTAGCTGACTATGAAGCAGCCAGCAATCTGAATCCGAATGAGAAATATCC
>CANIVF010000166.1 GCA_947470895.1 Bacteroidota bacterium
TTACATAACAGTCTATTGTCTTTAGAAATTCTTCTGGGTCTTCACCATTAACTCCTTTATCGTATTTGTCCGGGGTTTCAAACCACGAAGTGCTATTGTCCTTTTTGGCAATAAATCCGTCAAGACTTGAAACCATATGTATCGTCATTTTAAATTCGACTGTAGTCATTTCTTACTGCCTAATTTAAGTGGTCGTTTTACATTGCTTGTTAGTGGTTCGGGCTTTTTTAAGCATATTTATATGGTTCTTTTTCAATTGTTATTTGTCTAACATTTTCCAAAGCTTGTTTCATATATTTTCTCCAAAATGTCTTGGTAAAAATCCAATTTATAGGATAAAGCAATACATTATTTGAATAAAGTGTATAGGTATATTCAATCAAGATTATATCTTTTTCTATTTCGGTTGTCTGCCATTCGCCCACAAATTTGTTAAAACTTAACATCCAGGCTTACAATTGGTTAATTTCTATTTTCCAATACTTATCTTCAATGCGTTCAACTACATTGTCGACCGAACCGAAACCTCCTTTATGTGTCAATGATTTTTCAACAAATACTTTTTTAGTTGAACCTATCTTTCCCCAATTTTCGTCTTCCGTGCAATGGGTTACTTCTTGGCATGATTCCATATCCTGTATGAACTTTCGTTACATCACATAACATCGGTGATTTGAATGCTCTTTCCAATGAGCAATTAAAGGTTGTCGTTATTTTTATTCTTGTCTCCATTATTTCTGTTTTTGTCAATTTTATGGATAATGTCGGTTTTTGGACTGACCTACTGTTTATACTTTCCATAAACAGGTTGTCCAGGAAACGCAGTCGTGACTGTCTTGCCATTCTTTAAAACAAATACGCCATTCACCAATACATATTCAATGCCTGCTGAAAACTCCAAACCCTTTTCAAAAGTAGCTTTGTCGATAACCGTGTTCGGATTGAAAATAGTAATGTCCGCATCGGCACCCACTTGTATCCTTCCTTTGAAGCGCATCATAGGAGCTATGTTTTCTAATCTCTTAGCAGGTTGTAAAGTCATTTTTTCAATAGCCGTGTTCAAATCAATTACTTTATCTTCTCTTACATATTTGCCTAATACTCTCGAAAATGTTCCGGCAGTACGTGGGTGAGCCAGTTTTGAATAAGCCATTCCATCAGAGGCAATCATAACGCCTGGCGCTGCAATACCGGTCTTAATCCATTCAGGTTTCATTACGTGTGCGATCACTGCACCGCCTTCTTTTCTGTACTTTTCAAATGTTTCTTTGGTAAGCCGTTCTCCTGTTTTTACCCACTGAATGTCAGCATAAGAAATCCCTTTTTCTGCCTGCCATCCTTCGTCAAACATGGCACTTTGAAGCATCGTGGAACCTGCCGTATATGGGTAAAGTTCAGTGGAGATATCAAATCCTCTTTTCTTGGCATCATTAACCATATCCAATGCAAATTGAATCTGGCCCAATGAAATACTGTTTATATGTACGATGTGTAAAGGAGCTCCTGAAAGTATCGCGTCTGAAATTACTTCCTGGATGGAAATGATATTTGCATGCCGCACATGAGTGAACACCAGTGCGTCTAATTCCCCGGCCAGTTTAAACACGTTATACATTTCGGATGGCTTTGAAGTCGGGAGATAACCGATCGGGACACCAATACCAACGCCTCCTTCCGCTAACGCGGTTTTTAAATTGGAGACTGTCTTTGCCATTTCCTCAGCCGTTTGATTTTCCTTCATGGCAGGACCAACCGCATCCATAAGTATTCCAATACCCGATTCTCCTTTGGAAGTCTTTTGACGTAAATCGCTGGCAGCCTGTTTATATTTATCAAATGCTTTAAATCGCTCAAACGGCCAGCAAACACTGGCACCGAAATTAATGAGCGATTTTCCTTTTCTTGATTCATACCATGTGCCCAAATGTTCAATGCCCCATTCCAATTCCAACGCGGTGGTTACGCCATCATGCAATTGGTATTCCTGCTCTGCATTGCTGCGTCCGTGTATATGCAAATCAATAAAGCCTGGAGCTACCACTAAACCACTCACATCAATAACCTCTTTTCCCTGTAGGGGTTCAAGGCTAATTTGTACAATGCGGTTGTTGCGGATACCAATATTTCTAATGGCATCCAGGTTAGTTTCCGGGTCTATAACTCGGCCGCCTGTCAATACAATGTCATAAATGCTATTTGACTGAGCTTGAGCCAAATTGAAAATGAAATTTGCAATGAAAAGAATGAAGAACAAGACCTTAAAGAATTTTATCATAATCGTTTTGTTTGTGAATGTCAATATAAAAGAATCTATGCTAAATAATCTAAAGGAAGGCCTAACCATTTCGTCTTGCAAGTCATTTTCTACGAAGCCTCCCATTGCTGTAAACTTATACATACCCTATTTACAACTGCGCATATACGACCTCCGTTGGCTGTATACACGAAACTCCGCATCGGTTAATTCTAAATGTAGCAAGCATTCATAACCTATCAAAAAGGTGAACTGATTTTTTATAGGCTTTTGGATCAATCAATCCTAAACGGGTGGAGAAGCAACCGGGTAAGGAGCAGGTTACCATTACTCGCTCAAAACATTCTCCATTACAGACTTTCTTACAATCTTACACCAATCCCTGGGGATTTCTCATCGTGGCGATAGCCGCATTTGTCTAAACACACATTGTTAAGGACAAGAGCGATCATGCACCCATCGTATTTCCCGCAGCGTGGAAATTGATGCTTGAACAGCATGTGTTGTTCTATCACAATCTGTCCGTAGAAGATCAACTGCGGTTTGATCATGGCATCAGTCGGTTTTTAAAGAAGGTAAGAATTACCGGTATAAACACCGAAGTGTACCTCACCGATAAACTATTGGTGGCCAGCAGCGCTGCCATTCCTGTGCTTGGATTTCCCGGATGGGATTATACCTTCCTGGATGAAGTGTTGTTGTATCCGGCATCATTCGATAGTAACCACAGCAAGGAACAAACCATCACCGGCATGGTAGGCAGAGGGAGTGTAATGGAAGGAGAAATGATTCAATCCAAGCCCTCCCTGCATCGTGGTTTTAAAAACGAAACGGATAAACAAAATGTAGGCTTTCATTAGTTCGTTCACCTGCTGGATAAAGAGGATGGAAGCATTGATGGCATATCGGCAACGCTTGCCAATAAGCAATTCAGCATTCCCTGGCTGCGATTGAGTCGTGAAAAAACAGCAGCCATTTATCAAGGAGAAAAAGACATTGATCCCTCTGGGGGAACCCATGAGCGCGAGTTCTTTGCCGTGATCAGTGAATATTTTTTTGAATGCTCACAGTTGTTGCAGCAAAACATCCCGAGATCTATGTGCTCTTATCCAAAGCATTCAATCAGGATATTGCCTCCGCATTTAGGATCACCGCCTTACCCAAAGCAGAA
>CANIVF010000167.1 GCA_947470895.1 Bacteroidota bacterium
ACCAATTTTTATTTCGCGCCCCAGATATTTTACATCATATTTTTCAATGGCATATTTTGCTATGGGCGAAATGCAGGCGATGATGATTGCCACTAAAATTACGAGCGTAATTACAGTTATGAGAATTCCTTTTTTGACTTTACGCATAAGGCGCAAAGTTGAACAGCTTGGTGAGCGAAGTATTACACAATTCAATGCAAGAGTTGCATGATTCACACATTTGATAATGCTGAGTTCAGAATGTTGAATGCGGAATAAAATAAGAGAGCCGACCTGATTGCTCAAGCCGGCTTCTCATTAACCCACCCACTGAGTTTCTTTGCCGATGTTGGTGTTATCACCAACATCAATTTTTTATTGTATCTCTATAAACGACTTAGTGCCGTTTATATTGTTATTGTAAAACTGTAATGTACTGGATATTCCGCGCAAACTAGTCCACCTATTCCGCGGTAAAGAAGTCCACCAAAGTTAACTGGTTAATTGAAGGTGTTTTTTGCTGTTTCACGAGGGTGCAAGATTATCTATTTTATTTTACTGGGTCTGTTTATTCTTCCGATTTAGTATGACTTTTTTTCCTGAGTGATTCTCCGGTAAGGTCCAACCGGTGTGCATTATGGATCAAACGGTCCAGGATTGCATCTGCGATTGTCTGTTCTCCTATAACCTCATGCCACTTGACCACGGGAACTTGAGAGGTAATTATAGTGGAACCTTTCCCATGCCGGTCCTCTATGATCTCCATAAGTATGGCGCGACTTTGCGCGTCAATTGGCTGTATACCGAAGTCATCAAGAATAAGTAATTGCTGTCGTTCTATCTTGACTACTTCAGCGATATACGATCCATCGGCTTTTGCCATTTTTAGTTTTGAAAACAACTTAGCAGTGCTCGCATAAATTACCCGGTAGCCCATCGAACAGGCCTGTTGTCCGAGCGCGGATGCCAAGTAACTCTTCCCGATACCGGTGCTTCCGGTAATCAGCACATTCTCTTTCTTGTCAATAAACAAACACTCAGCTAACCGCATAACTTGGTTCTTGTCCATGTTGCGGCTGGTATCAAAATCCATCTGTTCTATAGAAGCCTTGTATCGGAACCGTGCATTTTTCATACTTCGTTCAATCTTTCGATTGTAGCGGTCATCCCACTCTTCATCTATTAGATGGGAGATCATTTCATCGGATGTCAGATCATTCATCTTGCCGGATTCAAGGCTGGTCTGGAAGGCTCTTAGCATTCCATAAAATTTCATTCCCTTCATTTTCTTAACGGTTTGTTCATTCATTGTTTTATTGTTTTTGGTTAGTGAATTATTTTATTGATAGTAATCTTCTCCGCGTATGTTGTCATGCGTGGGCATTGGGAGAGTATCCTCTTCTATATCAGATTGATCCAGGTTTCGTTGCAGGATGCTCTCAATGATTCTGTAGTGGTATATCCCGTACCGGTGTGCCCGCTGGCAAGCGCGGATCAGCCGCTCATTACCTACGCGCTTTGAAAAGGAGAGAATACCCTGGCAGGATTTGTAGGCTTGTTCCGGATGAGGTTTTTTAAGGATTACCTGTTCAATATAAAATCCTACTTCGCTGTGGATTTTATGTGCCTCTTCCATAAACCGTCCCGGGTTCCAATCGGTAAGGTGCTGGTGATAGGTGGCCATATGTGCAGGGTCCGTAGTATAGTTATGCGGACTTTTTACCCGGTCATGGGAGCCAATTAATTCGTAGTTGTAATAGATTTCTATTCTTGATTTGGAGTAAAACAACTTGACCTTATTTCCTATATTCTGATAAGGAACACTGTAATAATGTTTGTCACAGCGAAGGCATACGTGCCCATTTTTCATCACAGTAACCATCACCTGATCGCGCATCTCAAAACGCATTGGCGGAAGAGGTTGCAGTAACTGCTTTTCCATTTCATCAAATTGCTCTCTGCGGGAATAAGCACGCCCCTGGAAACTGGTTTGATTATGCGCTTCAAGATATTTCCAGATAGCTTCATTTATTCCCTGGATAGAAGTAAACTCCTGACCATGCAGGTTTGTGTAAATCCGGCTATAAACAATTTTCACCATCCCTTCCACTAATGCTTTGTCCTTTGGTTTGTAAGCTCTTGCCGGCAACACAGTCATTCCGTAGTGGTCAGCAAATGCTTCAAAGTTTTCGTTTAGATGAGGTTCATACCGATTGCTCTTGGTAACAGCGGACTTTAGATTATCAGGCACGACCGCAGCTGGGGCTCCGCCAAAGAAGTGCAGCGCATTTTCGCAAGCCAAAATAAAATCAGTCATATCCTGACTTTCCATTGCTTCTACATAGGTCAACTGACTTGCCCCAAGAATGGCGACAAACACTTCAACAGCGATTATTTCACCGGTAGAAGTATCGATTATGTGCAACTTCTTCCCGGTAAAATCTATAAACATTTTGTCTCCCGCCTTATGTACCATTCGCATAGAGGGATGTGATTGGCCTTTCCAGATTTTAAAATGCTTGTAGAATCCTGTGCTTTGGAATCCATCAAGATGCTTGAGTGAATATTCCTTCCAAAGTAGTTGGAGGGTCATCCCCGGTTGCTTCAAACGCTTTTCAGCATAGGGAAAAAAGGCATATAGTTCCTTTTGCCGCTCAGGTGGATCCGGAGTAATCGGATCCGGATGAAACAAGGCCTCTAATTCCTGGTCGGTTAGCTTAGATAGTTCATCTAAGGGTATTTTTAGTCCCCTGAATTGTGTAATATATTTCTGTACGGTACTTCGTGATATGCCTGTAGCATCGCGGATTGTGCGCGATCCTTGCTTCTGGCAATAGAGTTTAATAATCTGTCTGAGTTTGCTCATGTCAATGTTTTTATTTGCCATACTTTCAAGGATTTAGTAACGGTGATTACAAAATCTGTGAAAGTATCGCCCGTCAAACAGCTGAGCCTTCAATCAATTTTAGTGGACTTCTTTACCGCGGAATAGGTGGACTAGTTTGCCGCGGAATTAGTGGCCTTGCTTCTGGCGGAATAGGTGGTATTGTTTGCGCGGAATATCCACTTGAACAAAGAAACAATGAGCTAAGAGAACGCAGAGATGCTTACGAAGCACATCAAAGCGACTGGGGAAAATTCAAAAGCGAATACAACCACGACATGGATGGACTGGGAGCAGCATTGAAAGATTTTTCGGTGGACAACAAGAAGTAAAAAGTAAAGGCGGGTTTAACACCCGCCTTTTTCTTTGTCACAAAATCAATGTAAAGAACGAATCGCGACTTGAGATTGAGATTGAAATGAGTTTTGCAGGCGCACCTACCTTTTGCAATTGCATTTGTATAAATTCGCGCCCTCGCAAATGGCAAAAA